>NZ_FMHU01000001.1:328677-657355 GCF_900091415.1 Micromonospora inyonensis | reverse complement strand
ACAACCTCTTCTTCAACCCGAAGCGGTACGACGTCGCCAAGGTCGGTCGGTACAAGTTCAACAAGAAGCTCGAACTCAGCGTGCCGATCACCACCGGCACGCTGACCGAGGACGACATCGTCGCCACCGTCGAGTACCTCTGCCGGCTGCACGCCGGTGAGGAGGGCTACGAGGCCGACGACATCGACCACTTCGGCAACCGTCGCCTGCGCACCGTCGGCGAGCTGATCCAGAACCAGGTCCGGGTCGGCCTCTCCCGGATGGAGCGGGTCGTCCGCGAGCGGATGACCACCCAGGACGTCGAGGCGATCACGCCGCAGACCCTGATCAACATCCGCCCGGTGGTGGCGGCGATCAAGGAGTTCTTCGGTACGTCGCAGCTGTCCCAGTTCATGGACCAGACCAACCCGCTGGCGGGCCTGACCCACCGGCGTCGGCTGAGCGCGCTCGGCCCGGGTGGTCTGTCCCGGGAGCGGGCCGGCTTCGAGGTCCGGGACGTGCACCCGTCGCACTACGGTCGGATGTGCCCGATCGAGACGCCGGAAGGCCCGAACATCGGCCTGATCGGCGCGCTCTCCACCTTCGCCCGGGTCAACCCGTTCGGCTTCATCGAGACGCCGTACCGGAAGGTCGTCGACGGTCGGGTCACCGACCAGATCGACTACCTGACCGCGGACGAGGAGGACCGGTTCGTCAAGGCCCAGGCGAACGCGCCGCTGCTGGCAGACGGCACCTTCGCCGAGGACCGGGTCCTGGTCCGCCGTAAGGGTGGCGAGACCGAGGACGTGGCGCCGTCGGCCGTGGACTACATGGACGTCTCGCCGCGTCAGATGACCTCGGTCGCGACCGCGATGATCCCGTTCCTCGAGCACGACGACGCCAACCGGGCCCTGATGGGCGCGAACATGCAGCGGCAGGCCGTGCCGCTGGTCAAGGCGGAGTCGCCGCTGGTCGGCACCGGCATGGAGTACCGTGCCGCAGTCGACGCCGGTGACGTCGTGGTGGCCGAGGTCGGTGGTGTGATCGAGGACCTCTGCGCCGACTACATCACCATCCACCAGGACGACGGCCACCGCCGGACGTATCTGCTGCACAAGTTCCGCCGCTCCAACGCCGGCTCCTGCGTCAACCAGAAGCCGGTGGTCTTCGAGGGCGACCGCGTCGAGGCCGGCCAGGTCATCGCCGACGGTCCGTGCACCGACGAGGGCGAGATGGCGCTCGGGCGCAACCTGCTCGTGGCGTTCATGACCTGGGAGGGCCACAACTACGAGGACGCGATCATCCTGTCGCAGCGTCTCGTGCAGCAGGACGTGCTCACCTCGATCCACATCGAGGAGCACGAGGTCGACGCCCGGGACACCAAGCTCGGCCCGGAGGAGATCACCCGCGACATCCCGAACGTCAGCGAGGAGATGCTCGCCGACCTCGACGAGCGCGGCATCATCCGGATCGGCGCCGAGGTCGTCCCCGGCGACATCCTGGTCGGCAAGGTCACCCCGAAGGGTGAGACCGAGCTGACCCCGGAGGAGCGGCTGCTCCGCGCGATCTTCGGCGAGAAGGCGCGTGAGGTCCGGGACACCTCGCTGAAGGTGCCGCACGGCGAGACCGGCACGGTCATCGGCGTACGGACCTTCTCCCGCGAGGACGGCGACGAGCTGCCGCCGGGCGTCAACGAGCTGGTCCGGGTCTACGTCGCCCAGAAGCGGAAGATCCAGGACGGTGACAAGCTCGCCGGCCGGCACGGCAACAAGGGCGTCATCTCCAAGATCCTGCCGGTCGAGGACATGCCGTTCCTGGAGGACGGCACCCCGGTCGACATCGTGCTCAACCCGCTCGGCGTGCCGGGCCGGATGAACATCGGCCAGGTCCTGGAGACGCACCTCGGCTGGGTCGCCAAGACCGGCTGGAACGTCGAGGGCGACGACGCCGACTGGAAGCGGGCGCTGCGTTCGATCGAGGCCGCCGAGGCCGAGCCGGACACCAACGTGGCCACTCCGGTCTTCGACGGTGCCCGCGAGGAGGAGATCTCCGGTCTGCTCGCGTCGACCCTGCCCAACCGGGACGGCAAGCAGCTCATCGGCTCCAGCGGCAAGGCGCAGCTGTTCGACGGTCGCTCCGGCGAGCCGCTGCCCGACCCGATCGCGGTGGGCTACATCTACATCCTGAAGCTGAACCACCTGGTCGACGACAAGATCCACGCCCGGTCGACCGGTCCGTACTCGATGATCACGCAGCAGCCGCTGGGTGGTAAGGCGCAGTTCGGTGGCCAGCGGTTCGGCGAGATGGAGTGCTGGGCCATGCAGGCCTACGGCGCGGCGTACGCGCTCCAGGAGCTGCTGACCATCAAGTCCGACGACGTCCTGGGCCGGGTGAAGGTCTACGAGGCGATCGTCAAGGGCGAGAACATCCCCGAACCGGGCATCCCCGAGTCGTTCAAGGTGTTGCTCAAGGAGCTCCAGTCGCTCTGTCTCAACGTCGAAGTGCTCTCCAGCGACGGTGTCGCCCTGGAGATGCGCGAGACCGACGACGAGGTGTTCCGCGCGGCGGAGGAACTCGGCATCGACCTCTCCCGCCGGCCCAACGAGGGTGTGAGCAGCGTCGACGAAGTCTGATCGGGCCGGGTGCGGCGGCGCGCGACACCATCGCCGCCGCACCCGCTCCCGCCGAACCATCAACCGAGCTGACTTGATGTGAGGGATAACCAAGTGCTCGACGTCAACTTCTTCGACGAGCTGCGCATCGGCCTCGCCACCGCCGACGACATCCGTCAGTGGTCCCACGGCGAGGTCAAGAAGCCTGAGACGATCAACTACCGCACCCTGAAGCCGGAGAAGGACGGGCTCTTCTGCGAGAAGATCTTCGGTCCGCAACGGGACTGGGAGTGCTACTGCGGCAAGTACAAGCGGGTCCGGTTCAAGGGCATCATCTGTGAGCGCTGCGGCGTCGAGGTGACCCGCTCCAAGGTGCGTCGTGAGCGCATGGGGCACATCGAGCTGGCCGCCCCGGTGACCCACATCTGGTACTTCAAGGGCGTGCCGAGCCGGCTGGGCTACCTGCTGGACCTCGCCCCCAAGGACCTCGAAAAGATCATCTACTTCGCCTCGTACGTGGTGACGAGCGTGGACGCCGAGTCGCGTCACCGTGACCTCTCCACCATCGAGAACGAGATCCTCGCCGAGAAGCGGCAGGCCGAGAACAGCCGCGACTCGGAGATCGAGAAGCGGGCCGCCAAGCTCGAGGCCGACCTGGCCGAGCTGGAGGCCGAGGGTGCCAAGGCGGACGTCCGGCGCAAGGTCAAGGAGGGCGGAGAGCGCGAGATGCGCCAGATCCGCGACCGGGCCCAGCGCGAGATCGACCGCCTGGACGAGGTGCTCGACACCTTCCGCAAGCTGGAGCCGAAGCAGCTGGTCACCGACGAGCTGCTCTACCGCGAGCTGCGGGACCGGTTCGGCGAGTACTTCACCGGTGGCATGGGTGCCGAGGCGATCAAGGCGCTGGTCCAGAACATGGACCTCGACGCCGAGGCGGAGAACCTCCGCGAGATCATCCGTTCCGGCAAGGGGCAGCGGAAGATCCGGGCGCTCAAGCGGCTCAAGGTCGTCGCCGCGTTCCTGAACACCCGCAACTCGCCGCTCGGCATGGTGCTCGACTGCGTCCCGGTGATCCCGCCGGACCTGCGTCCGATGGTGCAGCTCGACGGTGGCCGCTTCGCGACCTCCGACCTGAACGACCTGTACCGTCGGGTGATCAACCGGAACAACCGCCTCAAGCGGCTGATCGACCTCGGCGCTCCCGAGATCATCGTCAACAACGAGAAGCGGATGCTCCAGGAGGCCGTCGACGCGCTCTTCGACAACGGCCGTCGTGGCCGTCCGGTCACCGGGCCGGGTAACCGGCCGCTGAAGTCGCTCTCCGACATGCTCAAGGGCAAGCAGGGCCGGTTCCGGCAGAACCTGCTCGGCAAGCGGGTCGACTACTCCGGCCGTTCCGTCATCGTCGTGGGCCCGAAGCTGAAGCTGCACCAGTGCGGCCTGCCCAAGCAGATGGCGCTGGAGCTGTTCAAGCCGTTCGTGATGAAGCGGCTGGTCGACCTCAACCACGCGCAGAACATCAAGTCCGCCAAGCGGATGGTCGAGCGGCAGCGCCCGGTCGTGTGGGACGTGCTGGAAGAGGTCATCGGCGAGCACCCGGTGCTGCTCAACCGGGCGCCCACCCTGCACCGGCTGGGCATCCAGGCGTTCGAGCCGCAGCTGGTCGAGGGCAAGGCGATCCAGATCCACCCGCTGGTCTGCACCGCCTTCAACGCCGACTTCGACGGTGACCAGATGGCGGTGCACGTGCCGCTCTCCGCCGAGGCGCAGGCCGAGGCGCGGATCCTGATGCTGTCGTCGAACAACATCCTCAAGCCGGCCGACGGCAAGCCGGTGACCATGCCCACCCAGGACATGATCATCGGTCTGTACCACCTCACCCACTACACCCCGGGTGGCAAGGGCGAGGGCCGGGCGTTCAGCTCGGACGCCGAGGCGCGGATGGCCTTCGACAACGGCGAGCTGCACCTCCAGTCGCCGGTGCGGATCCGGCTGCGCGGGATCACCGGTGTCGACAACGGCGCCGGGGCCGAGCCGTGGGTCGCGCCGGAGGGCTGGGTCGAGGGCGAGCCGCTCATCGTCGACACCACCCTCGGTCGGGTGCTGTTCAACGAGACCATGCCGGTCGGCTACCGCTTCGTGAACTACGAGGTGCGCAAGGGGCAGCTCTCCGCGATCGTCAACGACCTCGCCGAGCGGTTCCCGAAGGTGGCCCTCGCCGCCACCCTCGACGGGCTCAAGGAGGCCGGTTTCCACTGGGCCACCTGGTCCGGCGTGACCATCGGCATGGAGGACGTCGTCACCCCGCCGAGCAAGCGGGAGATCCTGGCCCGGTACGAGAAGGAAGCCGACCGGATCGACAAGCAGTACCAGCGTGGTCTCATGACCGGTGAGGAGCGCCGCGGCGAGCTCATCGAGATCTGGACCAAGGCCACCAACGAGGTCGCCAAGAACCTGGAGACCTCGCTGCCCCGGGAGAACCCGCTGTGGAAGATGATCCACTCGGGCGCCCGCGGTAACCTGCTCCAGCTCCGGCAGATCGCCGCGATCCGGGGCCTGGTGGCCAACCCGAAGGGCGAGATCATCCCCCGGCCGATCAAGTCGAGCTACCGGGAGGGTCTGTCCGTACTGGAGTACTTCATCTCCACGCACGGCGCCCGGAAGGGTCTCGCGGACACCGCGCTGCGGACCGCCGACTCGGGTTACCTGACCCGTCGTCTGGTGGACGTGTCGCAGGACGTCATCATCCGCGAGGAGGACTGCGGCACCGACCGGGCGATCCCGATGCAGATCGGCGAGCGGATCGACGGCAAGCTGGTGGTGCACGAGCACGCCGAGACCGGCGTGCACGCCCGGACCCTGGCCGACGACATCAAGGGGCCGGACGGCACCATCGTCGTCGAGCGGGGCGCGGACCTGAACTCGATCCTGGTCGACAAGATCGTCGCGGCCGGGGTGGAGCAGGTCCGGGTGCGCAGCGTACTGACCTGCGAGTCGAAGCTGGGCGTCTGCGGTGCCTGCTACGGCCGCTCGCTGCCGACCGGCAAGACCGTGGACATCGGCGAGGCCGTCGGCATCATCGCCGCGCAGTCCATCGGTGAGCCGGGTACGCAGCTCACGATGCGTACCTTCCACACCGGTGGTGTCGCGGGTGAGGACATCACCCAGGGTCTGCCGCGTGTCACGGAGATCTTCGAGGCCCGGGTCCCGAAGGGCAAGGCGCCGATCGCCGACACCCCCGGCCGGATCCGGATCGAGGACGGCGAGCGCTCGCGGAAGATCATCGTGGTGCCGGACGACGGCAGCGACGAGATCGTCTACGACAAGATCTCGAAGCGGGTCCGGCTGCGTCCGGGCGTGCACGACGGGGCGCACGTCGAGGTCGGCGAGAAGCTCACCGAGGGCACCATCGACCCGCACGAGCTGCTGCGCATCCTCGGCCCGCGTGCGGTCCAGGTCCACCTGACCCAGGAGGTCCAGGAGGTCTACCGCTCGCAGGGTGTGCTCATCCACGACAAGCACATCGAGATCATCATCCGCCAGATGCTCAAGCGGGTGACGGTCATCGACTCCGGCTCGACCGAGTTCCTGCCGGGTGTGCTGGTCGACCGGGCGCTGTTCGAGTCGGAGAACCGCCGACTCGTCTCCGAGGGCGGCGAGCCCGCCGCGGGCCGTCCGGTGCTGATGGGTATCACCAAGGCGTCGCTGGCCACCGACTCGTGGCTGTCGGCGGCCTCCTTCCAGGAGACCACCCGGGTGCTGACGGACGCGGCGATCCACGCCCGCAGCGACTCGCTGATCGGCCTGAAGGAGAACGTGATCATCGGTAAGCTCATCCCGGCCGGTACGGGCATCAGCAAGTACCGCAACGTCCGGGTCGAGCCGACCGAGGAGGCGAAGGCCAAGGTCTACTCGATGACCGGCTACCCGGAGACCGACTACGGCTTCGGTCCGGCCAGCGGCCAGGCGGTGCCGCTGGACGACTTCGACTTCGGGTCGTACCGCTAAGTAGTGCCCTGACGAGGCCCCCGGCAGCGCGCCGGGGGCCTCGTCGCGTGTCGGGCTCGGCCCTCCGCCGACACCCCGACGGCCGGGCCGGGGCATGATGGAGGGCATGACGACGGCGCCCGGGCAGCCACCCGCCGTGCGTCAGGGCCTGCGCCATCCGCTCGACCCTGACCCGGCCCGCTCGACGAAGGCCCAGGCGGTCTTCGCCCTCGGGCTGGTCGCCGCGCTCACCGGTCTCTTCGTCGGGGGTGTCGTACCGGCGACCGTGGCGCTCCAGCTCTCCCGGCAGGCGCGCCGCGAGGCGTACGCCTCGGGGGGTTTCCTGACCGGCGCGGCCTGGCTGCGCCAGGGGGAGCGGCTGGCCTGGATCGGTCTGGGTCTGGCCACGGTCACCGTGGTGCTCGCCGTGGTGTACGGCGTGGTCCGGCTCGCGGAGGCGCCCTACACCCAGGACTTCGCCCCGGACGTCAACTGACCCGGCCGTGCCGGGCGGTAGCCTGACCCCGGTGCCCGCCGCGCGGCGGTGGCCGGCGCCCGTCGACAGGAGGACCCATTGACCGAACCGGTGCGGCGTGCGGACGCCCCGGCGCAGCCGGCGGTGCCCCCGGAGCCTGGCCAGTTCACCAGCCCGGCACCGCCCTTGGCAGCCCCGGCTCCGTTCCCGGCCCCGCCCCCGTTCCCGGCACCGGCACCGGAGCCGGCATCGCCGGCCGGCGCCGCGGCGACGACCGCCACCCAGCCGACGGGCTCGCCGACTCCGACCGGCCAGCCCACGACAAGCGCCGGCCCGTCGGAGTCGCCCACCGCGCAGCCGGGGGCGCCCGCCGGTCCGTCGGAGTCACCCGTCGCGCACCCGGCGACCGCGGGTCGGCCGCCGCAGCCGCCCGCGCCGGGATCGGTGCTCCCGGCACCGGGCCCGGGGGGCGGGGGACCGGTCCTGCCGCCGGGTCACGGTGGCCTTCCGCTGCGGCCCGACGGCAGGCCCGTGCCGCCTCCGCCCCGGGAGGCGGTGCTGCCGCCGAAGCGGATCGACCCCGTCCCCGGTACGCCGTTCGGCGTGGCGCACCTGGAGGTGCCGCCGATCACCTCGGGTCTCGCGGTGGGCTCGCTGGTCGCCGGCATCATCTCGGTTCTGGTCTCCCTGGTGGTCGGCTGCTTCGGCCTGGCCGGTGCCGCCGCGGGCTGGGGGGCCTGGGCGGCCGGAGCGTTCACCCTGCTGGGCGTCCTCACCGGGGCCGGTGCGGTGGTGGCCGGCCTGCTCGGCACCCGGCAGATCCGCCGGCCGGCGGTGCCGCCGGCGGTCCGGTTCACCGGTCGGGGACTGGCCGTCGCGGGGATCAGCTGCGGTGCGACCGGGTTGGCGCTCTGCCTGCTCGGGCTGGGGGCGGCGGTGCTCGTCCAGTTCGCCTGAGGCTGGCCCGGGGTCGCCGGGCCGGGACACGGGGTAGCCGTTACACTTGTAACCCGTAGCTGTCCGACGCGGACGGGCAGGTCGATCGGGAGCCGGGAGAGCGGGTTACACATTCCTACCGGACCACCCCGTTTTGACCTGCACGCTTGTGGTAGGTAGTCTTCCCCCTTGTGCCCGGCCATCCCGGGCGACTCGTGTGTGCGCTGGATCCGGCGACTCGGTCGTCGAACAGCATCACCACACAGCCACAACACCTGGCGAGCGGGCGACCGTGTGCCAGGGACACACCCGGTGCGGCGTACGCGTCGGCACCGGAAACCGTGAGCTGGGCGACACGCCCGACCGCGGGTGCCGGGACCTCCGTGAGGTGGCCCTGGTCGGAATGTAGGAGAGTCGTCCATCAGGGCGGCTACGAGCAGACGGCGCGGCCGCGTGAAGCGGCCGAAGGGAGCGGAGAAACCCGGTGCCCACGATCCAGCAGCTGGTCCGCAAGGGCCGCCAGGCCAAGACGAGTAAGACCAAGACCCCGGCGCTGAAGGGTTCCCCCCAGCGTCGTGGCGTGTGCACCCGCGTGTACACCACCACCCCCAAGAAGCCGAACTCGGCGCTGCGCAAGGTCGCTCGTGTCAAGCTCAGCAGCCAGATCGAGGTGACCGCCTACATCCCGGGCGTGGGTCACAACCTGCAGGAGCACTCGATCGTGCTCGTCCGTGGTGGCCGGGTGAAGGACCTCCCCGGCGTGCGGTACAAGATCGTTCGCGGTTCGCTGGACACCCAGGGCGTCCGGAAGCGCAAGCAGGCGCGCAGCCGCTACGGCGCGAAGAAGGAGAAGAGCTGAGATGCCGCGTAAGGGACCCGCTCCGCGGCGACCGCTGGTCGCTGACCCGGTGTACAACTCGCCGCTGGTCACCCAGCTCGTGAACAAGATCCTGCTGCGCGGCAAGCGCCAGCTCGCCGAGCGCATCGTGTACGCGGCCCTGGAGGGCTGCCGCGAGAAGTCCGGCACCGACCCCGTCGTCACCCTCAAGCGGGCGATGGACAACGTCAAGCCGACCCTCGAGGTGCGCAGCCGTCGGGTCGGTGGCGCCACCTACCAGGTCCCGGTGGAGGTGCGGCCGGCGCGGGCGACCACGCTCGGGCTGCGCTGGCTGGTGACCTACTCCCGCGCGCGGCGTGAGAAGACCATGGTCGAGCGGCTGATGAACGAGCTGCTGGACGCCAGCAACGGCCTCGGCGCCGCTGTCAAGCGGCGTGAGGACACGCACAAGATGGCCGAGTCCAACAAGGCCTTCGCGCACTACCGCTGGTAACACATCGGGTTCCGGTGCCCTCCGGGGCACCGGAACCGCCACCAGTTGAGTCGAGACGACGATAAGTAGGGATTGAAGTGGCCGCCGCAGACGCGCTCGCCAACGTACGCAACATCGGCATCATGGCGCACATCGATGCCGGTAAGACCACGACCACCGAGCGGATCCTGTTCTACACCGGCATCACGTACAAGATCGGTGAGGTCCACGAGGGCGCTGCCGTCATGGACTGGATGGAGCAGGAGCAGGAGCGGGGGATCACCATCACCTCCGCCGCCACCAAGTGTGAGTGGAAGGGCCACACGATCCAGATCATCGACACGCCCGGCCACGTCGACTTCACGGTCGAGGTCGAGCGGTCGTTGCGGGTGCTGGACGGTGCGGTGGCTGTCTACGACGGTGTCGCCGGCGTGGAGCCCCAGACGGAGAACGTCTGGCGCCAGGCCGACAAGTACAACGTCCCCCGGATGTGCTTCGTCAACAAGCTCGACCGGACCGGTGCCGACTTCTTCCGCTGCGTGCAGATGATGATCGACCGGCTCAACGCCACTCCGCTGGTGCTCCAGATCCCGATCGGTGCCGAGAGCGACTTCATCGGCGTGGTCGACCTGGTCGAGATGCGTGCCCTCACCTGGCGCGGGGAGACCCAGAAGGGCGAGGACTACGCGATCGAGGAGATCCCGGCCGACCTGGCCGACTCCGCGGCCGAGTGGCGCGAGAAGCTGATGGAGACCCTGGCCGACGTCGACGACGCGGTGATGGAGAAGTACCTGGAGGGCGAGGAGATCTCCGTCGAGGAGATCAAGGCCGCCATCCGCCGGGCCACCATCGCCGGCAAGGCCAACCCGGTCCTCACCGGTACCGCCTTCAAGAACAAGGGCATCCAGCCGATGCTCGACGCGGTGGTTGCCTACCTGCCGTCGCCGCTGGACATCCCGGCCATCGAGGGCACCGCGACCGACGGCGAGACCCCGTTGCAGCGGAAGCCGTCGAAGTCGGAGCCGTTCTCCGCGCTGGCCTTCAAGATCCAGACGGACAAGCACCTCGGCAAGCTCACCTACGTGCGGATCTACTCCGGCACGCTCGAGTCCGGCTCCCAGGTGGTCAACTCCACCAAGGACCGCAAGGAGCGGATCGGCAAGATCTACCAGATGCACGCCAACAAGCGGGAAGAGCGCAGCTCGGCCCAGGCTGGCGACATCATCGCGGTGCAGGGTCTGAAGCAGACCACCACCGGTGACACGCTGTGCGACCCGGCGAACCCGGTCATCCTGGAGTCGATGACCTTCCCGGAGCCGGTCATCGAGGTCGCCATCGAGCCGAAGACCAAGGCCGACCAGGAGAAGCTCAGCACCGCCATCCAGCGGCTCGCGGAGGAGGACCCGACCTTCCGCGTGAAGCTGGACGACCAGACCGGTCAGACGGTCATCTCCGGCATGGGCGAGCTGCACCTGGACATCCTGGTCGACCGGATGCGCCGCGAGTTCAACGTCGAGGCCAACATCGGCAAGCCGCAGGTGGCGTACCGTGAGACCATCCGCCGCAAGGTGGAGAAGATCGAGTACACCCACAAGAAGCAGACCGGTGGTTCCGGCCAGTACGCCCGCGTGATCATCAGCGTGGAGCCGCTGCCGCTGGGCAACGACGCGCCGACCTACGAGTTCGCCAACGCGGTGACCGGTGGCCGCATCCCCCGGGAGTTCATCCCCTCGGTGGACGCGGGTGCGCAGGACGCCATGCAGTACGGCATCCTCGCCGGCTTCCCGCTGGTGGGCGTCAAGCTCACCCTGGTGGACGGCCAGTACCACGAGGTCGACTCGTCGGAAATGGCATTCAAGATCGCCGGCTCGATGGCGATGAAGGAGGCGGCCCGCAAGGCCGACCCCGCTCTCCTCGAGCCGATGATGGCCGTTGAGGTCACCACTCCTGAGGAGAACATGGGTGACGTCATCGGCGACCTCAACTCCCGTCGTGGCATCATCCAGGCGATGGAGGAGCGCGGCGGTGCCCGCGTCGTCCGTGCCCTGGTGCCGCTGTCGGAGATGTTCGGCTACGTCGGCGACCTGCGGTCGAAGACCCAGGGCCGGGCTAGCTACAGCATGCAGTTCGACTCCTACGCCGAGGTTCCGACCAACGTGGCGAAGGAGATCATCGCGAAGGCCACGGGCGAGTAGTTTCTCGCCTGCGGCCTCCGCGGGGCTGCATGAGACCGGGCCTGTAGGCTTCACCGCCGCAAGTCCCACAAGCTCTCCGACCGTCTGGTCGGAAAGGCTGTCGACAGAGTCCTAAGCGCCGAATGGCGCGCCGGGCGTACGAACCAAGAAGTCCACAGGAGGACACCAGTGGCGAAGGCGAAGTTCGAGCGGACTAAGCCGCACGTCAACATCGGCACCATTGGTCACATCGACCACGGTAAGACGACGCTGACGGCGGCCATCACCAAGGTCCTGCACGACCAGTACCCCGACCTGAACCCCTACACGCCGTTCGACGAGATCGACAAGGCGCCGGAGGAGAAGGCCCGCGGTATCACCATCTCCATCGCGCACGTCGAGTACCAGACCGAGAACCGGCACTACGCGCACGTCGACTGTCCCGGGCACGCCGACTACATCAAGAACATGATCACCGGTGCCGCGCAGATGGACGGCGCGATCCTGGTGGTGGCGGCGACCGACGGTCCGATGCCGCAGACCCGCGAGCACGTGCTGCTGGCCCGCCAGGTCGGCGTGCCGTACATCGTCGTGGCGCTCAACAAGAGCGACATGGTCGACGACGAGGAGCTCCTGGAGCTCGTCGAGCTCGAGGTCCGTGAGCTGCTCTCGAACCAGGAGTACCCGGGCGACGACCTGCCGGTGGTCCGGGTCTCGGCGCTGAAGGCCCTCGAGGGTGACCCCGAGTGGACCCAGCGTCTGCTCGACCTGATGAGCGCTGTCGACACCGCGATCCCGCAGCCGGAGCGCGAGACCGAGAAGCCGTTCCTCATGCCGATCGAGGACGTCTTCACGATCACCGGTCGTGGCACCGTCGTCACCGGTCGCGCCGAGCGCGGCATCCTCAAGCCGAACGAGGAGGTGGAGATCGTCGGCATCAAGGAGAAGTCGATGAAGACGGTCTGCACCGGCATCGAGATGTTCCGCAAGCTGCTCGACGAGGCCCGCGCGGGCGAGAACGTCGGTCTGCTGCTGCGGGGCATCAAGCGCGAGGACGTCGAGCGCGGCATGGTGGTCGTCAAGCCGGGCACCTCGACCCCGCACACGGAGTTCGAGGCGACCGTCTACATCCTCTCCAAGGAGGAGGGCGGCCGGCACACCCCGTTCTTCCAGAACTACCGTCCGCAGTTCTACTTCCGGACCACGGACGTCACCGGTGTCGTCACGCTGCCCGAGGGCACCGAGATGGTCATGCCGGGCGACAACACCACGATGACCGTGAAGCTGATCCAGCCCATCGCGATGGAGGACAACCTCAAGTTCGCGATCCGGGAGGGTGGCCGTACGGTCGGTGCTGGTCGGGTAACCAAGATCATCAAGTGAGCTGGGTAACCCCGATTAGGCCCGCCGCCGGTCGTGCGGCATACTAGTCAGGTTGCGTAACGACAGTTCGTCGCCTGCGTTCGGATTTCGCCGAACCTCCGGGTGGGAGAACAGTCGGGCGTAGGGTGGTTGACGGCCTGCCGTCAACCACCCTCGCACGGCGTTCAGGTCGCGGTAGTGCGATCGGCGCCTTGACCCACCGCGCGGTCAGTACCGCTCCGGCATCCCGGGGCGGAGCCTGGCCCGAGGGCGCGACACGCCCGACCGCGGGGGTCGGCGGAAGTGGGCCTGTGCCAGCCGGTGCAGGCGCCCGCAACACAGCGGCATCGAGAGAAGGAACAGAAGCCACCATGGCGGGACAGAAGATCCGCATCCGGCTCAAGGCCTATGACCACGAGGTCGTCGACTCCTCGGCTCGGAAGATCGTCGAGACGGTGACGCGCACCGGGGCGCAGGTCGCGGGCCCGGTGCCGCTGCCCACGGAGATCAACCGTTTCTGCGTTATCCGCTCGCCGCACAAGTACAAGGACTCGCGCGAGCACTTCGAGATGCGCACGCACAAGCGGCTGATCGACATCATCGACCCGACCCCCAAGACGGTCGACTCGCTCATGCGCCTCGACCTGCCGGCTGGCGTCGACATCGAGATCAAGCTGTAGGGACCGGACAAATGGACAGGCAAGTAAAGGGGATCCTGGGCGCAAAGCTCGGCATGACCCAGGTCTGGGACAACAACAAGGTTGTTCCCGTGACCGTGGTGCAGGCCGGCCCGTGCGTCGTCAGCCAGGTTCGTAGCGCCGAGAAGGACGGTTACTCCGCGATCCAGCTGGCCTACGGCGCGATCGACCCGCGCAAGGTCAAGAAGCCGATCAGCGGACACTACGCGAAGGCCGATGTGGCACCGCGCCGGCACATCGTCGAGCTGCGCACCACTGACGCCGGCGAGTACTCCCTCGGCCAGGAGGTCACCGTCTCCGAGTTCGCCCCCGGCGTCTCGATCGACGTGACCGGCAAGACCAAGGGCAAGGGCTACGCCGGTCCGATGAAGCGGCACGGCTTCCACGGTCTGCGGGCCAGCCACGGTGTCGAGCGCAAGCACCGCTCGCCCGGCTCGATCGGCGCCTGCGCCACCCCGGGTCGCGTCTTCAAGGGCACCCGGATGGCCGGCCGGATGGGTGGCGTGCGCTACACCGTCCAGAACCTGACCGTCCAGGCGGTCGACACCGAGAACAACCTCCTGCTCGTCCGTGGCGCCATTCCCGGCCCCAAGGGCGCGCTGGTCCTGGTCCGTACCGCGGCCAAGGCCAAGGTGAAGAAGGGCGGTGTGGCGAAGTGACCACGGTTGACGTGCTCACCGTCGACGGCAGCAAGAAGGGCTCCGTCGAGCTGCCGGCCGACATCTTCGACGTGCAGGCCAACGTGGCGCTGATGCACCAGGTCGTGGTGGCCCAGCTTGCGGCCGCCCGCCAGGGCACCCACAAGGTCAAGACCCGCGGCGAGGTCTCCGGTGGAGGCAAGAAGCCGTACAAGCAGAAGGGCACCGGCCGGGCCCGCCAGGGTTCGACCCGGGCGCCGCAGTTCGCCGGTGGTGGCGTCGTGCACGGCCCCGTCCCGCGCGACTACAGCCAGCGGACCCCCAAGAAGATGAAGGCCGCCGCGCTGCGGGGTGCCCTCTCCGACCGGGCCCGCGCCGGCCAGGTGCACGTCGTCGAGGCCTTCGTCTCCGGCGAGAAGCCGTCCACCAAGGCGGCCCTGGCCACGCTGGCGAAGCTGACCGAGGCCCGTCGGGTCCTGGTCGTGCTGACCGGCACCGACGAGCTGAACTGGGTGTCGCTGCGCAACGAGCCGCGGGTGCACCTGATCGAGGCCGGCCAGCTCAACACGTACGACGTGCTGGTGGCCGACGACGTGGTCTTCACCAAGGACGCCCTGGACGAGTTCCTCGGCGTGCCCGCCGAGACCACCGAGGAGGGTGGCAAGTGAGCACGATCGCCGACCCGCGCGACATCATCGTGGCGCCGGTCGTCTCGGAGAAGAGCTACAGCGAGCTGAACCGCAACTGGTACACCTTCCTGGTGCACCCGGACGCGAACAAGACCGAGATCAAGATCGCTATCCAGCAGATCTTCAACGTCCGCGTCCTGACGGTCAACACGCTCAACCGCGAGGGCAAGCGCAAGCGGACCAAGACTGGGTTCGGCCAGCGCAAGGCCACCAAGCGCGCGATGGTGAAGCTGGCTGACGGTGACCGTATCGAGGCCTTCGGCGGCCCGGTCAGCTGAGGGGTGTAGACAATGGCTATCCGTAAGTACAAGCCGACGACGCCGGGCCGGCGTGGCTCCAGCGTCGCCGACTTCGCCGAGATCACCCGGTCGACCCCGGAGAAGTCGCTGCTGGCTCCGCTGCCGAAGAAGGGCGGTCGCAACGCCCACGGCCGGATCACCGCCCGGCACCAGGGCGGCGGGCACAAGCGCCAGTACCGTCTGATCGACTTCAAGCGGGTCGACAAGGACGGCGTGCCGGCGAAGGTCGCCCACATCGAGTACGACCCGAACCGCACCGCGCGCATCGCGCTGCTGCACTACGCCGACGGCGAGAAGCGCTACATCCTCGCGCCGAAGGACCTGAAGCAGGGCGACGCCGTCGAGTCGGGTCCGGGCGCGGACATCAAGCCGGGCAACAACCTGCCGCTGCGGAACATCCCGGTGGGTACCACCATCCACAGCGTGGAGCTGCGTCCGGGTGGCGGTGCCAAGCTGGCCCGTTCGGCCGGCGTCGGCATCCAGCTGCTCGGCCGGGAGGGCGCGTACGCCACCCTCCGGATGCCGTCCGGCGAGATCCGGCGGGTCGACGTCCGCTGCCGCGCGAGCGTCGGCGAGATCGGCAACGCCGACCAGTCGAACATCAACTGGGGCAAGGCCGGCCGGATGCGGTGGAAGGGCAAGCGTCCCACCGTCCGTGGTGTGGCGATGAACCCGGTGGACCACCCGCACGGTGGTGGTGAGGGTAAGACCTCCGGTGGTCGCCACCCGGTCAACCCGAAGGGTAAGCCCGAGGGCCGTACCCGCCGTAAGGGCCAGCCGAGCGACCGGCTGATCGTCCGCCGCCGCTACGCCACGCGTAAGCGCGGCTGAGGGAGATAGAAGATGCCTCGCAGCCTGAAGAAGGGCCCGTTCATCGACGACCACCTGCTCAAGAAGGTGGAAGTGCAGAACGAGAAGGGCTCCAAGAACGTCATCAAGACCTGGTCGCGGCGCTCGACGATCATCCCGGAGATGCTCGGGCACACGATCGCCGTGCACGACGGACGCAAGCACGTCCCGGTGTTCGTCACCGAGGCGATGGTCGGGCACAAGCTCGGCGAGTTCGCGCTGACCCGCACGTTCAAGGGTCACGAGAAGGACGACCGCAAGAGCCGCCGCCGCTAGGCGAGCCACGGATAGAGGAACAAGGGGTTGCAGCGATGCCAGGAAAGGGCGACGCTCCGGTGCTTCCGGGCGCGCGGGCGATTGCGCGACACGTGCGCATCTCGCCGATGAAGGCGCGCCGGGTGGTCAACCTCGTCCGCGGCCTGCCCGCGAAGGAGGCGCTCACGGTGCTGCAGTTCGCGCCGCAGGCTGCGAGCGAGCAGGTGTACAAGGTGCTCGCCAGCGCGATCGCCAACGCGGAGAACAACGAGCGGCTGGACCCCGACGCGCTGCTCGTCAGCGAGGCGTTCGTCGACGAGGGCCCGACCATGAAGCGGTTCCGGCCGCGGGCGCAGGGCCGGGCGTACCGGATCCGCAAGCGCACGTGCCACATCACCGTGGCGGTCGAGGCGGTCGCGCCGGCCGCGCCGAAGAAGTCCGCGGCGGCGAAGAAGTCGGCCCCGGCGAAGCAGGCCGAGCCGACTGAGACGCAGAGCAAGACGGAGGGCGCCGAGTAATGGGTCAGAAGGTTCACCCGCACGGGTTCCGGCTCGGCATCTCGACCGACTGGAAGTCCCGCTGGTTCGCGGACAAGCTCTACAAGGACTACATCGGCGAGGACGTCAAGATCCGCCGCATGATGTCCAAGGGGCTGGAGCGGGCCGGCATCTCCAAGGTCGACATCGAGCGGACCCGTGACCGGGTCCGGGTCGACATCCACACCGCCCGTCCGGGCATCGTCATCGGCCGTAAGGGTGCCGAGGCGGACCGGATCCGTGGCGAGCTGGAGAAGCTCACCGGCAAGCAGGTGCAGCTCAACATCATCGAGGTGAAGAGCCCCGAGTCGGACGCGCAGCTCGTCGCGCAGGGCGTGGCCGAGCAGCTCTCCAGCCGGGTCAGCTTCCGTCGGGCGATGCGCAAGGCCATGCAGTCCGCGATGAAGAACCCGGTCTGCAAGGGCATCCGGGTCCAGGTCTCGGGCCGGCTCGGCGGCGCCGAGATGAGCCGGACCGAGTTCTACCGTGAGGGTCGGGTTCCGCTGCACACGCTGCGGGCCAACATCGAGTACGGCTTCTTCGAGGCCCGTACCACCTTCGGCCGGATCGGCGTGAAGGTCTGGATCTACAAGGGCGACGCGGTTCCGGGCCGGGAGGCTCCCGCCGAGGCCCCGTCCCGCCCGCGCCGTGAGCGTGGCGACCGTCCCGACCGTCCGCGCCGTGGTCGTTCCGGTTCCGCCGGCACGACTTCCGGTGGCACCGAGGCCGGCCGGGCTGCCGCGACCACCGTCGCTCAGCAGGCCGAGACGCCGAGTGGCGAGCCGGTGGACGCTGGTGCTGTCGCCGCGACCGCGACCGCTCCGGCCGCCACTCAGCCGGCAGAAACGCAGCAGGAGGGCTGACAGATGCTGATGCCGCGCAAGCCCCCGAAGGGCTTCCGCAAGCCGCACCACCCGGACCGCAGTGGCGCGTCCAAGGGTGGTAACCGGGTGGTGTTCGGCGAGTTCGGGATCCAGGCTCTCGAGCCGGCGTACGTCACGAACCGGCAGATCGAGTCGGCTCGTATCGCGATGACCCGCCACATCAAGCGTGGCGGCAAGGTCTGGATCACGATCTTCCCGGACCAGGCGCTGACCAAGAAGCCGGCGGAAACCCGGATGGGTTCCGGTAAGGGCTCGCCCGAGTGGTGGGTGGCCAACGTGAAGCCGGGGCGGGTTCTCTTCGAGATGTCCTTCCCCAACGAGCAGATCGCGCGAGAGGCGATGCGTCGCGCGATCCACAAGCTCCCGATGAAGTGCCGCATTGTGACGCGCGAAGTGGGTGAATCCTGATGGCAGCGGGCGTTAAGGCCGCCGAGCTGCGTGAGCTCTCCGACGAGGAGCTGGTCACGAAGCTGCGGGAGGCCAAGGCGGAGCTGTTCAACCTCCGCGTGCAGGCCGCCACCGGTCAGCTCGACAACAACCGGCGGCTCCAGGTCATCCGTCGGGAGATCGCCCGGATCTACACGATCATGCGTGAGCGCGAGCTGGGGCTCTCGGTCGCGCCGACTGAGGTGACTGCATCATGAGCGAGACCGAGAACACCGCCGCCACCGTGCGGGCCCGCCGCAAGGTCCGTGAGGGCCTCGTGGTCAGCGACAAGATGGACAAGACCGTCGTCGTCGAGGTCGAGGACCGGGTCAAGCACGCGCTGTACGGCAAGATCATGCGCCGGACCCGCAAGCTGAAGGTGCACGACGAGCAGAACGCCGCCGGCATCGGCGACCGAGTCCTGATCATGGAGACCCGGCCGCTGTCGGCCACCAAGCGGTGGCGGATCGTGGAAATCCAGGAAAAGGCCAAGTAGCGAAGGCTCGAGCTCGCCCGGCGTCAGCCGGGCGCAGGTTCCGCCAGGCTCCGGCCGCGGGCAGCGGCCGGAGAACCGGCAGACATAGGAGATAGACGTGATTCAGCAGGAGTCGCGACTGCGCGTCGCCGACAACACGGGTGCCCGGGAGATCCTGTGCATCCGGGTTCTCGGGGGCTCCGGTCGGCGCTACGCGAGCATCGGCGACGTCATCGTGGCCACCGTCAAGGACGCGATCCCGGGTGCCGGTGTGAAGAAGGGCGACGTCGTCAAGGCCGTCGTCGTTCGCACCGCCAAGGAGAGGCGGCGGCCGGACGGCTCGTACATCCGCTTCGACGAGAACGCCGCCGTCATCATCAAGGACGGTGGGGACCCGCGCGGTACCCGTATCTTCGGCCCGGTCGGTCGGGAGCTGCGGGACAAGCGGTTCATGAAGATCATCTCTCTCGCGCCGGAGGTGTTGTGACCGTGAAGGTCAAGAAGGGCGACACGGTCGTCGTCATCGCCGGCAAGGACAAGGGTGCCAAGGGCAAGGTCATCGCGGCCTACCCGCGGCAGGACAAGGTCCTGGTCGAGGGCGTGAACCGCGTCAAGAAGCACACCCGCATCCGCACCACCCAGCGTGGCGCCAAGACCGGTGGCATCGTCACCCAGGAGGCCCCGATCCACGTTTCCAACGTGCAGGTCCTGGACTCCGAGGGAAAGCCGACCCGCATCGGGTACCGGTTCGACGACAACGGCCAGAAGGTCCGCATCGCGCGTAGCACCGGTAAGGACCTGTGATGACCACGGCTACCGAAACCAAGACCCTGCCGCGCCTCAAGGAGCGGTACCGCAACGAGATCGTGGCCAAGCTGCAGGAGCAGCACAACTACGCGAACCCCATGCAGGTTCCGCGGTTGGTCAAGATCGTCGTCAACATGGGTGTGGGCGAGGCCGCCCGCGACGCCAAGCTGATCGACGGCGCGGTCCGCGACCTGGCCACCATCACCGGCCAGAAGCCGCAGGTGCGGCGGGCCACCAAGTCCATCGCGCAGTTCAAGCTCCGCGAGGGCATGCCGATCGGCGCGAAGGTGACCCTGCGCGGCGACCGGATGTGGGAGTTCCTGGACCGGCTGCTCTCCATCGCGCTGCCGCGTATCCGGGACTTCCGCGGTCTGGACGGGCGCAAGCTCGACGGGCACGGCAACTACACGTTCGGTCTGACCGAGCAGTCGGTGTTCCACGAGATCGACCAGGACAGGATCGATCGCCAGCGGGGCATGGACATCACGGTGGTCACGACCGCCACGACCGACGACGAGGGCCGGGCGCTGCTCAAGCTCCTGGGCTTCCCGTTCAAGGAGAACTGAGATGGCCAAGAAGGCGCTGATTCTCAAGGCGGCCGCGAAGCCGAAGTTCTCGGTTCGCGCGTACACCCGCTGCCAGCGGTGCGGGCGTCCGAAGGCGGTCTACCGCAAGTTCGGTCTCTGCCGGGTGTGCATCCGGGAGATGGCCCACCGCGGTGAGCTGCCCGGCGTGTCCAAGGCTTCCTGGTAATGGCCCGGCGCGCTCCGCGCGTCAGCTGCACTGTCTCTTCGCCGTAGGCCCCCGGGCGTACCCGCGGGAACCCCGGCGAGAAAGGTAGACGAAATCCATGACGATGACCGACCCGATCGCAGACATGCTCACGCGTCTGCGTAACGCCAACCAGGCGTACCACGACCGGGTGACGATGCCCTACTCCAAGATCAAGGCGAACATCGCCGAGGTCCTGAAGGCCGAGGGTTACATCGCCACCTGGTCGGCCGAGGAGCCCGAGGAGGGCGCCGTCGGCAAGCGACTGGTCGTCGAGCTGAAGTACGGCCAGAACCGGGAGCGGAGCCTGGCCGGCATCAAGCGTGTGTCCAAGCCCGGTCTCCGGGTGTACGCCAAGTCGGATGGGCTCCCGCGGGTGCTCGGCGGCCTCGGCGTGGCGATCATTTCGACGTCCCAGGGGCTGCTCACCGACCGGCAGGCCCGCAAGCGGAGCGTTGGCGGGGAAGTCCTCGCCTTCGTCTGGTAACGGGAGACAGGTAGAAATGTCGCGTATTGGACGTAAGTCGATCTCGGTGCCAGCCGGCGTCGATGTCACGATCGACGGCCAGACCGTCAAGGTCAAGGGCCCCAAGGGCGAGCTGTCGCACACCGTCTCCGAGCCGATCACGGTGGAGAAGGCGGAGAACGGCGAGCTGCAGGTCAACCGCCCGAACGATGAGCGGAAGGCCAAGGAGCTGCACGGCCTGAGCCGTACCCTGGTGGCGAACATGATCATCGGGGTCACCGAGGGCTACCGCAAGAGCCTGGAGATCGCCGGCACCGGTTACCGGGTGACCGCCAAGGGCAAGGACCTCGAGTTCGCGCTCGGGTTCTCACACCCGGTTCTGGTCCCCGCCCCGGACGGCATCACCTTCACCGTCGAGAAGCCGACGCTGTTCCACGTGGCCGGCATCGACAAGCAGCTCGTCGGTGAGGTCGCCGCCAACATCCGGAAGATCCGCCCGCCGGAGCCCTACAAGGGCAAGGGTGTGAAGTACCAGGGCGAGGTCATCCGCCGTAAGGCTGGAAAGGCGGGCAAGAAGTGACCGCCATCGCTAGCACCAGGGCGAGGTCATCCGCCGGCCGTAAGGCCATCCGAAAGGCAGGTAAGAAGTGAGCGCCACGCTGCTCAAGCGCCGCCGCGGCGTCGCCGCCAAGCGTGCCGTCGGGCGTGCGCGTCGGCACTTCCGGGTGCGCAAGAACGTCAACGGCACCGCCGAGCGTCCCCGCCTGGTCGTCACCCGGTCGCTGCGTCACATCGTGGCCCAGATCGTCGACGACACCAAGGGTCACACCCTGGCGTCGGCCTCGACCCTGGATGCCTCGCTGCGTGGCACCGAGGGCGACAAGAGCGCCTTGGCCGGCAAGGTCGGCGCCCTGCTCGCCGAGCGGGCCAAGGCCGCCGGCGTCTCGAAGGTCGTCTTCGACCGTGGTGGCAACCGGTACGCGGGGCGGGTCGCCGCGCTGGCCGACGCCGCTCGCGAAGCCGGACTCGAGTTCTAACAACCCCGTCACGAGAGAGAAGGAAGGCTGCTGATGCCAGGTCAACAGCGCCGTGGCGGCGGGTCCGGTGGCAACGAGGGTGGTCGCCGCGACAACCGCCGTGAGGGCGGCCGCGGAAACGCGCCCGTCGAGAAGACCCCGCACCTCGAGCGGGTCGTCGCGATCAACCGCGTCGCCAAGGTCGTGAAGGGTGGTCGTCGCTTCAGCTTCACCGCCCTGGTGATCGTGGGCGACGGCGACGGCACCGTCGGCGTGGGCTACGGAAAGGCCAAGGAGGTGCCCGCGGCGATCGCCAAGGGCGTCGAGGTGGCCAAGAAGCACTTCTTCAAGGTGCCGCGGATCGGCGCCTCGATCCCGCACCCGGTGCTGGGCGAGGACGCCGCCGGTGTGGTGCTGCTCAAGCCGGCCTCCGCCGGTACGGGCGTCATCGCCGGTGGCCCGGTGCGTGCCGTGCTGGAGTGCGCAGGTATCCACGACGTGCTCTCCAAGAGCCTCGGCTCGTCGAACCCGATCAACATCGTGCACGCCACGGTGGCGGCCCTGAAGGGGCTGGAGTCCCCGGAGCAGGTCGCAGCCCGTCGTGGCCTGCCGGTCGAGGATGTCGCGCCGGCCGCGATGCTGGCCGCGCGGGCGGGGGTGGCGTCCTGATGGCACGCCTGAAGGTCACCCAGGTCCGGTCCGGGATCGGGACCAAGCACAACCAGCGTGAGTCGCTGCGTTCGCTCGGTCTCAAGCGGATCAACGACGTGGTGGTCAAGGAGGACCGGCCCGAGATTCGGGGCATGATCTTCGCGGTCAACCACCTCGTGAAGGTCGAGGAGGTCGAGTAATGACGATCAAGGTCCACCACCTGCGCCCGGCGCCCGGTGCCAAGACTGCCAAGACCCGGGTGGGTCGTGGTGAGGGCTCCAAGGGCAAGACCGCCGGTCGCGGTACGAAGGGCTCGAAGGCCCGTAAGAACATCTCGCCGGCGTTCGAGGGTGGGCAGATGCCCATCCACATGCGCCTGCCGAAGATGAAGGGCTTCAAGAACAAGTTCAAGGTGGTCTTCCAGGTGGTCAACCTGGACCGGCTCGCCGAACTCTTCCCCGACGGCGGCCAGATCGGCCCCGACGAGCTGGTCGAGGCCGGGGCGGTCCGCAAGGGCCACCCGGTGAAGGTTCTCGGCAGCGGGGATCTCGGTGGGGTGGCGCTCCAGGTGTCGGCACACGCGTTCAGCGCGTCGGCCAAGGAGAAGATCACCGCCGCCGGTGGTTCGGTCACCGAGCTGTAAGGCACCCAGGACCGTGGCGCTCGTTCAGTTGTCGACAACTGGCGGGCGCCACGGTCTACTGCCTGTCAGTGTTCTACTGCGTGTCAGTGTTCCGAATCACATCGTTACCGGTATATGTTCCCGGGCAAGCCTGCCCGGACAGCGGTCGGGCTGTTAGAGTCCGTTCCCAGCTATGGATATCGGGCGCTCGCCCGACCGCACCCCGCCCCGTCCCCGCCAGGGTTCCACCGGCGGCCCGCCTCGCGCAGGAGGAAGAAGTTGCTGTCCGCCTTTCTCAGTGCGTTCCGTACGCCTGACCTGCGCAAGAAGCTGCTGTTCACAGTCGGCATCATCGCGGTCTACCGGCTCGGTGCGACGCTGCCCAGCCCTGGCGTCTCGTACGCGAACGTGCAGAAGTGCATCGACAGCCTGGAAGGGGGGTCGAACGGGGTCTTCAACCTGCTCAACCTCTTCTCCGGCGGCGCGCTGCTGTCGCTCTCGGTCTTCGCGCTGGGCATCATGCCCTACATCACCGCGTCGATCATCCTGCAGCTGCTGACGGTGGTTATCCCGCGCCTGGAGCAGCTCCGCAAGGAGGGCCAGGCCGGCCAGGCGAAGATCACCCAGTACACCCGGTACCTGACCCTCGGGCTGGGTGTCCTCCAGGCGTCGGCCTTCGTCGCGCTGGCCCGCTCCGGTCAGCTCTTCAACAACCAGTGCGACCAGTTCCCGATCATCCCCGAGGGCACCGGCATCCCGGACTGGCTGACCCTGACCATCCTGGTCATGACCATGACCGCCGGTACCGGCATGGTGATGTGGCTCGGTGAGCTGATCACGGACCGGGGCGTCGGCAACGGCATGTCCGTCCTGATCTTCACCTCGATCGCCGCCCGCCTCCCCAGCGAGGGTTGGCAGATCAAGATCAGCAAGGGCTGGGGCTGGTTCGCTCTCGTCATCGCGCTGGTCCTGCTGGTCATCACCGCGGTCGTCTTCATCGAGCAGGCGCAGCGCCGGATCCCGGTGCAGTACGCCAAGCGCATGATCGGCCGGCGGATGTACGGCGGCACCTCCACCTACATCCCGCTGAAGGTCAACCAGGCGGGTGTCATCCCGGTCATCTTCGGTTCGTCGCTGCTCTACCTGCCGCAGTTGGCGCTCCAGTTCTTCGACCAGACCGACCCGGGCAAGACCCAGGCGTGGATCCAGAACAACCTGGCCGACCCGACCAGCCCGATCTACATCACGGTCTACTTCCTGCTGATCATCTTCTTCACGTACTTCTACGTCTCGATCACGTTCAACCCGACCGAGGTCGCGGACAACATGAAGAAGTACGGCGGCTTCGTCCCGGGCATCCGTCCCGGTAAGCCGACCGCCGAGTACCTCGACTTCATCCTCAGCCGGATCACCCTGCCGGGTGCGCTCTACCTCGCGGCCATCTCGGTCCTGCCGAACTTCTTCTTCATCTGGCTGGACAGCCAGGCATACGTGAACTTCCCATTCGGCGGCACTGCCGTGCTGATCATGGTCGGCGTGGGTCTGGAGACCGTGAAACAGATCGAGAGCCAACTCATGCAGCGGAACTACGAAGGGTTCCTGCGGTAGATGAGACTCGTTCTGGTTGGCCCGCCGGGTGCGGGCAAGGGCACACAGGCGGAGTTCATCGCCGCGCACCTGTCGGTTCCGAAGATCTCGACCGGGGACATCTTCCGGGCGAACGTCTCGCAGGGCACCCCGCTCGGGGTCGAGGCCAAGCGCTACATGGACGCCGGCAAGCTGGTCCCGGACGAGGTGACCATCAACATGGTCCGGGACCGGCTCGCCGAGCCGGACGCCGCCGAGGGTTTCCTGCTCGACGGCTTCCCGCGGACGACGCCGCAGGCAGCCGCCCTGGACAAGCTCCTCGCCGACCTCGGGACCGCGCTCGAACTGGTGCTGGAGCTGGTCGTGGACGACGACGAGGTGATCCGGCGGCTCTCCGGCCGGCGTACCTGCCGGGGCTGCGGCAAGATCTGGCACGTCGAGTTCGACGCGACCACCCGGGACGACATCTGCGACCGTTGCGGCGCGGAGCTGTTCCAGCGCGACGACGACAAGCCGGAGACCATCGCCGCGCGCCTGCGTGAGTACGCCGAGAAGACCGCACCCCTGGTCGACTACTACGGCGCCCAGGGCAAGCTGGTCGGGATCGACGCGACCGGACCGGTCGAGGACGTCACCGTCCGGGCGATCGACGCTCTGCGCTCCTACGGCGGCTGACGTCCCGCGCTCCCACGGCTGGGGGCCCTGCGGTCCTACGGCGGCTGGGGCCATGCGTCGCGCGGCGGCTAGAGTGCGGGGAGTGCGAGCGCGTCCGTCGTGCCCCCGCCTCCCCGTTGACGAAAGGTAACCGCGTCATGCGCCGTCCCCAGCTGGACATCCAGCTGAAGACCCCCGAGCAGATCGAGAAGATGCGGGCCGCCGGCCTGGTGGTGGCCGCCGCCCTCCAGCGGATGCGTGAGGCGGTGGCCCCGGGGGTCAGCACCGCCGACCTCGACGCGATCGCCGAGTCGGTGATCCGGGGCGCGGGCGCGGTTCCCTCGTTCAAGGGCTACCACGGATTCCCCGCCTCGATCTGCTCCTCGGTCAACGAGCAGGTCGTGCACGCCATCCCCTCGCCCGACCAGGTCCTGCGGGAGGGCGACCTGATCTCGATCGACTGCGGGGCCGTCCTGGACGGCTGGCACGGGGACGCAGCGATCACGGTCGGGGTCGGTGCGGCCGACCCCGCCCTGCTGCGGATGGCCGAGGTCGCGGAGGACGCCATGTGGGCCGGGATCGCCGCCGCGGCCCGGGGTGCGGCGAGCGGCAAGGGCCGGCTCACCGACATCTCCCACGCGGTGGAGACCGCGGTCCGTCGGGGCGGCCGGTACGGCATCGTCGACGGGTACGGCGGGCACGGCATCGGCACCGAGATGCACCAGGACCCGCATGTGCTCAACCACGGCCGCCCGGGGCGCGGACCGCGCCTGGTGCCGGGGATCGCGCTCGCCATCGAACCCATGATCACCATGGGTTCGCCGCGTACCGTCGAACTCGCCGACGGCTGGACGGTGGTGACCCGGGACAGGTCGGTCGCCGCGCACGTCGAGCACTCCATGGCGCTGTTGGAGGACGGTGTCTGGGTGCTCACCGCCCCGGACGGCGGCCGGGCCCGCCTGGGCGACCTGGTGACCTCCCGCCAGCCCGCCGACTCGCCCGCAGTCTGATCTCCGCCGGTCCCGCCCGACCGGGGGCGGGGTCGTCAGCGGTGTCGAAAGGTCGGCCCAGTCCGGGCTTTTCGTCCCAATTTCGAGTGACCGGGGTGGCCGGTTTGGCGTGCACCGGTCAGCCCGCGTACACTTTCAGATCGGCGCACAGCGTCCACTCCGGCATGCCCACCCTGCGCTTCGGTGGCGGTCGGAGCCGCGGCTGGCTCGAACACCCTGATGACCATCAGGCGTTCGTGTAAGACGTTGTGGGCCGTCCGGAGTAACCGACGTCAGGACAGCGGAGGACATGCCGAAAAAAGACGGAGCCATCGAGATCGAGGGTCGAGTCATCGAGCCCCTGCCGAACGCCATGTTCCGGGTGGAGCTCGCGAACGGTCACAAGGTGCTGGCTCACATCAGCGGCAAGATGCGGCAGCACTACATCCGCATCCTGCCGGAGGACCGGGTCGTCGTCGAACTCTCGCCGTACGACCTGACCCGCGGGCGCATCGTCTACCGCTACAAGTAACCACGCCTGACGACGGCCGGGTAGTCCCCGTGTCCGTCTTCGACGTCCGGCGTCGCGCTTCGTCGCGTCTCCGGGCCAGATGGGAAGTAAGGCAACCGTGAAGGTCAAGCCGAGCGTCAAGAGGATCTGCAACAAGTGCCGGGTCATCCGCCGGCACGGCCGGGTCATGGTCATCTGCTCCGACCCGCGTCACAAGCAGCGCCAGGGCTGAACCAGGGCTGACCGACCGTGGAGACGGTCGGTCCATCTGGTTCGGGCCGCGGATCCCGACACCACATCATCAGCTCGTCCCAGCCGCGAGCGGTACGCATCGCGTACTCCCACGTGGCTGACCCCCGGTCGGAGGCCGGGGCCCGTTCGGGCAACGACCGCCCCCGGTCGCGACGCGTCACGACGCGTCCGGTCGGTGACGTGGTCGGAACGGGGTGGGGCGGGCTCAGACCTCCGCCAGAACACCACAAGGGAGTACGCCCGCACATGGCACGTCTAGTCGGCGTCGACCTCCCCCGCGAAAAGCGGATGGAGATCGCGCTCACCTACATCTTCGGCGTGGGCCGCACCCGCGCCCTGGAGACGCTCGCCGCCACCGGCATCTCGCCGGACAAGCGCGCTCGGGACCTCACGGACGAGGAGCTGGTCCAGCTCCGCGACCACATCGAGGCGAACTACAAGGTAGAAGGCGACCTGCGCCGCGAGGTCGCCGCTGACATCCGCCGCAAGGTCGAGATCGGCTGCTACGCCGGCATCCGGCACCGCCGGGGTCTGCCCGTGCGCGGGCAGCGGACCAGGACCAACGCGCGGACCCGGAAGGGCCCGAAGCGGACCGTCGCCGGCAAGAAGAAGCCCGGCAAGAAGTAACTAGGAGCGCACAGACTTATGCCACCGAAGGCTCGTGCCGGAGCCGCCGTCAAGAAGGTCCGGCGCAAGGAACGCAAGAACGTCGCCCACGGGCAGGCGCACATCAAGAGCACCTTCAACAACACGATCGTGTCCATCACGGACCCGACCGGTGCGGTCATCTCCTGGGCCTCCGCCGGTCAGGTCGGCTTCAAGGGCTCGCGCAAGTCGACCCCGTTCGCCGCGCAGCTGGCCGCCGAGGCCGCCGCGCGCCGGGCGATGGAGCACGGCATGCGCAAGGTCGACGTATTCGTGAAGGGCCCCGGCTCCGGCCGGGAGACCGCGATCCGTTCGCTGCAGGCCGTCGGGCTGGAGGTCGGCCAGATCGCCGACGTCACCCCGCAGCCGCACAACGGATGCCGTCCGCCGAAGCGTCGCCGGGTCTGAGAGGTAGAGAGAGATGGCTCGTTACACCGGTGCTGACTGCCGCCGTTGCCGGCGGGAGAAGATGAAGCTGTTCCTCAAGGGCAGCAAGTGCGATGGCCCGAAGTGCCCGTTCGAGTCCCGGCCGTTCCCGCCCGGACAGCACGGCCGGGGTCGCACCAAGGAGACGGAGTACCTGCTCCAGCTCCGTGAGAAGCAGAAGGCCCGCCGCGTCTACGGCGTGCTGGAGAAGCAGTTCCGCGGTTACTACGAGGAGGCCGTGGCCAAGCAGGCCAAGACCGGTGAGGTCCTCCTGCAGATCCTCGAGTCGCGGCTGGACAACGTGGTCTACCGGGCCGGCTACGCCAAGTCCCGGGACATGGCCCGTCAGCTGGTCAAGCACGGCCACTTCACGGTGAACGGCAAGAAGGTCGACATCCCGTCGTTCCGCGTGAAGGAGCACGACATCATCGAGGTTCGGGGCAAGAGCAAGGAGCTCACCCCGTTCATCGTGGCGCAGGCCGAGGCCGGCTCGAAGACGGTGCCGGCCTGGCTCGAGGCCATCCCCAGCCAGATGAAGATCCTGGTGCACTCGCTCCCGGCCCGGCAGGTCATCGACACGCAGGTCCAGGAGCAGCTGATCGTCGAGCTCTACTCGAAGTAGTCGGAGCTCGCCTCCGGTGGTCCGCCCCTCACCGGGGCGGACCACCGGAACAGTTTGTCGTGGGCGTCATATAGCGGGCGTCCCGGAAGAGAAGAGAAGACATGCTCATCAGCCAGCGACCGACCCTCTCCGAAGAGTCGATCAACGAGACCCGGTCCCGGTTCACCATCGAGCCGCTGGAGCCCGGCTTCGGTTACACCCTGGGCAACTCGCTGCGGCGTACGCTGCTGTCGTCCATCCCGGGTGCGGCGGTGACCTCGATCAAGATCGACGGCGTGCTGCACGAGTTCACCACGATCCCCGGTGTCAAGGAGGACGTGGTCGAGCTCGTCATGAACATCAAGGAGCTCTGCGTCAGCTCCGAGCACGACGAGCCGGTCAGCATGTACCTGCGCAAGCAGGGTCCGGGCGACGTGACCGCGGGTGACATCCAGCCCCCGGCCGGCGTCTCGGTGCACAACCCGGACCTGAAGCTCGCCACCCTCAACGGCAAGGGCCGGCTCGACATGGAGCTGACCGTCGAGCGGGGTCGCGGCTACGTCACCGCGGCGCAGAACAAGCAGGCCGGCGCGGAGATCGGCCGGATCCCGGTCGACTCGATCTACTCGCCGGTCCTGAAGGTCACCTACCGCGTCGAGGCGACCCGGGTCGAGCAGCGGACCGACTTCGACCGGCTGATCATCGACGTCGAGACCAAGCCGTCGATGGGGCCGCGTACCGCGCTGGCCTCCGCCGGTTCGACGCTGGTGGAGCTCTTCGGCCTGGCTCGGGAGCTGGACGAGACCGCCGAGGGCATCGACATCGGGCCGTCCCCGCAGGACGCCCAGCTCGCGGCGGACCTGGCCCTGCCGATCGAGGAGCTGGACCTCACCGTCCGCTCCTACAACTGCCTCAAGCGCGAGGGCATCAACACCGTTGGTGAGCTGATCGGGCGCACCGAGGCCGACCTTCTCGACATCCGCAATTTCGGTCAGAAGTCGATCGACGAGGTCAAGATGAAGCTCGCCGGGATGGGGCTGGGCCTGAAGGACTCCGCGCCCAACTTCGACCCGGCGCACGTCGTGGACACCTTCGGCGAGGCTGACTACGACACCGACGACTACCGCGAGACCGAGCAGCTGTAACCGCGGCTGAGCATCTAAACGAGGAGCACCAACCATGCCCACGCCCACCAAGGGCCCCCGCCTCGGCGGCAGCCCCGCGCACGAGCGGCTGATGCTGGCCAACCTGGCCACCGCGCTGTTCCAGCACGGCAAGATCCAGACCACCGAGACGAAGGCCCGGCGGCTGCGCCCGCTGGCCGAGCAGCTCATCACCAAGGCCAAGCGCGGTGACCTGGCCTCGCGGCGGCGGGTGCTGGGTGTCGTCAAGGACAAGGACGTGGTCTACGCCCTGTTCGACCAGATCGCGCCCCGGTACGCCAACCGGAACGGTGGCTACACCCGGATCGTGAAGACCGGTCCGCGCAAGGGTGACGCCGCGCCGATGGCGATCATCGAGCTGGTCGAGGAGCTTCAGGTCGCCGAGGCCAAGGCGAACCGGAAGACCGCCGCCCGCAAGGCCGCGCAGCAGGACAAGGTCGAGGCGCTCGCCCCGGCCGAGGAGGCCCCGCAGGGCAAGGACGCCGACCAGGACGCCGAGCCGCCGGTGTCGGCTTCCGGGGACACCGCAGCCGCCCGTGAGGACAGCGACGAGGCCGGCGAGAACGACAAGGCCTGAGCATGAGGCCACCATCGGGCCCGGCACCCTTCGGGGTGCCGGGCCCGATGCATGACGCGGAGGTACGAGTGGAGGAGCGGATCCGGCTCCGGCTGGACGTCGCGTACGACGGCACCGGTTTTTCCGGGTGGGCCGCACAGCCGGAGCGGCGGACGGTGGCCGGGGTGCTCGCCGCGACCCTGGACCTGGTCCTCGGCGCGGGCACCGCGACCGGACTGACCGTGGCCGGTCGGACCGACGCCGGGGTGCACGCCTCCGGGCAGGTCTGTCACCTCGACCTGCCCGGCGATGTCTGGCGGGCGCACCAGGGTGCGCTGCTGCGCCGGCTGGCCCGGCTGCTCCCGCCGGACGTGCGGGTCCGGGCGCTGACCGAGGTGCCGGCCGACTTCGACGCCCGGTTCTCGGCCACCTTCCGCCGCTACGAGTACCGGGTGACCGACGCCCCGTGGGGTGCGGAGCCGCTGCGCCGGCACGAGGTGCTGGCCTGGCCGCGCCCGCTGGACCCGGCCGCGTTGAACGCCGCCGCGGCCGGGCTGGTGGGGGAGCACGACTTCGCCGCGTACTGCAAGCGCAAGGAGAACGCCACCACGCTGCGCGAGGTGACCCGGCTGGACTGGCGGCGGGAGCCGGACGGGCTGCTGGTCGCCACCGTGCAGGCGGACGCGTTCTGCCAGGCGATGGTGCGCAGCCTGGTCGGGGCGATGCTGGTCGCCGGAGACGGCCGACGACCGGTCGACTGGCCGGCGAGCCTGCTCACCCGGCGGGAACGGTCGAGCGAGGTGACCGTGGCGCCCGCGCACGGGCTGACCCTGGTCGCGGTCGGCTACCCCGTCGACCCGACAGAGTACGCCCGCCGCGCGGATCTCACCCGTCGCCTGCGGGTGCCGAGCACGTCCTGACCGAGGTCCACGTGCCGTTCGATCCGGCAGGCTGGCCCGACGCCCGACGCCCGACGCCCGACGCCCGACGCCCGACGCCCGACGCCCGACGCCCGACGCCCGACGCCCGACGCCCGGCCGCGGCGACCTCGACCGGGCCGGGCGTCTCCGGGGCCGGCTCAGTCGTCGTCGGAGCCGGACGGGTCCGTCCGGAGGGTCCCGGTCGAGTTCGGGTCCGGCTGGACGAGGTCGCCGTCGGTCCGGCGCTCCAGCACCGTCCGGTCGAGGTGGAGCTGGACCATCTCGTTGAGCACCTGCTTCGCCTTCGGGTCGTTCGTGTCGATCGGCTGGCCGTCGGCCCGGACCACGAGGCAGTAGGCGATGTAGTGGCCGCGTACCTGCCAGGCCACCCGGGCCGCCGCGGTGGTCAGCGCCTTGGTCTCGTCGCCGGCCTCCAGGGCCAGGAACCGGCCCTGCTGGTGCTGGAGGATCTGCCGGATCCGCTCCCGGGCCCGCTCGGCGCTGGCCAGGTCGGTGAGGTTGAGCAAGCCGGCGGTGGCCAGGTGCCCGCCGTCCGGTGCTCGTACCGTGCCCCGGACGACCTGGTTGCAGCCGAGCCGGACCAGTAGGTCGGCGATGTCGTCGGTGGCCGCCACCGCGCAGCTCGCGCTGGAGTGGGTCTTGAGAACCTGGTACGCCGGTTGCCCGTCGGCGAGGACCAGCTGGCGACCCGGGAAGACCTCCCTCGCGGTCAGCGGCAGCGGGTCGGTGTCGCGGGAGTCCAGGTCGGTCCGGACCGGCCCGTCGGTGTGCACCGCGCCGGGCGGGGCGGACGGAGGACTCTGCGGATTGGGTGACGACTCCCGTTCCAGCAGCACGGCAGCGGTGCCGAGGCCGCAGATGGCCAGCAGCACCAGGACCGCCGCACCGCCCACCACCATCTGCCAGAGCCGGCCACCCATCGGGGCCACGCGTGCGGTCGGGTACCCCACGGCGGGCGCGGGGTCCGTCGGGTACCCCACGGCGGGCGCGGGGTCCGTCGGGTACCCCACGGCGGGCGCGGGGTCCGTCGGGTACCCCACGGCGGGCGCGGGGTCCGTCGGGTACCCCACGGCGGGCGCGGGGTCCGGCTGCGGTGCGGCCGCCGGCTCGGCGGGCTGCGTCCGGGTCGGGGTGGCGGCTGCCGGGGCGCTCTCCTCGGGTACCGGCGTGGCCGGGGGTGGCGCCGGGACGACGGCCCGGGCCTGCGCGGTGGCTGCCCGGGGGGCCGGGGGCAGGTCCGGCGTCGGGAAGCGGGAGGGCGAGGGGCCGGCGGGGGCGCGTCGCGCGCCGGCCGCCGACGAGTCGGCTCCGGGTTGCGGAAGCCCGTGCAGTGCGTCCTCATCGGACTCGTACCGGTACACCATGTGCCATAGATTAAGGGCATTACTCCTTTCAGGGGGTAAAACGGGAAATTGCTCCCACGGATGTCCCGTGCCGGACCGCCGACCGCCGTGCCGGTGCCGCCACCCCGGTACGCGAGAATGCGGACGTGACCGGCGACCACTACTTCAGCTCCCGTCCCGCGAGCCTGCCCCAGCCGCGGCAGGTCGAGTTCTCCGTCGCCGGGCGCGACTACACCCTGGACTCCGCCGGCGGGGTCTTCTCCGCCGACCGCCTCGACGCGGGCACCGCCGTTCTGCTCCGCAAGGCCGAGCTGCCCGCGCCGGAGACCGCCGGGGCGCTGCTCGACCTGGGCTGCGGATTCGGAGCGATCGCCTGCGTCCTCGCCACGCACGCCCCGGCGGCGACGGTCTGGGCGGTCGACGTCAACGAACGCGCCCGCGAACTCACCGCCGGCAACGCCGTCCGGGTCGGGGCTGCCGGCCGGGTGCGGGTGGCCGACCCGGACGACGTGCCCGACGGGGTCACCTTCACCCAGCTCTGGTCCAACCCGCCGATCCGGATCGGCAAGGAGGGGCTCCACACCCTGCTGCGCCGCTGGCTGCCCCGCCTCACCCCGGACGGGGTCGCCTGGCTGGTGGTCGCCCGGCACCTCGGCGGTGACTCGCTGCACGGCTGGCTCGCCGACCAGGGCTGGCAGGTCGTCCGGCACGCGAGCCAGAAGGGCTACCGGGTGCTCCGCGTCACCCGGTAAATGGATGTCCCCGGCCCGCGCCGCTCGGGCAGGATGCCCGGGTGGGATACGTGGACGTGGCCGGGGTGGCGCACACCCTGCCGGACGGTCGGGAGCTCTTCGCCGACGTGTCGTTCCGGGTCGGCGAGGGGGCCAAGGTCGCCCTGGTCGGACCGAACGGTGCGGGCAAGACGACCCTGCTGCGGATGGTCGCCGGTGACCTGCCGGTCGCCGTGGGCGGCGTCGCCCGCTCCGGAGGACTCGGCGTCATGCGGCAGTTCATCGGCATGATCGGCGACGACTCCACTCTCGCCGACCTGGCGCTCGGCCTGGCCCCGCCCGCGCTGCGCGACGCCGGGCGCCGGCTGGTCGAGACCGAGGCGGCGATGCGGGCCGCCGAGGTACGCGGAAAGTACAGCACCGCCGCCGGCAAGGCGCAGCTCGCGTACGCGGACGCGCTGGCCGCCTGGGGCGAGGCCGGTGGGTACGACGCCGAGGTGCTCTTCGACACCGTCGCGACCATCGTGCTCGACCTGCCCTGGGAGACCGCCCGGGACCGTCCGGTCCGGACGCTCTCCGGCGGCCAGCAGAAACGCTTCGCCCTGGAACTGCTGCTGCGCGGCCCCGACGAGGTGCTCCTGCTCGACGAGCCGGACAACTTCCTCGACGTGCCCGGTAAACGCTGGCTGGAGGCGCGGCTGCGCGAGTCCACCAAGTCGGTGCTGTACGTCTCGCACGACCGGGAACTGCTCGCCCAGACCGCCGACCGGGTGGTCGCGGTGGAGGGCGGCAGCGCCTGGGTGCATCCGGGCGGCTTCGCGACCTGGTACGACGCCCGGGTGGCCCGGCACGCCCGACTCGACGAGCAGCGCCGCCGGTGGGACGAGGAACACCAGAAGCTGCGCGAGCTGATGCTGATGTACAAGCAGAAGGCCGCGTACAACGACGGGCTGGCCTCCCGTTACCAGGCCGCGCAGACCCGGTTGCGCAAGTTCGAGGAGGCCGGGCCGCCGCCCGTACCCCCGAAGGACCAGGACATCCGGATGCGCCTGACCGGCGGACGGACCGGCAAGCGCGCGGTGATCTGCGAGTCTCTGGAGCTGGACGGCCTGACCTACCCCTTCGACCTGGAGATCTGGTACGGCGACCGGGTCGCGGTGCTCGGCGCGAACGGCACCGGCAAGTCGCATTTCCTGCGGCTGCTGGCCCGGGGCGGCACCGACCCGGACCCGGCGAACGGCCCGGTGGACGGGGCGGCCGCCCTCGCCCCGGTCGCCCACGACGGGAGGGTGCGCCTCGGTGCCCGGGTCCGGCCGGGGCACTTCTCCCAGACCCACGACCGACCGGAGCTGATGGCGAAGACCCTCGTCGAGATCCTTTGGCGGGGCGACGAGCACCGGGCCGGCATGGACCGGCACACCGCGATGGCCGCGCTCGGCCGCTACGAGCTGGCCGGCCAGGGCGACCAGCGCTTCGGCACGCTGTCCGGTGGACAGCAGGCGCGGTTCCTGGTGCTGCTGCTGGAGCTGTCCGGAGCGACCCTGCTGCTGCTCGACGAGCCCACCGACAACCTCGACCTGGCCAGCGCGGAGGCGCTGGAGGAGGGGCTGAAGGCGTTCGCCGGCACGGTGGTCGCGGTCACCCACGATCGCTGGTTCACCCGTTCCTTCGACCGCTTCGTCCTCTTCGCGGGCGACGGCGAGGTCCGCGAGACCCCCGAACCGGTCTGGGACGTCGGCTGAGGTGGTAGCAGGTTGAGGTGGTAGCAGGTTGAGGTGGTAGCAGGGGCCCCTTGTTACCGCTTTTTGAGTAGCAGGGGACCCCTGCAACCACCGCGGCATAGAGTTGATCTCGTGACTGAGATGACCTTCCGCCGACTGGGCGACTCGGGGCTCGTGGTATCCGTGGTCGGTGTCGGCTGCAACAACTTCGGCCGCAAACTCGACCTGGCCGGGACCCGGGCGGTGGTGGAGGCCGCTCTGGACGCCGGCATCAACTTCTTCGACACGGCCGACATCTACGGGCAGCCGCAGGGTGGCTCCGAGGAACTGCTCGGTGCGGCCCTGCGTGGACGGCGCGACGACGTGGTGGTGGCCACCAAGTTCGGCATGGACATGCACGGCATGAACGGCCCGGACCACGGCGCGCGTGGCGCCCGCCGGTACGTCGCCCGGGCGGTGGAGGCGTCGCTGCGGCGGCTCGGCACCGACCATATCGACCTCTACCAGCTGCACGAGCCGGACCCGGGCACGCCGATCGAGGAGACCCTCGCCGCCCTGGACGATCTGGTCCGCGCGGGCAAGGTGCGTTACCTGGGCAACTCCAACTTCAGTGGCTGGCAGATCGCCGACGCCGACTGGATCGCCCGGACCGCCGGCACGACCCGGTTCGTCAGCGCCCAGAACCACTACAGCCTGTTGGAACGCGCGGTGGAGACCGAGGTGGTGCCGGCGTGTGAGCGCTTCGGACTCGGGCTGCTGCCGTTCTTCCCGCTCGCCGACGGCCTGCTCACCGGCAAGTACCGGCGCGGGGAGCAGCCTCCGGCGGGCAGCCGGCTCGCCGGTGCGGGCCGGTACGCGCAGCGGTTCGCCACCGCCGACTGGGACACCATCGAGGCCATCGGGTCGTACGCCGACCAGCGAGGGCTCACCATGCTCCAGGTGGCCATCGGTGGATTGGCCGCCCAGCCGGCGGTCACCTCGGTGATCGCCGGGGCCACCACGCCGGAGCAGGTACGGGCCAACGCCGCAGCCGGTGCCTGGCAACCGGACGACGACGACCTGGCCGCCCTGCGCGCGCTTCTCTGACCACCGGCCTCTCTGACCACTGGCGGATTCGTCCGCCGCCGGGAGCCCGGCCTCTGCGCCACCGGGCTTCCGGCGGTCGGCTCAGACCAGACCGTTGATCCGGTTCGCGGAACGTCCCCGCAGCGCGGCGGCCACCATCCGGGCTGTCCGGGTGGGGTGGCGGAGCACGTCGTCGGAGGTGCAGCGGACCAACCGCCAGCCCGCCGCGCGGAATGCGTGGAACCGGGTCGCCTGCCGGCGGAGCAGCGTCGGGTCCCGGGGCGGGCCGGGTTCGTACTCGACCGCCACCCGGCGGGCGGGGTAGGCGAGGTCGACCCGGCCGACGTACTGGCCCCCGGCATCGCGCACCTCGTGCCGGACGGCTGGCGTGGGCAACCCGGCGTCGAGCAGGAGCAGGCGTAGCCGGGTCTCCATCGGTGACCCGGCAGACGGATCGACCAGGGCGAGCACCTCCCGCAGCAGGGGCAGCCCGGGCCAGCCGGCGCGACCGGCCGCGTACCCGCGCAGTGCGGGCAGGTCCACCACGCGGTGGTGCAGCAGCGCGTCGAGGGCGACCACCGCGTCGGTGCGTGGCGGCCGGCGACCGAGGTCGAAGGCCGTGCGGAGCGCGGTGGTGACCGGTAGCCCGGTGTGGACGGTCAGGTCGGCTTCCGACAGGACCGATCGGGTGACGGCCACCCGGGTGTGCGGGCGCATCCGGGCCGCGCGGGGCAGCACGACGGTGACCGGCGCGTTCGGCGGCAGGAGCCCGGCGCCCCGCAGGTACGCCGCGCTCAGTCCGGCGATCGCGGCGCCGGTGGGAAGCACCAGCGCCACGGCCTCGCACCACATGCGATGGTCCTCGGGTCGGTGGGCCGCCCGGTGCACGTAGACGTCGGGCAGTATTCGCTGCCAGGCACGCCCGCGCAGCATCGTCCAGGTGAGGAGGCCGTGGGCCACGGCGGTGCTGCCGCGGAAGGGCCGGGACTCGAGACCGGGCGGGACCTGGGGTGAGCGCGGCATCAGGACAGCATGCCGTGACCGGACGGTCACGCGCTGCCCCCGATCGTCGATTGTGAGATTTTCTCCACTGGCGTAGTCGCTGTCGAAACCTCACGACTTGCGGAAAACGGACACACCACCCTTGGCGGATCCCCCGATCCGTCGTACGGTGTGCCACGCAAGTAACCCACGGGAGCCCGGTGGACCGGGCTGAGAGGGGGGCTGGGAGCCCCCGACCGTCGAACCTGATCCGGGTAATGCCGGCGCAGGGAGGAGAGTTGCCGTGCCGTCTCTGGGACGACTGCATCTTGTCACCGACACCCGCCCCGGGCGCGATCCGCTCACCGTGGTCCGGGCCGCCCTCGGCGTCGCCGGCCCCGAGCTGGTGGTGCAGGTCCGGGTCGAGGACTCCGCCACCGACCGTGAGGCGTACGACCTGACCGGCCGGATCCTCGAACTGTGCGCGCCGGTCGGCGCGACGTGCCTGGTCAACGACCGGTTGCACGTGGCGCTCGCGGCCGGCGCGGCGGGCGGACATGTCGGCGCGGACGATCTGCCGGTCGCCGCCGCCCGCCGGGTGCTCGGCCCGGATGCGGTGCTCGGCGCGACCGCCCGGGAGCCGCTCGCCGCCGCGCGGGCGGTCGCCGCGGGGGCGGGCTACCTGGGCGTCGGCCCGTGCCATGCGACCACCACGAAGGACGGGCTACCGGCACCGATCGGTCCGGACGGGGTACGCGCGGTGGTCGACGCGGTGCCGGTGCCGGTGATCGCCATCGGCGGGGTGACCGCGGCGACGGTGCCGGCGCTGCGCGCCGCCGGGGCGTACGGGGTGGCGGTGGTCGGGGCGCTCTCCGGCGTCGCCGATCCGGCCCGCGCGACCGCCGGGCTGCTCGGAGCCCTCGGGTGGTAGCAGGGGGCCCTTCCTCATCAAAAAGCGGTAACAGGGGTCCCCTCCTTGCACCGGATGTGGTGGTGGTGGGGGGTGGGGTCGTCGGATGGGCGGTGGCCTGGCGGTGTGCCGCGCGGGGCCTGTCGGTGACCGTGCGCGACCCGGCACCCGGCTCGGGAGCCTCCACCGTGGCCGCCGGGATGCTCGCCCCGGTCGCCGAGGCGTACTTCGGGGAGACCGCGCTGACCGGGCTGCTCGTCGCGTCCGCTGCCCGCTGGCCCGCGTTCGCCGCCGAGCTGACCACCGCCAGCGGCGTCGACCTCGGGTACCGCACCGAGGGCACCCTGGTCGTCGGGCTCACCGGCGACGACCTGGCCGAGGCGGGGCGGCTCTGGGCGTACCAGCGGGAGTTGGGCCTGCCGATCACCCCGCTGCGCCCCAGCGCGCTGCGGGACCGGGAGCCGGCGCTCGCACCCCGGGTGCGCGGCGGCGCGTTCGCCCCCGGCGACCACCAGGTCGACCCCCGGCGTCTGCTGGTGGCGTTGCGCACCGCCGCCGAGCGGGCCGGCGCGGTGCTGGTCGCCGCCCCGGTCGGGCGGGTCGACGAGCTGGCCGCGTCGGCCGTCGTGGTGGCCGCCGGCTGCGGCACCGCCGCGCTGACCGGCCTGCCGGTTCGGCCGGTGAAGGGGCAGATCCTCCGGCTCCGCGCGCCCGGCGGCGGCCCGCCGGGCTTCCGGCACGTCGTCCGGGGGTACGCCGACGGCGAGCCGGTCTACGTCGTGCCCCGCGCCGACGGGGAGGTGGTGGTCGGGGCGACCGTCGAGGAGCGGACCGACCCGGCGGTCACCGCCGGGGCGGTGCTGCGACTGCTCCGCGCCGCCGTCGACCTCCTGCCCGAGCTGGCCGAGTACGACCTCGTCGAGACGGCTGTCGGGTTCCGCCCCGGCACCCCGGACAACGCGCCGGTCATCGGCGCGCTCCCCGACCGACCGGGAGTGCTCGTCGCGGCGGGCCACCACCGGCACGGCATCGTGCTCACCCCGGTCACCGCCGATCTGGTCGCCGACCTGGTCGCCACCGGCACTCCCGACGCGATGCTCGCCCCCTTCACTCCGGGCCGGTTCGGCCCGGTCACCCGGGCGGCGACCGGTGGGTGACCCACCACGGCAGACGAGTACGTGAACCCGACGAAAGGACGACAGGTGGAACTGACGGTCAACGGCGTCGGGCGGAGTCTGCCCGACGCGGCCACGGTGGCGGACCTGGTCGGCGAGGTCACCGCCGACCGGCGCGGGGTGGCGGTCGCGGTCAACGGCGAGGTGGTGCCGCGTACCGGCTGGCCGGGCACGACGCTGCGCGACGGCGACCGGGTCGAGGTGCTGAGCGCGGCGCAGGGCGGGTGAGCGCGGTGACCTTCGTCCTTGACGGTACGACGTTCACCTCCCGGCTGATCCTCGGCACCGGCGGCGCGGCCAACCTGCACGTGCTGGAAGGGGCGATCCGGGCCTCCGGCACCGAACTGGTCACCCTGGCGCTACGCCGGGTCGACCCGGCCGGCGGCCACGGCGGCCTGCTGGACCTGCTCGACCGGTGCGGGGTGCGGCTGCTGCCCAACACGGCCGGCTGCTACACCGCACGGGACGCGGTCAAAGTCGCCCACCTGGCCCGGGACGCGTTCGACACCGACTGGGTGAAGCTGGAGGTGATCGGCGACGAGCGGACCCTCCTGCCCGACGGGGTGGAGTTGCTGCGCGCCGCCGAACAGCTCGTCGACGAGGGCTTCACCGTCCTGCCGTACACCTCGGACGACCCGGTGCTGGCGCGCCGGCTGGTCGACGTGGGCTGCGCGGCGGTGATGCCGGCCGGAGCGCCGATCGGGTCCGGCCTGGGCGTCAACAACCCGCACCACATCCGGCTGATCCGGCAGGAGGTCGACGTGCCGGTGATCCTGGACGCCGGCATCGGCACCGCCAGTGACGCCGCGCTCGCCATGGAACTCGGCTGCGACGCGGTGCTGCTGGCCAGCGCGGTCACCCGGGCCGCGGACCCGGAGACGATGGCCACCGCGATGCGCCACGCGGTCGAGGCGGGGCGGCTCGCGTACCGGGCCGGCCGGATTCCGCGCCGCTTCCACGCGCTGGCCTCCACTCCGGACGAGGGACGGCCGGAGCTGTGACCGCGTCGGCCGTCCGTGCGGGTCGCGGTACGGGAGGACTCCGCCCACGCCCGCCCGCCACCACGACCAGGGCCGACGTCCCCACCGGGATCGTCGCGTTCACCGATCGCCGGGTGGCCCGGCGGCCACTGCCGGAGGTCGTCGCGGCGGCGGTGGCCGGGGGAGTGCGGTGGGTGGTGCTGCGGGAGAAGGACCTGCCCCGCGTCGAGCGGGCCGCCCTCGCCGCCGACCTGCGGGCGGTCCTGGCCGGTACGGGCGGCACGCTGGTCGTCGCCGGCCCCGACCCGCTCGACGGGACCGCCGTCCACCTGTCCGCCGCCGGTCCGTACCCGCCGCCGGATGTGCCACTGGTGGGTCGTTCCTGCCACGACCCAATCGAGGTGGGCCGGCTCACCACCGAGGACTACGCCACCTGCTCACCGGTCTACCCGACCCGTACCAAACCCGGCTACGGCCCACCCCTGGGCCCCGGCGGGCTGGCCGACCTGGTGCGGGCCAGCCCGGTGCCGGTTCTCGCCCTCGGCGGCGTGGAGGCCCCGGAGCAGGTGCACGCCTGCGTCGGGGCGGGCGCCGTCGGCGTGGCGGTGCTCGGCGCCCTCATGCGGGCCGGCGACCCCGCCACCGTCGCGGCCACCCTCGTCGGAGCCTTCACCGCAGCCGGCGGAGGCGAACGGTGACCCCGACGACCGTGCTCACCGTCGCCGGCTCCGACTCGGGCGGTGGCGCGGGCATCCAGGCCGACCTGAAGGTGTTCGCCGCGCTCGGCGCGTACGGCACCAGCGTGGTCACCGCCGTGACCGCGCAGAACACCCGGGGCGTGGACGCCGTCCTGCCGATGCCGCCGCGCACGGTCGCCGAACAACTCGACAGCGTGCTCGGTGACTTCCGGGTGCGGGCGGTCAAGACCGGGATGCTCGGCACCCCGGCGGTCGCCGACGCGGTGGCCGGGGCGGCCCGGGCGGGACGACTGCCGAACCTCGTCGTCGACCCGGTGCTCGTCGCCACCAGCGGACACCGGCTCGGTGTGGTGGAGGCGGTCGAGCGGCTGCTGCCGTACGCGCTGGTGGCGACGCCGAACCGCGCGGAGGCGGAGGCCCTAACCGGAGCGCCGGTGACCACGGTCGGGGAGATGGTCGCCGCCGCCGGGGCGCTCGCGGCCGGCGGCCCGGCCTACGTGGTGGTCACCGGCGGCGACGTGGACGCCGACGGCGAGGCGGTCGACGTGCTGGTCGGCGGCGGTACGACGACCGTGCTCCGCGCGCCCCGGGTGGACACCCGGCACCACCACGGCACCGGCTGTTCGTTCTCGGCGGCGATCGCCGTGCGGCTGGCGGCGGGGGACGCGGTGCCGACGGCGGTGGCGACCGCCAAGGAGTACGTCACCCGCGCGCTGACCGGCGCGCGGGACTGGGAACTGGGCGCGGGCCGTGGCCCGCTGGACCACTTCGGATGGTCCTGACGACCAGCAGGGAGGCTGTCATGCAGGCACGACGCAAGGTCTACGTGGAGGGGGCGCGGCCGGACGTCCGGGTGCCCTTCGCCGAGGTGACGCTGACCGGGGACAACCCACCGGTGCGGCTCTACGACACGTCCGGCCCCGGCTCCGACCCGGAGGTCGGGCTGCCACCGCTGCGCGGTCCGTGGATCGCCGAGCGGGGCGACGTCGCCCCGGTGCGCGGGGCCGGCACCCCGTTGGCGGGCGTGGCCGGCAGACGGCCGACCCAGCTCGCGTACGCCCGGGCGGGCGTGGTGACCCCGGAGATGGAGTTCGTGGCGATCCGGGAGGGCGTGACCCCGGAGTTCGTCCGGGCCGAGATCGCCGCAGGCCGGGCGGTGCTGCCGCTCAACGTCAACCACCCGGAGTGCGAGCCGGCGATCATCGGGAAGGCGTTCCTGGTCAAGGTGAACGCCAACATCGGCACCTCGGCGGTCACCTCCTCGGTCGCCGAGGAGGTGGAGAAGCTGACCTGGGCGACCCGGTGGGGCGCGGACACCGTGATGGACCTGTCCACCGGCCGGCGGATCCACGAGACCCGGGAGGCGATCGTCCGCAACTCGCCGGTGCCGATCGGCACGGTGCCGATCTACCAGGCGTTGGAGAAGGTCGGCGGTGACCCGGTCGAGCTGAGCTGGGAGGTGTTCCGGGACACCGTGATCGAGCAGGCCGAGCAGGGCGTGGACTACATGACCGTGCACGCCGGGGTGCTCCTGCCGTACGTGCCGCTGGCCGTCGACCGGGTGACCGGGATCGTGTCGCGGGGCGGGTCCATCATGGCGGCCTGGTGCCTGGCGCACCACGAGGAGAACTTCCTCTACACCCACTTCGCCGAGCTGTGCGAGATCCTCGCCCGCTACGACGTGACCTTCTCGCTCGGGGACGGCCTGCGGCCGGGGTCCATCGCGGACGCCAACGACGAGGCGCAGTTCGCCGAGCTACGGACGCTCGGGGAGCTGACCGGCGTCGCCTGGGAGCACGACGTGCAGGTGATGATCGAGGGCCCGGGACACGTGCCGATGCACAAGATCAAGGAGAACGTGGATCTCCAGCAGGAGCTGTGCCACGAGGCCCCCTTCTACACGCTCGGCCCGCTGACCACCGACATCGCGCCCGCGTACGACCACATCACCTCGGCGATCGGCGCGGCCATGATCGGCATGTTCGGCACCGCGATGCTCTGCTACGTCACGCCCAAGGAGCACCTGGGCCTGCCGGACCGGGACGACGTCAAGGCGGGCGTGATCGCTTACAAGATCGCGGCGCACGCGGCCGACCTGGCCAAGGGGCACCCCGGCGCGCAGGCCCGGGACGACGCGCTGTCGAAGGCGCGGTTCGAATTCCGTTGGGAGGATCAGTTCAACCTCTCGCTGGACCCGGAGACCGCGCGGGCGTACCACGACGCGACGCTGCCCGCCGCACCGGCGAAGACCGCCCACTTCTGCTCGATGTGCGGGCCGAAGTTCTGCTCGATGAAGATCACGCAGGAGTTGAAGGAGTACGCGGCCCGGGGCATGCGGGACAAGTCCGAGGAGTTCGTCGCCTCGGGGAGCCGGGTCTACCTGCCGTTGGCCTGACCGGGGCGGCCTGACCTGGCGCGCGGCCCGGCTGGAGACCGGCCCGCGACCGGGGCGATCGGCGACGGCCGTTCAGTCGCGCTGGTGCCGCCCGGTGGAGCGAAGGGTGCGCCGTTCGCCGGGGTCCGGAAAGGTGGTGGTGTCCGGCGTCGGTTGGCCCAGTTGGGCGACCCAGTCGACGTACTCCTCGTCCTGCGGGGGGAGGGTGGGCTCATCCCGCTCGCGCCCGCTGGCCCCGTCCGATCGGCTGCCGCCGGTCGCGCCGGCCCCGGCCCGGTCGCGTCGGAGCAGGTCCCGCAGCTTCCGGAACCCCCCGGTTGCCGGGACGTCGATGGCGGGTCCGGTCCCGTCGGTCGTCGCGTCGCCGTCCACCACCGACCCGGTGGCGGTCGTCCGGTCGGTGTCCTCCGGTGGGCCGCCGTCATCCGCCGTGCCGGTCTGTCCGACGCCGGGCAGTCCGCGGCCGAGGTGGACCGGGTCCGGCACCGCGCCGTCAGTGCGGTCCGGCCCGGCACCGCCGGTGGACCGGTCCGGAGTCGGGAGCGACCAGTCCAGAGCTGCGGTGGACACGGTCTCCGCCGTGCCCGGCGGACTCGGCCAGTCCCACGTTCCCGTCGGGCTCCGGTCGGCGCCGGTGGGCTGGGGGAGCTGCCACGGGAGTCGTCCGATCGGCTGGGGACCGACGCTGCCCGGCGACTCCCCGGACACACCCTCGGCGTCGTCGGCCGGGTGGGCCGGTGACGGGACCGGCGGCAGCCCGGTACCGGCCGGAAGGGGACGCAGGATGTCGGTCGGCTCGATGGCGTCGCTCCGGGACCGGCCTCCGGCCAGCGGCGGCCAGCGCAGCAGGGTGGCGGCGGACAGCGGGGGGCGACGCAGCCAGGCGGCGGCGACCGACCCGAGCGCCCCGGTCAGCACCGCCAGCAGCGCGGCCCGGTAGGGCGTGGACTGGTAGCCGTCGTCGCCCCGCCCCGGACCGGCGAGCAGGTAGGCGACCGCGACCACCATCGGGGTCGTCACCCCGCTGAGGCCACCGAGCAGCGGGGGCTGGCCGCGCCAGCGGGCCACCCCGGCCACGGCCGCCCCGACGAGCAGGGCCAGTCCGGGCAGGATCAGCATGGCCAGGCGTCCGGCCGGGTCCGGCGCGAGCCAGACCGGGTCCAGCGCGCCGAGGCGTACGGTCGGCGGCGGCTCGGCCGCACCGAGTGACGGTACGACCGACAGCAGCGCGAGGAGCCCGAGTGCGGCGGTGGACACGGCGGCGTTCCACCTCATCGGGGCGTACCGGAGTACGGCGACCGCGGCGACCGTGCCGGCCAGCGCGCCGAAGAGGGCGCTGACCGCGACGGACAGCACCGGGTCCACCGCGGGCACCTGCGCGTTGCGCGCCGGCAGCATGCACAGCGGTGCGACGACCGTCGCGCCCAGCGTGGCGGCCACCGCGATGGTGACCTGCACGACGGTGGTGACCGGGAGGTCGTTGCGGCGGGCGTACCGCTCGGCGAGTACGGCACCGAGCACGGTGGCGCCGACGGCGAACCAACCCACCCAGACGAGCTGCGCCGGCCAGTGGTCGGGCGCGTCGGCGAAGGTCGGGGTGAACCGGAGGATGCCGAGACCGTACGCGATGCCGAGCTGGCCCGCCCCGGCCAGTACGCCCACACCCAGCGCCACCAGCAGAGATCTGCCCCAGGTCCGTATGGCCATGTGCGGCACGTTACGGCCCGTCGACCCCGACCGCCACCAAAACAAGGCATCACGCGGCGACGCGCCGTCCTCGATGCCCGAAGGTGACGGCGACTCAAGTACCTGTGGGGGAACTACGCCCGTCCGGCGGGGACGGATACTCAATCCCCCGGGGCTGACTACTTCAGTTCGACCAGCCGCGCGAGGTACGTCGTGTCGCCGACGTTGGTGAGCATGTGAACGGCGCCGGGGTCCCGGTAGACCACTCCACCGGTCGGCTCGTCGGCGTCGATCCGCGTCCCGTCGACGGTCTGGATGACGTTCTTCGCTCCCTGCACCGCGATGACCAGGTACGGGTGGTCGTGGCGGTGCAGCGGCTGCTGCTCGCCCGGTTCGAGGCGGATGTGCCAGACCCGGACCTTGTCGTTCTCCAGGACGATCTCCTGGCCCACCGGGGCCAGTTCCTTGCTCATCGGGCCTCCAGTTGGGGCAGCACCTCGGCGGCGATCAGTTCGAGGTGGTCCGGGTCGTCGAGTTCGATCAGGCGCAGGTGGACCCGGGTGGTGCCGATCGCGGCGAACTCGCCGAGCCGGTCGACGAGTTGGGCGGGCGAACCGACCACCGGACTGGTAGTGGTCGGCCCGGAAGAACCCCTCGAACCCCGTCTCCTCCACCCGGCGGGCGAACCGGAGCTGGTCGTCGTAGGTGGCTCCCCGGTGCGGCTCGACGAAGACGCACACCCGCACGGTCATCGTTCCTTCGCCCCGGCCGGCGCAGGCTCCTCCCGCTCCATGAGCAGTTCGTGCAGGTCGGCGCTGACCCGGGCGACGTCGGCGAGGTGCGCGTTGCGCCCCAGGCCGCGGGGCCGGGGGATGTCGACGTCGACCACCTTGCGGATGCGGCCGGGCCGCGGACTGAGCACGACCACCCGGTCGGCGAGGAGCACCGCCTCGTCGATGGAGTGGGTGACGAACACGATGGTGGACTGGTTCTGCATGTGCACCCGTTGCAGCTCCACGGAGAGTTCCTCGCGGGTGAGCGCGTCGAGGGCGGAGAACGGCTCGTCCATCAGCAGCACGCGCGGTTCGGCGATCAGCGAGCGGCAGAGCGAGACCCGCTGTTGCATGCCGCCGGAGAGTTCGTGCGGCAGCCGCTTCTCGAAGCCGGCCAGCCCGGCCACGTCGAGCAGGTCACGGGCCCGTTGCCGGTGCTTGGACCGGCTCCAGCCGAAGATCTCCACCGGGAGCAGGACGTTGTCCAGCACGCTGCGCCAGGGCAGCAGCGCCGGACGTTGGAACAGCATCGCGATGTCCTGGCGGGGGCGGGTGATCGGCTTGCCGTCGACCTCGATCTCGCCGGCGGTGACCGGGAGCAGCCCGGCGATCAGCCGGAGCAGGGTGGACTTGCCACAGCCGGACCGCCCGAGCACCGCGACGAACTCGCCTTCGGCGACGTCCAGGTCGATGTGGCGCAACGCCTCGACCTGACCGGAGCGACCGGTGAAGGTGCGGGACACCCCCGACAGTCGTATCATCCGGCGTTCTCCCATCCACGGTATTCGCGAGCGACGCAAGGCTAACGGGATTACATCCGGTTCACACCGTCCAGGGTGGACAACAATCTGTTGTCGTTCCGTAACCGGATCCACCTGGCGTCGCGAAGGTGACTCTCTCGTACGCTGTGCCGGCGAAGAGTCCCCCCGCGACGGTGACGCCGGTCCCACCCCCTCTCACCACGGCGTCATCTGGTTCGACAACTCCTCCGGTGGCCGATCGCCGCCGGCCTGGAAAGGACATGGTGCACAACATGAGAAGGTTGACCCGCACTGTCGCCGTGGCTGTGTTGGCCACGGCCCTGGCTCTGGCTTCCGCTTGCAGCAGTGACTCCGACTCCGGCAATGGCGACGGCGCTTCGTTGCGCAAAGTGACGTATCTCACCTCGTTCGGTAACTTTGGCCGGGATTCCTACGCGTGGGTAGCGAAGGACAAGGGCTTCTTCAAGGAGGCCGGCTTCGACGTCGACATCAAGCCGGGCCAGGGCACCGGTGGTGTCATCCAGACCATCGTCGGTGGACAGGCCGACTTCGGTCCGATCGACCTGACCGGCGGCATCCTCCAGCTCGGCGGCGGGGACGACAAGCCCAAGGACTTCGTCGCCGTGGCGGCCATCCAGCAGCGCACCATGGCGGCGATCGTGACCACCCAGGACAAGGGCATCGCGTCCCCGAAGGACCTGGAGGGCAGGACCCTCGCCGACACCCCGGTCTCCGTCGTGCGCAACCTCTTCCCGACCTACGCCAAGCTCGCCGGCATCGACAACAGCAAGGTGACGTGGGTCAACGGCGAGGCGCAGACCCTGATGGCGACGCTCGCCACCGGCAAGGTCGACGGCATCGGTCAGTTCGTCGTGGGTGCGCCCACGGTCCGGGCGGTCGCCAAGAAGGAGCCGGTCGTGCTCCCGTACAGCAACGTGATGACCGACCTCTACGGCAACGCGCTGATCACCTCCAAGAAGCTCGCCAAGGAGGAGCCGGAGATGGTGAAGCGCTTCACCGGCGCGCTGCTCAAGGGCCTGGAGTACAGCCTGGCCAACCCGAAGGAGGCGGGCGAGATCCTGAAGAAGAACGTCGCCGAGGCCAACCCGGTCTCCGCCGCCGCCGAGCTGGAACTGATGGCCGGCTACGTCCGGTCCAGCAACTCCGGCACCGCCATCGGCGCGCTGGACAGCGGCCGGGTCGCCAAGAGCATCGCGATCCTCCAGGGCGCCGGGGCGCTCAAGCAGAACATCACCCCGGAGCAGGTCGTCGACTTCAACCTCGCGCCGAAGGCCTGACCGATCCATCCCGGGGGGTGTGTTCCGCCACGACCGGCGGAGCGCACCCCCGATCGCGCTCCGACCGCCGGAGCGGGAAAGGCTTCCACCCGTGGCCCGGGGGACCGCCGCGCGACGGACCGAGAAGGAAGAGAACATGACGGAGTTGCAGGAGCGGGCGGAGCCCGCGACAACGAAGCCGGCCCCGGCTCGGGCGAATTACCGTCGCCTCGGTCCCGGGTCGGCGGCCATCGGCCTGCCGCTGCTCGGCGTCCTCATCGCGATGGTCGCGTGGTGGCTGGTCACCTCGGCGTTCCACCTGGTCCACCCGGCTTCGCTGCCCCCGCCGGAGGACGTCTTCCAGGCCCTGGTCGAGAACCGGTCGGTGCTGCTGGAGGCGGCCGGGGCGACCACCCTGTCCACCGTCGTCGGCTTCCTGCTGTCGACGGTGGCCGGTGTCCTGATCGGCCTGGCGCTGGCCGCGTCCCGGCGGGTGGAGCGGATGTTCTCACCGCTGCTGGTGGCGGTCAACGCGGTCCCGAAGATCGCGCTCGGTCCGCTGCTGGTGGTCTCCCTCGGTTGGGGACAGAAGCCCATCCTGACGATGGTGTTCCTGCTCTGCTTCTTCCCGATCGTGCTCTCCACCGCGACCGGGTTGACCACCACGCCGGCCGACCTCGCCGAACTGGCCCGATCCCTGAACGCCTCGTGGTGGCAGGCCTTCCGCAAGGTGCGCTTTCCGGCGGCGCTGCCCCAGATCTTCGTCGGGCTCAAGGTCGCCATGCCGTTGGCCGCGATCGGGGCGGTGATCGGGGAGTTCCAGGCCGGTGAAGCCGGCCTCGGCTACCAGATCCTCCAGTTCAACGGAGTCGGGTCCTACTCCACCTCGTGGGCCGCGATCGTCCTGATCGCGGCCATGAGCATCCTGCTCTACTTCGCGCTGGTGCTGCTGGAGCGGCTGGCTCTGCCCTGGGTCCGCGCCACCACCTCCAGCCGCTGACCGCCCGCCGGCGACCAGCAGGCGGAACCCCGTCGACCGCCGGCGAACGGAACCCACGCCGACCGGCAACCCCACCTCGACCGTGGGCTTTACGTCGACCGTGGACCCCTCAGCACACCGCAGTTGGCCCCCGCCCCGTCCGGCGCAGGGACCAAGCCTGACCGCCCGGAGCCGGGCGGGGCGGGGGCCAACCAACCCACCTACCCGGCGAGCCGCCACCGGCCGCCCTGGGCGACCAGGGTGGTCAGGGCCTGGGGCATCAGACCGGAGTGGTTGTCCGGCGTCATCCGGATCGGTCCGGAGAGGCCGTCCATCTGGGAGGTCTCCAGCACGTCGCGCAGGCCCTCCCGGTCGACCCGGCCGGGCTCGCCGCCGGCGCGCAGTTCGGCGTCCGCGATCAGCTGCACGGCGTCCGCGGCGAACGAGGAGAAGCCGTTGTACCCGCCGAAGCGGGCGGTGTAGTCCCGGAACCACTGCCGGCGGGCGGCCTTGGCCGGCGTGGTGGCGATCACGTCGTCGATCACCATGGTCTGGGTGAACACCAGGGTGGCCTGTTCGACAGAACGGGCCGACGTGCCGAGGAAGAGCTCGCCCGCAGCCGCCGCGTCGAGGAACAGCGCGCCCTTGAACTTCGCCTTCTGGGCCGCGGTCGCGGCGAGCATCGCCTGCTCGGACGGGGTCCAGAGCACCAGGGCGTCGGGCTTCTCCTCGGTCAGCGTCTCCACCGGTGCGGTGACGTCGGTGTCGGTGCTCTTGACCGGCCGGACGGCCGTCAACTTGATCTTCGCCTTGGCGAACTCGCCCTTGAGGGCGTCGAGTCCCTCGCGTCCGTAGTCGTCGTCGCTGTGCAGCAGTGCCGCCTCCTTGACCCCGCGCCGGGTCAGTTCGGCGGTGAGGGCGTCCGCGCTGTCCTTGGCGTTCGGTGCCAGCTTGAACACGTACGAGTCCTGCTGACGGGACGAGGACGTGATCGCGCCCGACGCGGCCAGCGCGATGGTCGGCACCCGCTTGTCGTTGATGGTGCGGACCGCGCTGACCGCGCACTCGTTGCAGCCGCCCATGATCACTGCGGTGACCGAGGCGTCGTTGCCGAAGTCGCCGATGTTGCGCTGGGACTCGGCGGCGTCGGAGCGGTTGTCCCTGACCTTGAGTTCGACCCGGCGGTCGCCCAGGGCACCGGAGGCGTTCAACTGGTCGCGCTTGAGTTCCAGGGCGCGCTGGTACGCCTTGCCGACGGCCGCCTGCGGGCCGGAGAGTTCGAGGTCGACGCCGATGACGATGGGGCTGGTGTCCTGGGGTTCCTCGCCGAACTGGCAGCCGGTGAGCGTGGTGGCCAGGACGGCCGATGCGAGCGCCGCGGTGGTCACGGAGCGGAAGGGGCTCAACTTGGTCCTCCAGAAGGCGGGTGGGCGGTGCCCGATCCCCGCTATATCCGTCCTCGGTGGAGAGACGGGATGGGTCTGCCGTACGGTGTGCGCGAAGCCTGCAAAACCTTGCCAATGCCGGGCCCCCGTGGTCAAGCGCGGGTGGCCGGGGCGTTTCGGGATGGCCGTCCCACATGGTGGTGGCCCCGGAGGTTTGCAAATGCTCACTTAGCAGAAGCGGACGAATACTGTGGATCATTTGCCCTGATCAGGGCCTCGTGGAAATGAAGGTAATAGTTGACCAGTTCAGCGGTTTGGCGCTCTCCTAACGTTTCCTGCCTCACTGCGGCTTCCCAAATCCGATCTTCTCTGATGCAATCGCGGCCGTGCCGCGCGTGGCGCTGTCCGCTGCACCAGGCGCGGGTCGGCGGGTCATACGTGGAAGAATCGACGGAGGCGATGTCGTGAGCACCGCACCTACGACCCTGCCCGAGAGCGGTCAGCCCACCCAGGAGAAGCGACGGCGCCGGCTACCCCGGCTGCGCGACGCGCGGATCCGGTCCAAACTGGCGCTGATCCTCGTCGTACCGGTCGCCGCGGTCGTCGCGCTGGCCACCGTACGCCTCATCTCGGTCGGTGAGGGCGCCTACGAGGCCAACCAGGCCCGCTCGTTGACCGCGCTCTCGGTCGACATTTCGGCGCTCACCCAGGACCTGCACCGCGAGCGGATGGCGGCGGCCACCTACCTCGCCTCGCCCACCGCCAAGCCGGACTCGTTCAACCTCCACGTGCGCCGTACCGACCAGCGGGTCTCGCAGTACAACGCCCAGCGGCGTGAGCTGGGCGAGGTGCCCTCGGCGGTCCGTGACCGGCTCCGCATCGTCGACGACCACCTGGCCACCCTCAACGCGACCCGGCAGGAGGTGGTGGACCGCCGCCAGATGCCGGTCTCCGCGGCCGTGCTGCGGTACGGCGTGGCCCTGGCCGACCTGGTCGGCTACGGCGACGCGCTGGCCCAGCTCCCCGGTGACGGCGCGCTCGCCGACAGCCGGCGGGCGGTCGCCGCGTTCAGCCGCGCCAAGTCGGCCGTGGCCGAGGAGGAGGCGGTCGCCTTCGCCGCGCTCGCGGCCAACCGGATCGACGAGGAGCAGTTCTCCTCCTTCGTCGCCACGCTCACCAGCCAGCAGGAAGCCCTGCTCACGTTCTCGCTCGCCGCGGACCCGACCCAGCAGGCACTGGTGGACGGCACGGTGACCGGTGACGCGGTGGTCCTCGCCGACCGGGTCGCCGCCGACATCACCCGTTCCGTCGGGCAGACGCCGGCCCTGGTCCCGGCCGAGGACGCGACCTTCGCCATCGGCGCGGTCAACGACCTGATGCGCTGGACCGAGGTGCAGCTCCAGGACCGGCTGCTCAGCCAGACCGACGACGCCCGTACGGCGGTCATCCGGCAGGCCGTGGTCGAGGCGCTGCTGGTGCTGCTCACCTTCGTCGTCGCCATCACCCTCGCCATCGTGCTCGCCCGGTCGCTCAACCACTCGCTGCGCCGGCTGCGGGAGGGTGCGCTCTCGGTGGCGAACCACGACCTCCCGGAGGCGGTCAAGCGCCTGCAGAGCATGGGCAGCGCCGGTGACGGTGGTGTGGAGGAGGTCGTCAACGAGGTCCGCGACCCGATCAAGTTGACCAACAAGGACGAGGTCGGCCAGGTCGCGCTCGCGTTCAACGTCGTCCACCGGGAGGCGGTCCGGATCGCGGCCGAGCAGGCCGCCCTGCGGGCCAGCGTCTCGGCGATGTTCCTCAACCTGGCCCGCCGTAGTCAGACCCTGGTCGACCGGATGATCGGCGAGCTGGACGCCATCGAGCGTGGGGAGGAGGACCCGAAGCGGCTCGCCCAGCTCTTCGAGCTGGACCACCTGGCCACCCGGATGCGCCGCAACGACGAGAACCTGCTGGTGCTCGCCGGTGCCGACTCGGCCGTGCCGCGTCGCGACGACGCGCTCCTGGTCGACGTGCTGCGCGCCGCGCAGTCCGAGGTCGAGCTCTACAACCGGATCGAGTTCGGCACCGTCGACACCGACATCTCGGTCGCCGCGCACGCCGTCAACGACGTGGTCCGGCTCGTCGCCGAACTGCTGGACAACGCCACCCGGTTCTCCCCGCCGACCACGACGGTGGTCGCCGACGGCCGGCGGATCCGCGACTACGTGCTGATCCAGATCGAGGACCGGGGTCTCGGCCTCACCGACGAGCAGCTCGACTCGCTGAACCGGCGACTGGCCGCTCCGTCGACGGTGGACGTCGCCGCGTTCCGGCTGATGGGTCTCGCCGTGGTCAGCCGGCTGGCGTCCCGCTACGGCATCCGGGTCGAACTGCGGCGCAACGTGGAGGGCGGCACCGTCGCCCAGGTCACCCTGCCCAACTCGACCGTGGTGCTGCCGCAGGGACGTGGTGGCGGTGGCCGGGACCCCCTGCCCCGGCAGCGTCAGCCGCTCGCCGTCGAGCCGGCCCCGTTCGGCGAGTCGCTGGCCGGTGCCGGGCGGACCTCGGCGGCCACCCTCACCACCGACCAGTGGCGTACCAACCCGTCGCCGACCCCGTGGCCGGCCTCCAACGAGGCCCGCGACACCGGGTCGACGGTGAACGTGGGTGGCCCGACCACGGCGTCGCCGACGCTGGCCACGTCGGCGTCCACCCCGACGACCCCGGCCGCCGGCACCGGACTGAGGGGCACGCCGACGACCGCGTTCCCCACGCTCAACCCGCTGCCGCAGCGGAGTCCCGGGGGCGATCGGCAACCGTCGACACAGCCCCCGCTGCCCGCCGGCCCGGTGGCCGGTCCGGTCGCCACCCCGTCGCCGTCCGTCGCCCCGCTCCCCACGCCCGCCGTGCCGCCCCGGCCGGCTGAGCCGGCCGAGGCACCGATCTTCCGGGAGATGGAGACCGCCTGGTTCCGTACCCACGGCAACGACGCGACGGCCATCTTCGCCCGCCCGCAGTTCGACCAGCCGCCGACTGCGGCCGCGTCGTCGGCGGCCACCGCCCCGACGACCGAGGTGCCACAGCTGCCGAAGCTGCCCGGCCGTACGCCGGGTGCCACGGTCGTCCCGTCCGCGGCGCAGCCGGTGACGCAGCCGCCGCCTCCGTCGTACACGCCGCCGGCCGCACCGACGCCGCCGCCGGCCCCGGAGCCGGTCGCCGCCATCCCGCCGGCCCCGGCCCCGGCCCCGACCCCGGCGGCCGCACCGACGCCGATTCCCGCCCCGGTGGCCCAGGCCGAGCCGACGCCGGCACCGCCGACGACCGGCGCGGAAAGCTGGCGTACGGCGGCGGACGAGGGCTGGTCCCGGGCGGTGAAGGCCGCCGAGCCGCCCGCCGCGGGCACCACCCGCTCCGGGCTGCCCAAGCGGGTGCCCCAGGCGCAGCTCGTCCCCGGCGGCGTGGAGCCCAAGGGCAGCCGGGCCAGCACCCGGCGCACCCCTGACGAAGTACGCGGTCTGCTGTCGGCCTACCACCGCGGTGTGCAGCGCGGTCGGACGGCCGGTGCGGACCTGAACAGCAATTCGACCAAGGAGACGAGCCGATGAACAGGCCAGCGGCTATGCAGGACATGGGTTGGCTGCTCACGAACTTCGCCGACAGCGTGGCGGGTATCGCCCACGTCGTCGCGGTGTCCGCGGACGGGCTGCTGCTCGCCTCCTCCCGCGACCTGCCGGCGGACCGCGCCGACCAGCTCGCCGCGATCACCTCCGGTGTGGTCAGCCTGACCGAGGGCGCGGCCCGGATGTTCAGCGCCGGTGGCGTGCTCCAGACGGTCATCGAGATGGACAGCGGGTACCTCTTCCTGATGTCCATCAGCGACGGCTCGTCGATGGCGGTGCTCGCGGCCCGCAGCTGTGACGTCGGCCAGGTCGGATACGAGATGGCGCTGCTGGTGGAGCGGGTCGGGGCGGCGCTCGTGCCGCTGCCCCGGGAGGCCGTGGTCCGGTAGCGGTCAAGACGAGCAGAAACTGTCACCCGGTGCCGACGGACGGCGCCGGCGGAAGGAGGTGATCGCGAATGGACCGGAGGCGAGAGGACCCACGCGGCGCGTTGGTGCGTCCGTACGCGGTCACCCGGGGACGAACCGAGCCGCGCCAGGCCATCGCCCTGGAAGCGGTGATGACGGCGAGCCCCACCGCCGTCGCCGAGTCCCGATTCGCCGGCCACGACAAGCATCGCATCGCCACGATCTGCGAGGGGCGTCCCCAGTCCCTGGCGGAGATCGCCGCGTACACCCGAATGCCGCTGGGCGTGGCCCGGGTACTGGTCGCCGACATGGTGGCCGAGGGTCTGCTGACGCTACACACTGCCGCTCCCGCCGAGGCGTACGAGGAGCGGATGAAACTGCTTGAGAGGGTGCTAAGTGGACTTCGCAGGCTATGACCCCGCCGGGGCACGCCGTAACCGGGGTATCACCTCCGCGAAGATCGTGGTCGCGGGCGGGTTCGGGGTGGGCAAGACAACCCTGGTCGGCGCGGTCTCGGAGATCACCCCGCTGACCACCGAGGCGGTGATGACGGCGGCGGGTGTCGGCATCGACGACCCGTCCAAGGTGCCGGGGAAGCAGACCACCACGGTCGCCATGGACTTCGGCCGGATCACCATGGCCGAGGACCTGATCCTCTACCTCTTCGGCACCCCCGGCCAGACCCGGTTCTGGTTCATGTGGGACGAGATCATCAAGGGTGCGGTGGGTGCCGCCGTGCTGGTGGACACCCGTCGGATCACCGACGCGTTCGCGCCGCTGGACTACTTCGAGAACCGCAAGCTGCCGTACGTGGTGGCGCTGAACCACTTCGACGGCGCACCGCGCTACGACCTGGAAGAGGTCCGGGAGGCACTGGCGATCTCGCCGCAGGTGCCGCTGATCCTGACCGACGCCCGGCACCGGGAGGCGGTCAAGCAGGTGCTGGTGACCGTGGTCGAGCACGCCATGCTCCGCCTCCAGGCCGAGCACGGCCGCGGTCGCGGCTACCCCGCCCCGGTCGGCTGACGCCGGGTGTGGTTGCAGGTTGGTTGCAGGGGCCCCTTACTACCGCTTTTTGAGCAGCAGGGGACCCCTGCAACCACTCCGGACTCCCCCGCCACCCCCAGTGCGCCCCGGTGACACCCGCCCCCGTCGATCATGGAGTTGTGGTGCCCGTTCGGCGGCTTTTGTAGGGGTTAGTCCGGTGCCCCAACTCCATGATCGACGGGGTGGCATGGTGTGGTCCGCTGCGTCGAGTCCACCAGCTTCGGCACCCGGCGGCGCCCGTACGCCGCACCGGCACCGAGCATCCCCATCCAGGCATGGGACGGATGACGGTTGCAGGTAGTATGCCGACGATTGTCGGCAGGGCGTCTCCCCGTGTCAGGGCTCCCGCATCCAGAGCGCCGGGTCGTTGACGAAGACCCCCTTGCCCTGCTGTCGCCGGATCACCCGTAGCGCTTCCAGCCGGGCGTAGGCCATCTGCACTGTCCCATGACTGACGCCGTAAGTCTCGCGGAGATCGGCGATCGAGGGCAGTTTGGCCCCTGGCTTCAACTTCTCTGACCTGACGTCGGCGATCACATCATCGGCGATGCGCCAGTAATCCGGCACTTCTCGCATGGTTGGCACTCCTCGCGTGGCAACCCGATTCGATCACACCGCGACGCACTCAACAAGCCGAGTTGACTCATCTGACTTGTCTAGATATGTTGATTGGGAGTCGCTCCTCGTGTGGCAACGGGATCGGCTCACTCCCCCTGGTCGGGGTGGGTTACACGTGCCTGCCCCGACCCTTGGACCGCTCTGTCTCCGTACCGCTGATGAGAGCTGCGGTGACAGGGCCGGGCGGGTCGGCGCAGGCCGGCGTGCGGCGACCCGCCCTTCCTCCCGCACCAACCGCACCAACCGCACGGACCCTCCGCTCTCCCTGCCGTGGAGAGGAACGACGTGTCTCCCTGCCCGGAAAGGACCGACGTGGCCCAGGTGTATCGCTCCGGACAGCCCTACGGCACCGGCCTGCCGCACCGTCTGACTCCGCACAAAATATGCACCCGCGAGTTCAGCTCGCGTCGGCGCGGTGTCGATGCCGACGAGGTACGCGCGTTCCTGGTCGACCTCGCCGACGAGGTGGCCGACCTGTACCGCAGGCTGCACCTGCTCGACCAGGAGAACGAGCGGCTCAAGCGGGCGCTGCGCGACTGGCAGACCCTGCACGCACGGGAGTGCCGGCCCAACCGGGGGCACTGGTAGCGATGCCACCCAAGCCCGGCGACCTGCTGCGGGTCGACGGTTGCGCGTCGGTGCAGTTCGGCGGCGAACGGGCGCTGACGCTGAGGGTGGTGGCCGTGCACCTCGACCGGCCCACCTTCGACGGCTGGATCTGGCTGACCGGTTACGCGCTCGACGCCGCCGGCCTCGCCACCACCAAGCGGGAGCTCTTCGTCCAGGTCGCCGGCCTGCATCCACTCCGACACGTGCTCCCGCCCACCGGTCAGTCCACCCGGAGACGGTAGCCGCGTTTGACCACCGTCTGCACGATCTGGGGAGCCTCCAGGCTGGCGCGGATCCGGGCCACCGCCATCTCGACCGCGTGCTCGTCCGCGCCGCGTGGCAGGGTGCGCAGCAGGGCGGTCCGGGAGAACACCCGGCCGGGGGAGCGGGCCAGCGCCCGGAGCACCGCCATCGGCGCGGGGGCCAGCGGGCGCAGCTCACCGTCGATCACCGCCGCGTGGCCGCGCAGGCTGAGCTGGTGGCCGGCGGCACTCAGGGTCACCGTACGGCGGGGCAGTTCGTCGACGAGGTGCCGGACCAGCGCGCCGAGCCGGGCCCGGGCGGGCATGCTGACCGGTACGCCCCGGCGGTGCATCGGCTCGGCGGTCACCGCCCCGACGCAGCTGGCCAGCACGTCGCTGCGGAACGCCCCGAGCACCGCCTCGGCCCGGTCCCCGGCGGCCCGCAGCAGCGCCTCCGCCGCGGGTGCCGAGGTGAAGGTGACCGCGTCGACCAGCCGGGAGGCGACCAGGTCGATGAGGCGGTGTAGGGGAGCGGAGTCGGTGGGCGGGGCCCACCGGTAGACCGGCACCTCGATCACCGTCGCCCCGGCCGCCTCCAGCGCCATGGTGCACTCCGGCTGCCGGTCGCCGTGCAGCTGCATGGCGATCACCTGACCGGCCACGCCGCGTCGGCGCAGGTGCTCGACCACCTCCTCGCAGCTCTCCGAGTCCGGCGACCACTGGTCGTGCAGGCCGGCGGCGCGGATCGCACCGCGTGCCTTGGGCCCCCGGGTCACCACGTACGTGTCGGCGAGCACGGAGCGCAGCGACTCGGCCAGCCCCCACCCCTCGGCCGCCTCCAGCCAGCCGCGCATGCCGATGCCGGTGTTGGCCATCAGGATGTCCGGTGGCCGTTGGAGGCAGGTGCGGGTGGCATCGCGCAGGTCGCTGTCGTCGGCGAGCGGCACGATCCGCAGCGCCGGGGCGAGCACCACCCGTGCGCCGCGTCGTTCCAGCATCGCCGCGAGTTCGTCGCGTCGCCGGTCGGCGGTCACGCCGATGGTGAAGCCGGCCAGCTCGTCAGCCACCGTGCCCCCCGCGGATCGCCCCGGCCCCGGCACCGGCGCGGTCGTCCGCGCCGGCCCGATCAGCTCCCCGGTCGTCCGCGCCGGCCCGATCAGCTCCCCGGTCGTCCGCGCCGGCCCGATCAGCTCCCCGGTCGTCGGCACGGTGTCCCGCCGGCTCGTGCAGCCGTACCTCGACCACGCCGTCGCGGCAGCGCACCCCGTGTACGGCTACGGCCGCCGCGGGCCGGTCCAGGCACGCGCCGGTACGCAGGTCGTACACCTGCTTGTGCAACGGCGAGGCGAGGATGGGGACCCCGTCGCGGCTGCCCACGAGGCCCCGAGAGAGCACGTACGCGCCGGAGACCGGGTCGCGGTTGTCGAGCGCGAACAGTCCGTCGACGGTGCGGAACAGTGCCACCTGCACCCCGTCGACCAGGGCGGCGACGCCCCGGTCCGGCTCCAACCGGTCGTACCCGCAGACCGGGGTCCAGACGTCCGGCCCGGGGACCGGGGTCCACCCGTCCAACCCGCTCATCGGCGCACCTCCGGCAGGCCCAGGGTGACCGGCTGCCGGCCGGCCACCGCCGGCACCGGCTGACCCCGCTCCACGGCGAAGGTGATCGACGGGTCGGGGACGTCCGGCGCGTTCACGAAGGAGGAGAAGCGGCGCAGCCGGTTCGGGTCGGCGAGGGTGTCCCGCCACTCGTCGGAGTACGACCCGACGTGCCGGGCCATCGCCGCGTCGAGTTCGGCGGCGAGCCCGAGCGAGTCGTCCACGATCACCGCGCGGAGGTGGTCGATGCCGCCGTCCATCGCCTCGATCCAGGCGGCGGTGCGTTGCAGCCGGTCGGCGGTGCGGACGTAGAACATCAGGAACCGGTCGACGTAGGTGACCAGTTCCTCGGTGGTCAGGTCGGTGGCGAAGAGGTCGGCGTGCCGGGGACGGAAGCCGCCGTTGCCCCCGACGTAGAGGTTCCAGCCGGTCTCGGTGGCGATGATGCCGAAGTCCTTGCTGCGGGCCTCGGCGCACTCGCGGGCACACCCGGAGACCGCCGACTTGATCTTGTGTGGGGCGCGGAGACCCCGGTAGCGCAGCTCCAGCGCGATGGCGAGCCCGACCGAGTCCTGCACCCCGTACCGGCACCAGGTCTCGCCGACGCAGGACTTCACCGTGCGCAGCGCCTTGCCGTACGCGTGACCGGACTCGAAGCCCGCGTCGACCAGCCGCCGCCAGATCGCCGGCAACTGGTCCACCCGTGCGCCGAACAGGTCGATCCGCTGCCCGCCGGTGATCTTGGTGTAGAGGTGGAAGTCCCGGGCCACCTCGCCGATCACGATCAGCTTCTCCGGGGTGATCTCCCCGCCGGGGATCCGGGGCACCACCGAGTAGCTGCCGTCGCGTTGCAGGTTGGCCAGGAAGTGGTCGTTGGTGTCCTGCAACGACGCCTGCTCGCCGTCGAGCACGTACCCGTTGTGCAGCGAGGCCAGGATCGAAGCCACCGTCGGCTTGCAGATGTCGCAGCCCCGGCCGCGCCCGTGCTCGGCGATGAGCTGCGAGAAGGTCCGGATGCCCCGGACCCGGACGATTTCGAACAGCTCCTTGCGGCTGACGTCGAAGTGCTCGCAGAGCGCCCGCGACTGCACCACGCCCGCCGCGTCGAGCAGTTGCTTCAGCAGCGGCACGCAGGAGCCGCAGCTCGTGCCGGCCCGGGTGCACGCCTTCAGCGCGGGCACGTCGGCGCAGCCGTCCGCGATAGCCGCGTCCACCTGCTCCCGGGTCACCGCGTTGCACGAGCAGACCTGGGCGGTGGCGGGCAGCGTGGCCACCCCGCCGGCCGCGGCCTCCCCGGCCGGCGCGAGCAGCGCCAGCGGCGGGGCCGGCAGCGGTCCGCCGACACTCGCGCGCAGCGTCGGGTACGCGCTCGCGTCGCCGACCAGCACCCCGCCGAGCAGGGTGCGCGCGTCGTCGGAGAGGACCAGCTTGGCGTAGACCCGGGTGGCCGGGTCGGTGAACGTCACGTCCAGGCAGCCCGGGGTGACCCCGTGCGCGTCGCCGAACGACGCCACGTCCACCCCGAGCAGCTTCAGCTTCGTCGCGGTGTCCGCCCCGGGGAATACGGCCGCCCCACCGAGCAGCCGGTCGGCCACCACCTCGGCCATCGCGTAGCCAGGGGCGACCAGGCCGAAGCAGGTGCCGTCGACCGCCGCGCACTCGCCGACCGCCCAGACCCGGGTGTCCTCCGTACGGCAGGTCTCGTCGACCAGCACACCGCCGCGCGGTCCGACCGGCAGCCCGGCGGCGCGGGCCAGCTCGTCCCGGGGACGAATGCCGGCGGCGACCACCACCAGCTCCGCGTCGACCGTCGTGGCGTCGGAGAGGACCAGGCCGGCGACCGTGCCGTCCGGGCCGGGACGCAGCGCGGTGGTGGCGACCCCGAGGTGGGTACGGACGCCCAGTTCGTCGACGTAGCGCCGGAGCATCGCCCCGCCCGCCTCGTCCACCTGCACCGGCATCAACCGGGGTGCGAACTCGACCACGTGGGTCTCCAGGCCGAGCAGGCGCAGCGCGTTCGCCGCCTCCAGCCCGAGCAGCCCGCCGCCGATCACCGCACCGACCCGTCGACCCCGGGCGTGATCCCGGATCGCCTCCAGGTCGGTGAGCGTCCGGTAGACGAAGACCCCGGGCAGGTCCGTCCCGTCCACCGGCGGCACGAAGGCGTACGAGCCGGTGGCCAGCACCAGCGCGTCGTACGGGTACTCGCCCCCGGCCGTGGTCACCACCCGCCGGGCCCGGTCGACCGCCGTGACCGGCTCGCCGAGTCGCAGGTCGATCCCGTCGTCCGGGGTGTGCAGGGTCAACTCGTCGGCGTCGGCCCCGTCGAAGAACGCCGAGAGCCGCACCCGGTCGTACGCCGGCCGGTCCTCCTCGGCGAGCACCGTCACCTGCCAGCGTCCGGCGGTGTTCCGGGCCCGTAGCGCCTCTACGAGACGCTGACCCACCATCCCGTTGCCGACCACCACCAGCCGGCCGCCGGTCGTCCCGTCGTCGTCCATTTCGTCCCCTGTGTCCGTCGGGTCAGTTGCACTCACCGCGTCACCTCCACCGGGTCCACCCCGGACAGCCACTCGACGATCCCGGCGACCGCGTCCCGGCAGCTGCCGCAGCCGGTGCCGGCCCGGGTGGCGGTGACCACCTCGGCCACCGACCGTGCGCCGGCCCGCCAGCAGCCGACCAGGTCCGCCTTGCTGACCGCGTTGCACCGGCAGACCGTCGTGGCGTCCGGCATCAGTGCCGGCGACGCCACCGGTTCCGCCCCGCCGGCCGGCCCGTCGACCGTCCGGCCGAGCAGCAGCGCCCGCCGGTCGGCCGGGACCGGGGTACCCCGGTCGAAGAGCTGGACCACCGTGCCGACGGCCGGGTTGTCGCCGAGCAGGATCGCGCCGGTCAGCCGGTCGTCGACGATCCGCAACCGGGCGTACGTGCCCCGGGCCGGGTCGGCGAAGGTCAGCTCCTCGCACCGGGCCGCGACCGGTCCGCCGCCCCCGGCCGGCGGCCCCTCCACCTGCGTTCCGCCGGCCTGCGTTCCGCTCGCCGGTGTTCCGCCGGCCTGCGTTCCGCTCGCCTGTGTTCCGCTTGCTGGCGTTCCGCTGGCCGGGGCGGGCAGCTCGCCCATCGCGGCCAGGTCGATGCCGGCCGCCTTCAGCCGGGTCACCCCGGGTGGCGGCCGGTACCGGTCGTGCGCGTCCTCGCCGGTCAGCAGCCGGGCCACCACCCGCGCCTGGGCCCACGCCGGGGCGACCAGGCCGCCGACCACACCGTCGTACTGGGCGCAGTCGCCGATCGCGGAGACGTGCGGGTCGTCGGTGCGCAGCCGGTCGTCCACCACGACGCCCCGCTCGACCCTGAGCCCGGCCGCGGCGGCGAGGGCGGTGTCCGGGCGTACCCCGCAGGCCAGCACCAGCAGGTCGGCGTCGAGCGAGCGGCCGTCGGCCAGATCGAGGCGGACCCCGTCGGCCCGGGCGGCGACCCCGGCCGCCGACGTCGCCAGGTGGGTACGCACCCCCAGCCGGGCCAGGGTGTCGGCGAGCACCGCTCCGGCAGCCGGGTCGAGCTGGCGTTCCATGAGGTGTCCGGTCGGGTGCACCACGTGTGCGTCCAGTCCCCGGGCGGCCAGTCCCCGGGCCGCCTCCAGCCCGAGCAGCCCGCCCCCGAGCACCAGCACGGTCCGTGCGTCCCGGGTGGCGGCCAGGATCCGCCGGCAGTCGTCCAGGGTGCGGAACGGCACCACCCGGTCCGGGAGCCGGTCGGGGTCCAGCCCGGCCAGTGGCGGCACCACGGCCCGGCTGCCGGTGGCGAGGACGAGGTGGTCGTACCCGATCTGCTCGCCGGTGGCGGTGCGGACCGTGCGGGCGGCCCGGTCGATCGCGGTGACCGCCACTCCGGCCCGGACGTCCACCCCCTGCCCGGCCAGCTCGGTCAGCTCCACGTCGCACTCGTCGACCTTCCCGGCGAGCAGCGTGGAGAGCATGATCCGGTTGTACGCCCGGTGCGGCTCCGCCCCGAGCACGGTGACCTTGCGGTCGCCCGGCCGGGCATGCAGTTCGGTGGCGAGGCGCGCACCGGCCATGCCGTACCCGACGATCACGATCCGTCCGTTCACGGTGTCACCCTCTCCACCCGCACCGCGCAGACCTTGAACTCCGGCATCCGGGAGACCGGGTCGAGGGCGTCGTTGGTCACCGAGTTGACCCGCCCCGTCCCGCCCCAGTGGAACGGCGCGAAGAGGGTGTCCGGGCGGATCGTGGCGGTGATCCGGGCCGGCGCGCGCAGCTCGCCCCGGCGGGAGGTGACCCGCAGTTCCTCCCCGTCGCCGACGCCCAGGCGGGCGGCCAGGTCGGGGTGCAGCTCGACGAAGGGCTCGGGCGCGGCCCGGCGCAGCGCGCCGACCCGGCGGGTCTGGGTGCCGGACTGGTACTGCGCCAGCACCCGCCCGGTGGTCAGGTACAGCGGGTACTCGGCGCACACCTCCTCGGCCGCCGGGCGGTGTTCGACCGGGTGGAACCGGGCCCGACCGCTCGGCGTGGCGAAGCGCTCGGTGAACAGTCGTGGCGTGTCCGGCCCGTCGGTGTCCGGGCAGGGCCAGAAGACCCCGTCGGCGGCGTCGATCCGCTCCCAGGTGACCCCGGCGTAGTCGGCCGGCCCACCGGCCGACGCCCGCCGCAACTCCGCGAACACCACCCGGGGATCCGCACCGTCCTGTCGCGCGCCGTCCTGCTCCGCGCCGGTTGGTTGCGCGCCGTCCGCCGCCGCGTCGAGTGGTTGCAGGGGGCCCTTGCTCGACAAAAAGCGGTAGGAGGGGGCCCCTGCAACCAACGCGGCGGTGAGATCGGCCAGGACGCGCAGGTCGGTGCGGACGTCCGGCGGCGGTTCGCGCAGCGCCCGCCGACGCAGCACCCGACCCTCCAGGTTGGTCATCGTGCCGTCCTCCTCGGCCCACTGGGCGGTGGGCAGCACCACGTCGGCGATGGCCGCCGTCTCCGAGAGCAGGAAGTCGGCCACCACCAGCAGGTCCAGGTCGCGCAGCCGGCGTTCGATCCGGGCCGCCCGGGGTGCGGAGACCACCGGGTTGGAGCCGAAGACGAGCAGCGTCCGGGGACCGGTCGGGGTCCCGAGGGCGTCGAGCAGCTCGTACGCGGACACTCCGGGGCCGGGCAGCTCGTCGGGGTGCACCCCCCAGATCGCGGCCACGTGTGCCCGGGCGGACGGGTCGTCGATCTTCCGGTACCCGGGCAGCTGGTCGGCCTTCTGCCCGTGCTCGCGTCCGCCCTGGCCGTTGCCCTGCCCGGTCAGGCAGCCGTACCCGGAGCCGGGGCGGCCGGGCAGGCCGAGGGCGAGGGCGAGGTTGACGAAGGCGGTGACCGTGTCGACCCCCTTGGCGTGCTGTTCCGCGCCCCGGGCGGTCAGGATGACCGCGTTCCGCGCGGTGGCCAGGGCCCGCGCCGTCGCCTCCAGGTCCGCCACGGGTACGCCGGAGAGCCGCTCGGCGCGGGCCGGCCACCAGCCCGCCGCGATCCGGCGGACCGCGTCGAAGCCCTCGGTGCGGGTCGCCACGTACTCCCGGTCCACCCAGCCCTCGGTCAGGGCGATGTGCAGCAGCGCGTTCGCCACCGCCAGGTCGGTGCCGGGCAGCGGTTGCAGGTGCAGGTCGGCCAGGCGGGCGGTGGCGGTGGCCCGGGGGTCGACGACGATCAGTTGCCCGCCGCGTTCCCGTAGCTCGGTGAGGTACCGGGCCAGCGGGGGCATGGTCTCGGCCGGGTTCGCCCCGACCAGCAGCAGGGTGTCCGCGTGGCCCAGGTCGGCCAGGGGGAAGGGCAGGCCCCGGTCGATCCCGAAGGCACGCATCCCGGCCGCCGCCGCCGAGGACATGCAGAAGCGTCCGTTGTAGTCGATCATGCGGGTGCGCAACGCGACCCGGGCGAACCGCCCGAGCGCGTACGCCTTCTCGTTGGTCAGCCCGCCGCCGCCGAAGACCGCGACCGCGTCCGGGCCGTGCGTGGCCTGCGTGTCGCGGATACCGGCGACGATCCGGGCGTACGCCTCGGCCCAGGTGGCCGGGGCCAACCGGCCGTCCGGGCCGCGCAGCAGCGGGGTGGTCAGCCGTTCCGGGTGGTCGAGCAGCTCGGCGGCGGTCCAGCCCTTCTGGCACAGGCCGCCACGGTTGGTGGGGAAGTCGCGGGGCAGGACCTCGACCTGCCCGTCACGCTCGCGCAGGAGCATTCCACACTGGAGAGCGCAGTACGGGCAGTGCGTGGCCGCCTCGTGGGGCGTCCGCTCCGGCGTGGTCGCGGCTCGTGCACCGTCTGTCATGTCGGCAAAGCGTGCCGGCGGGCGGTTTCCGCGCCGGGTCCCGTTTGTTTCGGCCCTGTCAAGAGCCGCTCACACCGCGCCGGGGCAGCAGATCGGTGCCGGTCGACGCCCGACGCGCCTCACCGCAGCTCCCCGTGGTCCGTGCGCTGCCCGTATCCGTGACGACGCGGAACGGGCACCGACGGGTAACTGCCGCCGCCTAGCGTCCCTGAGCGTCCCGCCCCGAGATGAGAAGGAGCCGCGGCGTGAGCACTCTCAGCACCACCGCACCGGTCACCGACACCGCTGCGCGACCGGGCCGCCGGCACCGGCTCGACGACTGGCGGCCGGAGGACCCGGAGTTCTGGCGTACCACGGGGGCGCGGATCGCCCGCCGCAACCTGTGGGTGTCGATCCTCGCCGAGCACGTGGGCTTCTCGGTGTGGAGCCTCTGGTCGGTCACCGTGCTGTTCCTCGGTCCCGAGTACGGCATCGACCCGGCCGGGAAGTTCCTGCTCACCGCCGTACCGGCCGCGCTGGGCGCGACGCTGCGCCTGCCGTACACCCTGGCGGTGGCCCGCTTCGGCGGGCGGAACTGGACCATCGTCAGCGCGCTGCTGCTGCTGGTGCCGGCGGTGCCGATGACGGTGCTGCTCGAACCGGGCGTGTCGTACGCCACGCTGATGGTGCTCGCCTGCCTCACCGGCGTCGGCGGCGGCAACTTCGCCTCCTCGATGGCGAACATCAACCTCTTCTTCCCGGAGCGGCTGAAGGGAAAGGCGCTCGGCCTCAACGCCGGCGGCGGCAACCTGGGCGTGCCCGCGGTACAGCTGGTCGGACTGGCGGTGCTGGCCACCGCCGGGGCCGGGTACCCCCGCCTGGTGCCGGCGGTCTACCTGCCGCTGATCGTGCTGGCGGCGCTGGCGGCGGCGCGGTGGCTGGACAACGTGCCGGCGGCGCGCAACGAACCGGGGGCGCTGCGGGAGGTCGCCCGGGAACCGCACACCTGGGTGATGTCCCTGCTCTACATCGGCACCTTCGGCTCGTTCATCGGTTTCGGTTTCGCCTTCGGCCAGGTGCTCCAGATCGAGTTCGCCGACCGTTTCGCCACTCCGGTCGACGCGGCCTGGCTCACCTTCCTCGGCCCGCTGGTCGGCTCCCTGATCCGGCCGGTCGGCGGCCACCTCGCCGACCGTTACGGCGGGGCCCGGGTGACGTTCTGGAACTTCGTCGCGATGGCTGGCGGCGCGTCGCTGGTGCTGTACGCGGCCCGCGAGCGGTCGCTGGCGCTGTACCTGACCGGGTTCCTGGCCCTCTTCGTGACCAGCGGAATCGGCAACGGTTCGACGTACAAGATGATCCCGGCGATCTTCCGGGCGCGGGTGGCGGCCGAGGTGGCCGGTGGGCGGCTCGACCCGACCGACGCCGAGCGCCGGGCACGCCGGCTGACCGGGGCGCTGATCGGCGTCGCCGGGGCGGTGGGCGCCTCCGGCGGGGTGCTGGTGAACATCGCCTTCCGGCAGTCGTTCCTGACCTGGCGGAGCGCGGACGCCGCGTACCTGGCGTTCATCGGCTGTTACGCCGTGTGCCTGCTGGTGACCTGGCTGGTCTACCTGCGTCCGGGGAGCCGACGGCTCGCCGGGGTGTGATTCACGCCACGTGCCTGCCGGTTGTCGCGCGGCACCGACCCCGTTTTGACCCGCGTGCCGGCCGCCGGGTATCGTTGCCTGCTGTTGTACGACATTCAGCGGCGTACCGCTTCAGGTACGCTTGGTCGTTCGTGCGCGCTGGTCCGGCCTGGAACCCCTGGTCACCTCGGCGCGCGACCCCAGACCGACGACGAGACAAGGTAGACCTGTGCGTACGTACAGCCCGAAGCCGGGTGAGATCGAGCGTCAGTGGCACGTCATCGACGCCTCTGATGTCGTGCTGGGCCGCCTGGCCACCCACGCCGCCACGTTGCTGCGTGGTAAGCACAAGCCGACTTTCGCGCCGCACGTCGACACGGGCGACTTCGTCGTCATCGTCAACGCCGGCAAGGTCGCGTTGACCGGCAACAAGCGGCAGCAGAAGGTCGCCTACCGCCACTCCGGCTACCCCGGTGGTCTGAAGCAGGTCGGTTACGAGGAGCTGCTGACCAAGCGTCCGGAGCGTGCCATCGAACTGGCCGTCAAGGGCATGCTGCCGCACAACAAGCTCGGCCGTCAGCTGATCAAGAAGCTGAAGGTCTACGCCGGTGCCGAGCACCCGCACGCCGCGCAGCAGCCGGTGCCGTTCGAGATCAAGCAGATCGCGCAGTGAGCGCGGGCGAAGGAAGCAGCATGACCGACATCACCGAGACCGAGGTTGGCGTCGAAGCCACCGAGGCGCCGGCGCCCGTCGCCCGCGCGCCCCGCGGTGACCGCCCGATCCAGACCGTGGGCCGCCGCAAGGAGGCCATCGTCCGGGTGCGGATCGTCCCCGGCAGCGGCAAGATCACCTGCAACGGCCGCGACCTCGAGGCCTACTTCCCGAGCAAGGTGCACCAGCAGCTCATCAAGGACCCGCTGGTCACCGCCGAGAAGCCCGAGGCCTTCGACGTGATCGCCAACCTGCGGGGCGGCGGCACCACCGGCCAGGCCGGTGCGCTGCGCCTGGCCATCGCCCGGGCCCTGATCGTCAACGAGCCGGACGACCGCCCGGCGCTGAAGAAGGCCGGCTTCCTCACCCGGGACGCCCGGGTCAAGGAGAGCAAGAAGTACGGTCTCAAGAAGGCCCGTAAGGCTCCGCAGTACTCGAAGCGCTGATCAGCGTCAACACCTTGTACGTCTGACGGACGGCCGGTCCGCCTCCCCTCGAATCCGGGGAGGTGGACCGGCCGTTCCGCTTTCTGGTATGAACCGTTTCCTGGAGGTTGACGGGTATGGGTCGGTTGTTCGGCACGGACGGCGTACGCGGGCGGGCGAATGTCGACCTCACACCTGAACTGGCACTGGCGGTGGCGGTTGCCGCCGCGCACACGCTCGCCGAGTCGGATCGCAGTCATCCGCCGCTGGCCGTGGTGGGTCGGGACCCACGGGCCAGCGGCGAGATGCTGGAGGCCGCGGTGGTGGCCGGGCTGACCAGCGCCGGCGCCAACGTGGTGCGGGTCGGCGTGCTGCCCACCCCGGCGGTGGCGTACCTGACCGCCGAGGCCAAGGCCGACCTGGGTGTGATGCTCTCCGCGTCGCACAACCCGATGCCGGACAACGGCATCAAGCTCTTCGCGGCCGGCGGGCACAAGCTGCCCGACGAGATCGAGATCCAGATCGAGGGCGCGGTCGAGGCGAACGCCACCACCGCCTGGGACCGGCCGACCGGCGCCGGGATCGGGCGGGTGCACGACCTGCTGGACGGGGCCGACCACTACGTGCAGCACCTGATCGGCACGGTGCCGCACCGGCTCGACGGGATCAAGGTCGTCGTCGACTGCGCCAACGGCGCGGCGGCCGACGTCGCCCCGGTCGCGTACCGGGAGGCGGGTGCCGAGGTCGTCGCGATCAACGCCGAGCCGGACGGACTCAACATCAACGACGAGTGTGGCTCGAACCACATCGACGCGTTGCGTGCCGCCGTGGTCGAGCACGGCGCGCACCTGGGCATCGCCCACGACGGCGACGCCGACCGCTGCGTCGCGGTCAGCGCCGACGGTGACGAGGTCGACGGCGACCAGATCATGGCGATCCTCGCGCTCGCCATGCGGGACGCGGGCACGCTCACCCAGGACACCCTGGTCGCCACGGTGATGAGCAACCTCGGCCTGCGTCTGGCCATGTCCGCCGAGGGCATCCGGCTGATCGAGACCAAGGTCGGCGACCGGTACGTCCTGGAGGAGCTGCGCGCCTCGGGCCTCGCCCTCGGCGGGGAGCAGAGCGGGCACATCGTCATGCCGGCGTACGCGACCACCGGCGACGGCGTGCTGACCGGGCTGCACCTGATGTCCCGGATGGCCGCGACCAACCGGAGCCTGGCCGAGCTGGCCTCGGCGGTGACCAAGCTGCCGCAGGTGCTGATCAACGTGCCGGTGGGTGACCGGACGGTCGGCGCGGGCGCGCCGGCCGTGCTCGCCGAGGTCGAGCGGGCCGAGGCGGAGCTGGGCGGCACCGGCCGGGTGCTGCTGCGGCCCTCCGGCACGGAGCCGCTGGTGCGGGTGATGGTCGAGGCCGCCACCCAGCAGGCCGCGCAGGCGGTCGCCGAGCGTATCGCCGCCGAGGTCCGCACCGCCAGCCCCACCACCTGACCGTCCGCCGCCGGTCCGGTGGTCGACGTGGAGTCCGCCGGCCCGCCGGTGGTCCACGTGGAATGCGGTGTGTCGGGGTGTTCCGTCGACCGGAAGCCCCGACATGCCGCAGACCAGTCCCGGCCGGGACCCGCCCGGTCTAGCCGGTCGGGGTGGCGAGGGTGCGCAGGCGGCTGACCGCCTCGGTGAGCACCTCGGGCCGCTTGCAGAAGGCGAACCGGATCAACGGGCGACCGGCGGCGACGTCGTCGTAGAAGACCTGGGTGGGAACGGCCACCACGCCGCAGCGCTCCGGCAAGAGGCGGCAGAACTCCACACCGTCGGTCCCGCCCAGCGGGGTGATGTCGGCGGTGACGAAGTACGTCCCCTCCGGGGTGAGCACGTCGAAGCCCGCCCCGGCGAGCCCGCCGACGAGCTGGTCGCGGCGTTGCCGCAGGTCCTCGGCGAATCCCGTGAAGTAGCTGTCCGGCAGGGCCAGCGCCACCGCCACCGCCGGTTGCAGCGGGGCGGCGTTGACGAAGGTGAGGAACTGCTTCACCCGTAGCAGCGCCGACACCAGTGCGGCCGGGCCGCTCGCCCAGCCGACCTTCCAGCCGGTGCAGGAGAACGTCTTGCCGGCCGAGGAGATCCGCAGCGTACGCTCCCGCATCCCGGGCAGGGTGGCCAAGGGGACGTGCCCGGTGCCGGTGAAGACGAGATGCTCGTAGACCTCGTCGGTCACCGCGTACGCGCCGTGTTCCTGGCACAGCTCGGCGACCAGGCGCAGTTCGTCGGGGGTGAAGACCTTGCCGGTGGGGTTGTGCGGGGAGTTGAGCAGGACCAGCCGGGTCCGGGGGCCGAACGCGGCGCGCAGCGCGTCCGGGTCGAAGGCGTACCGGCCGTCGGTGTCCGGGCGCAGGGTCACCGGCCGGCGGACCGCCCCGGCCAGCGCGATCGACGCGGCGTACGAGTCGTAGTACGGCTCGAAGCAGACCACCTCGTCACCGGGCTCGCAGAGGGCGAGGATCGCCGCCGCGACCGCCTCGGTGGCGCCGGCGGTGACCACGATCTCGCCGTCCGGGTCGTACTCCAGTCCCCAGAAGCGGCGCTGGTGGGCGGCGATCGCGGTGCGCAGCGCCGGGATGCCCGGACCGGGCGGGTACTGGTTCTGGCCACCGCGCAGCGCGTCGACGGCGGCGGCGAGCATCTCCGGGGGGCCGTCGCTGTCCGGGAAGCCCTGTCCGAGGTTGACCGCGCCGGTCCGCACCGCCAGGGCGGACATCTCGGCGAAGATGGTGGTGCCGAACGGACGCATCCGGGCCACCAGGGGATCCGTGGGCACGTCGGCATTCGTGGTCGTCGTCACGGCGGTCAGCCTACGGGCTGCCCACGACGCCTCACGTCCCCGTGCGGGGGCAGGGCCGGTGCCCTGATCTGTCCCCACCGTCCCGCGATGCGGCCGGATCGCTCAAGTTCGGTGAGCGATAACCCCCGTTCCGCGCAGGCATGGTGAGCGAAACTGGGTTAGGCTGCGGTCCATGTGTGGAATCGTGGGTTACGCCGGCGCGCGCCCGGCGCTCGGCATCGTGCTCGACGGGCTGCGGCGGCTGGAGTACCGCGGCTACGACTCGGCAGGCGTCGCCGTCGTGTGCGGGGAGGAACTGCTGACCGAGAAGAAGGCCGGCAAGCTGGCCAATCTGGAGAAAGTCCTGGCCGAACGGGCCAGCGCGGACCCGACCGGCTGCCGGGCGGCCGGCATCGGCGACGGCACGACCGGCATCGGGCACACCCGCTGGGCCACCCACGGCGGGCCGACCGACCGCAACGCCCACCCGCACCTCTCCCCGGACAACGGGGTCGCGGTGATCCACAACGGCATCATCGAGAACTTCGCCAAGCTCCGCACCGAGCTGGAGAACGACGGGGTCACGTTCGCCAGCGACACCGACACCGAGTGCGCCGCCCACCTGCTGGCCGCCGCGCTGGCCGAACTCCGCGCCGCCGGTGAGCCGGACGGACCGGCGCTGCTGGCCGCCGCCATGCGAGCGGTCTGCCAGCGCCTGGAGGGGGCGTTCACGCTGCTCGCCGTCGACGCCCGGGTGCCCGGCGCGGTGGTCGGCGCCCGGCGCAACTCGCCCCTGGTGGTCGGCCGGGGCGACGGGGAGAACTACCTGGCCAGTGACGTCGCCGCGTTCATCGAGCACACCCGGGAGGCGGTCGAGCTGGGGCAGGACCAGATCGTCCTGATCACTCCGGACAGCATCGAGATCACCGACTTCGAGGGGCGGCCGGCCAGCGGCAAGGACTTCCACATCGACTGGGACTCCTCCGCCGCCGAGAAGGGCGGCTACGACTGGTTCATGCTCAAGGAGATCGAGGAGCAGCCGCAGGCGGTCGCCGACACCCTGCTCGGCCGGCTCACCGAGACCGGCGAGATCATGCTCGACGAGGTACGCCTCAGCGACCAGGACCTCCGCGACGTCGACAAGATCTTCATCGTCGCCTGTGGCACCGCCTACCACTCCGGTCTCGTCGCCAAGTACGCCATCGAGCACTGGACCCGGATCCCCTGCGAGGTGGAGCTGGCCAGCGAGTTCCGCTACCGCGACCCGGTCCTCGACCGGTCCACGCTGATCGTGGTGATCTCGCAGTCCGGCGAGACCATGGACACCCTGATGGCGCTGCGGCACGCCAAGGAGCAGAAGGCCCGCGTGCTGGCCATCTGCAACACCAACGGCTCCACCATCCCGCGCGAGTCCGACGCGGTGCTCTACACCCACGGGGGGCCGGAGATCGCGGTCGCCTCCACCAAGGCGTTCCTCACCCAGCTCGTCGCCTGCTACCTGATCGGCCTGCACCTGGCCCAGGTGCGCGGGGTCAAGTTCGCCGACGAGGTGGCCGCCGTGGTGGACCAGCTCCACCAGATGCCCGGCAAGCTGCGCGAGCTGCTCGGCCGGATCGAGCCGGTCCGGGAGTTGGCCCGCGACCTGAAGGCGGAGCCGACCGTGCTGTTCATCGGCCGGCACGTCGGCTACCCGGTCGCCCTGGAGGGTGCGCTCAAGCTCAAGGAGCTGGCGTACATGCACGCCGAGGGGTTCGCCGCCGGTGAGCTGAAGCACGGCCCGATCGCGCTGATCGACAAGGGCACCCCGGTGATCTGCATCGTGCCGTCCCCGGTCGGCCGGGGCATGCTGCACGACAAGGTCGTCTCGAACATCCAGGAGGTTCGCGCCCGCGGGGCCCGGACCATCGTGATCGCGGAGGAGGGCGACCACGCCGTCGTCCCGTACGCCGACCATCTGATCTACGTGCCGCGCACCCCGACGCTGCTGGCGCCGCTGGTCACCACCGTCCCGTTGCAGGTGCTCGCCGCCGAGATCGCCGCCGCCCGGGGACACGACGTCGACCAGCCGCGGAACCTGGCCAAGTCGGTCACCGTCGAGTAGCGACCACGACGCCCGTCCGGCCCTCTTCCGCCCGCGCGGGAGGGGGCCGGACGTCGTCCCCGCCTGTGTGTGAGGGCCGGCGGCTCACCGTCCCAGCACGACCCGGGCCATGCCGTCCAGGGCCGGGTTGGCCGGATCCCAGTAGCCGGTGTGGCCGTACCGGCCGCTGGGGAAGGTGCGCCCGCCGAAGCCCGGGTCGGTCGGATCGCGACCGAACCAGAGGTCGTCGTCGGGCCGCCCGACCACGTCCCCGGCCAACCAGGGCAGGGCCGCGCCGACCGCCGCCCGCCCGGCCAGCTCGACCGGCGGCCGGACCAGGCCGATCACGTCGTCGGCGGCGGTGCTCGCCCAGACCTGACCGGGCGGCATGCGCAGGTCGGCGGCGTGGTCCACCCCGACACCGGGGGAGCCGACGAAGACCAGGGCGTCGGCGGCCAAGCCGTGTTCCCGGGCGGCGGTGCCGACCACCAGCGAGCCGTAGCTGTGCCCGAGAACGGTCTGCCGGGCCGGCGGCCCCTCGTGGGTCACCCGCAGCCCCTCCTGGAACCGGTGCAGCCCGGCGGTGGCGTCCTCGGCCTGCCCGGCCCGGTACGCCTCGTGGACGAAGTCCGGGGCGTCGTAGTCCAGCCAGAGCACCGCCGAGGTCTCCCCGCCCGGGTCGAGCGCGGTGGCGCGGGCCGCGACCCGGGCCGCTCGCCCCAGTTCGCCGTCGGCGTCGGCCAGGTCGGCGGTCATCCCCGGCACGTAGGTGAGCACCCGGTCGGCCCGGTCCGGGTTGCCGAGCGCGACCACCGTCCGCCCGTCGCCGGTCGGATCCAGCCCGAGCAGGTACGCCCGTGGCGCGTCGCCCGTGCCGGGCGCGGCCAGCCGGTCGGTGAGCGTGGCGAGCCCGGCCAGCACCGCGTCGAGCCGGGCCACCCCGGCCAGCTCCGCCGGCCCCCGGGGCACCCGGCGCAGCAGCTCCCGTCGCCGGGCCAGCAGCCGTTCCCGGTGGTCGTCGAGGAGCAGCCGGTTCGCCTGGTCCCGCGCGGCCGCGGGCACCCCGTCCAACCGGCCGATCCGGGCCGGCTCATACACCACCAGCCAGCGGCGCTGGGCCGGGGTCAGCCCGTCCCACCAGCGTCGGACCAGCGCCGGCTCGGCACCCGGCGACGGCCGGTACGCCGGTGGCGGCGTCACCCAACCGGCGCGTGCGGCGGCGGTCAGCTCGCCGAGCCGGGCGGTCGCCTCCCGGTCGGCCGCCTCGGCCAGGGCGAGCGCGTCGCCGATCTCGGTCGAGAGCCGCGCCGCCTCGGCCGCCCGGTCCACCGGTCGGGTGACCCGAGCCGGGGCCGGCCCGGCCTCCCGTCCCACGGTCGCACCCGGCGGGACGGATGCGGTGGCGGGCACGGTGACCCGCCCGTTCCGGTCGATCCCGAGCCCCGCCGCGTCGATCCGGGCCACCGCGCCGGCCAGTCGTGCCCGTGCCCGCCGGAGCCGGGTGGCGAACTCGGTGAGGACCTGATCCACCTCGATCGGCACCGGGGAGACCGAGACCAGTTCCGCCCGCAGGCTGGCGAGCCGGTCGCCGGCCGCCCCGGCGGCGGTGCCGGCCCAGGCGTCCCGGAGCCCGGCGGCCCCGGCCGAGAGCCCGGCGGCGCGGCGGTCCACCAGGGCGTCCACACCGCGCCAGGCGGCTCCGGTCCGCTCCCAGGCTGCCGGGTCGGTCGTCCAGAGCCGGACGTAGCCGTTCACCGGGCCGGGGTGGGCAGCCGGCGGGCGGCCCGCTCGTCGGTCGTGGCGTACCGGTCGGCGGCGGTGCTGACCGCCGTGGCCGTGTCGGCCAACCGGCCGCCGAGCGCCCCGAACCAGGTGTGCACCGCCGACTCCAGCTCGGACAGTGCCTGTGCGTTGTGCCACCGGGGTTCGGTCAGGGCCAGCCCGGGCACCCCGGCCAGCCCGTGTCCCAACGGGTACGCCTCGGCGGCGAGCCGGCCGGCGACGGTGCGCAGCGCCGGCAGGTCGACGGTCAGGGGCGCTCCGCCCGATCCACGTGCTCCGTCCACGAGGCAACCTCCCGCTCGACGACCCCGATGCGCCCTGACGCTAGGGCCGGCGGGACAGTCGCGGAACCGGCTGTGGACAACCGGTGCCGGCGGGACCCGGGCTCTGTCCACAGGTATTGCCCGCAGTGGGACCGACGGTTACCCTCCGCGCCGCTAGGGTTGGTTGCTGATCGTGCGCTGACCAGAGCGCACTGGAAGGTGACGGTGCGGATGAGACCGGTGTGGCGGGTCGGCGACGTACGGGCGGCGGAGGCGGGGCTGATGGCCACCCTGCCGGCGGGCACTCTGATGGCGCGGGCCGCCGCCGGGCTGGCCCGCCGCTGCGCGCTGCTCCTCGCCGACCGGGGCGGGGTGTACGGCGGGCGGGTGCTGCTGCTGGTCGGCAGCGGCGACAACGGCGGCGACGCCCTTTTCGCCGGAGCGCACCTGGCCCGTCGGGGCGCGGCGGTCGAGGCACTGCTGCTCAGCCCCGGACAGGCGCATGCGGACGGACGTGCCGCACTCCGGGCCGCTGGTGGCCGGACCGTCGACGACCTGCCCGCCCGGGCCGACCTGGTGCTCGACGGCATCGTCGGCATCGGCGGGAGCGGCGGGCTCCGGGAGCCGGCGGCGCGGCTGGTGCAGCGGCTCGGAAACCTCCGTGGCCGGGACGGCGGGCGGGCCACCGTGGTCGCGGTGGACGTGCCCAGCGGGGTGGCGGTCGACACCGGCCACGTGCCGCACGACACCGCCGGCCGCCCGGGCGCGCTGCGCGCCGACGTGACGGTGGCCTTCGGCGCGCTCAAGCCGGCCCTGGTGGTCGGGGACGCGGCGGCGTACGCCGGCCAGGTCGAGCTGGTCGACATCGGGTTGGGTCCCTGGCTGCGCGGTACTCCGGTGCTGCACGTCACCGAGTTCTCCGACGTGGTGGACGACTGGCCCCGGCTCGGCCCGAGGTCGGAGAAGTACACCCGGGGGGTGGTGGGGGTGGCCACCGGATCGGCGACCTACCCGGGCGCGGCGGTGCTCTCCGTCGCCGGTGCGCTCGCCGGGCCGACCGGTCTGGTCCGGTACGCCGGCACCGCCGCCGCCGAGGTGCTCCACCGCCATCCGTCCGTGATCGCCACCGGGCGGGTGGCCGACGCCGGGCGGGTACAGGCGTGGGTCTGTGGTTCCGGGCTCGGCACGGGTGCGGAGGCTGCGGCGGAGCTGCGTACCGTGCTCGCCGCACCGGTGCCGGTCGTGCTCGACGCGGACGCGCTGACCATGCTGGTCGACGGCTCGATGGCGGATCGGCTGCGGGACCGGGACGCCCCGATCGTGGTGACCCCGCACGACCGGGAGTACGCCCGGCTCTGCGGGGAGGAGCCGGGTGCCGACCGGGTCGGCGCGGCCCTGCGGCTGGCCGCCTGGATGAACGCGGTGGTGCTGCTCAAGGGGGACCGCACGGTGATCGGTACGCCGGCCGGGCGGGCGTACGTCAACCCGACCGGCACCCCGGTCCTGGCCACCGGTGGCACCGGCGACGTGCTGGCCGGACTGCTCGGCTCGCTGCTCGCCGCCGGCCTGCCGGCCGAGCGGGCCGCCGCGCTGGCCGCGTACCTGCACGGGCTGGCCGGTCGGGAGGCGGCCCGGCACGGCCCGGTGACCGCGCCCGACGTGGCCGCCGCGCTCCGCCCGGTGCTGGCCGGACTCGGCTGACCCGGTGGTGCCCCGGCCGGAACTCCTTCGGCGGCGCTGGAGCACGTCGATCACCGTGGTCAGTAGGCTGGGGCCATGTGGCAGGCCGAGGTACGGGTTGATCTTGACGCCATCCGGGAGAACGTGGCGCGGCTGCGCTCCGGCACCAGCGCCGAGCTGATGGCGGTGGTCAAGGCCGACGGGTACGGGCACGGCATGCTCCCGGCGGCCCGCGCGGCGCTCGACGCCGGGGCGACCTGGCTCGGGGTCTGCACCCTGGACGAGGCGCTCACCCTGCGCCGGGCCGGGATCACCGCGCCGGTGCTGGCCTGGCTGCTCAGCCCCGGACTGCCGCTGCACGAGGGGGTGGCCGCCGACGTCGACCTCTCCGCGGCCAGCGTCAACCAGCTCGACGAGATGACCGCCGCCGCCCGGCGGGTGGAGCGACCGGTCCGGCTGCATCTCAAGATCGACACTGGGCTCTCCCGGAACGGCGCGACCGTCGCCGACTGGCCGGCGCTGCTGGAGGCCGCCGCCAAGGCACAGGCCGACGGCCTCGTCGAGCTGGTCGGTGTGTGGAGCCACTTCGCCTACGCCGACTCACCCGGCCACCCGACCATCGATCGGCAGATCACGGTCTTCCACGAGGGGCTGGACATGGTCGAACGGGCGGGACTGCGCCCCCGGTACCGGCACCTGGCCAACTCGGCGGCCACCCTGACCCGTCCCGACACCCACTTCGACCTGGTCCGTCCCGGCCTGGCGGTCTACGGCCTCTCCCCGGTGCCCGGCGAGCGGTACGGCCTGCGTCCCGCCATGACCGCCCGGGCCCGGGTGACGCTCACCAAGCGGGTTCCCGCCGGGACCGGTGTCTCGTACGGCCACACCTACACCACCGACCGGGAGACCACGCTGGCCCTGGTGCCGGTCGGCTACGCCGACGGGGTGCCCCGGCACGCCTCGAACACCGGCCCGGTCCGGCTGGCCGGGCGGAACCGGACCATCGCCGGCCGGGTCTGCATGGACCAGATCATGATCGACTGTGGCGACGACCCGGTCGCGGCGGGCGACGTGGCGGTCCTCTTCGGCAGCGGCGCCGACGGCGAGCCCACCGCCGACGACTGGGCCGAGGCGGTCGGCACCATCAACTACGAGATCGTCACCCGGTTCGGCGGCTGCCGGGTCGCCCGGGTGTACGACGGCGAGCGGACATGACCTCCCTGCTCGGCCGGGTGCCCCGGCCGCGTACCGCCGCCGGGAAGGCCGCCGGCCTGGTCGGCGCGGCCGTCGGGGTGGCCGCCGCCGGGCTCGCGGCCGGGGTGGCCACCCAACGGGTACTGGTCCGCCGGTACAAGGCCGACCCCACCAACCGGTACGCCGACGAGATCTTCGGCCAGCAGCGGTCCGACGAGTCGTTCCGGATGGAACTGCCCGACGGCACCGACCTGCACGTGGAGGTGGTCGAGCCCACCGCGCCGGCCGCCGGGCGGCCCACCGTCGTCCTGGTGCACGGGTTCTGCCTGGACATGGGGACCTTCCACTTCCAGCGCAAGCTGCTCGCCCAGCGGGGCGAGCACCGGATCGTCGCGTACGACCAGCCCGGTCACGGCCGCTCCGGCAAGCTGGAGAGCGGCGAGTACGACCTCACCGCGCTCGGCCACGCGCTGCGGCGGGTGATCGACCGGACCACCCCGGACGGGCCGCTGGTGCTGGTCGGGCACTCGATGGGCGGCATGACCATCATGGCGTTCGCCGAGCTGTACCCGGAGATGTTCGGTGACCGGGTGATCGGGACGGTGCTGATGGCCACCTCCGGCGGACTGCTCGCCGAGACCAAGCTGGTCGCCCCGGCGTTGCTCGGCCGGGTCGGCCCGCCGGTGCTCTACATGGTCAACACCACCACCCGGTACGGCGGCACCATCATCGACAAGGCCCGCCGCTCCACCTCGAACGTGGCCTGGCTGCTCACCCGCCGGTACGGCTTCGGCACCCCGAAACCGAGCCCGGCCCTGGTGTCGTACGTGGAGGAGATGAACTCGCACACCTCGGCCGACACGGTCACCCGCTACCTGCGTACCCTGGCCACCCACGCCCGCCACCCGGCGCTCGCCGCGCTGGCCGGCACCCCGGTGCTCGTGGTGGCGGGCGAGAAGGACATGATCACGCCGGTGACCCACTCGGAGGAGATCGTGCGTCGCCTGCCGCACGCCGAGTTCGTCCGGATCCCGGACAGCGGGCACGTGGTGATGCTGGAGCACGCGGACGAGGTCAACGCCGCCCTGATGGACTTCCTGGAGCGACTTTGACTTTTTCCCCCGCCTAAAGTCGGGGGATCCCCACCCTCACGGGCAGGGGTTCCTGGTTCACGGCGGACCGCACGGAAGGAGGATCTTCGTGTCTGACGTCCGCTCCGCAGGCGTTTCGTGTCTCGACCAGCCCGGCCGCGACGGCGATGTTCTGGGCGGCGTTGACGTCCCGGTCGTGCCGGGTGCCGCAGGACGGACACCGCCAGTGGCGGGTGCCCAGGGAAAGGGTGGCAAGCAGGTGCCCGCACGCCGAGCAGGTCTTGCTGGACGGGTACCAGCGGTCGACCACCGCCAGATGCCGGCCGGCGCGCTGCGCCTTGTAGGCGAGCAGGGTACGGAACTCGGCCCAGCCGGTGCGGGAGATCGCCTTCGCCATGAACCGGTTGCGGACCATGTTGCCGACAGCGAGGTCTTCCACGGCGATAGCGTCGAATCGGCGCACCAGAGCAGTGCTGGTCCGGTGCAGGAAGTCCCGGCGCGCGTCCCGCACCCGCGAATGAGCGCGCGCCACTTTCCGTCTGGCCTTGGCCCGGTTCGCGGAGCCCTTCCGCCGGCGGGCCATCATCCGCTGGTAGCGTTTCAGACGGCGCTCCCGCCGCTCCATGTGCCTCGGGTGGGGGACGCGTTCACCGGTGGACAGCACCGCGAAGTCCGTCAGACCAAGGTCCACACCCACCACCCGGCCAGTCGGCTCGGGTGCGGTGGGGGTCTCGACGTCTACGGCGAAGGTCACGAACCAGCGGCCGTCCGGGTCACGAGACATCGTCACCATCGTCGGATCCAACCCGGCCGGGTCGATGTCGGGCCACGACCACACGAACGCCAGCGTTCCTGGTGTCTTCCCCAGAGACAGCGTGCCGTCGCGCAGGCGGAACGCCGACCGGGTGAAGGAAGCGGACTGCCGGCCGTGCCGGGACTTGAAACGCGGATACCGGGCCCGCTCTTGGAAGAACGCGGTCATGGCGGTGTGTTGGTGCCGCAGCGTCTGCTGCAACGGCACCGAACTGACCTCGCCCAGGAACTTCAGGTCGGGCTGTTTCTTCAGCTCCGTCAGCGCCCGGTCGGTCTCGGCGTACGAGGTCGACACGTGGTCGGTGCGCCAGCGGGCGGTCCGGGCGGCCAGGGTGCGGTTCCAGACGAAGCGGACGCATCCGAACGTGCGGTTCAATACCGCCGCCTGTTCCGGGGTGGGGTACGCCCGACACCGGTACGCCGTCCGCATAGGACAAACCTACCCGAAAGGTTGATCATGATTGGCAGTGGGACCGCCATTCCCTCCCGCCCTGAAGAACGGGGCATTCTGGCGGCGATCCGGTGAGCGGTGTGCGCGGTGAAGAAACTGTGACGGTCGTCGTGACGCTGCCCACCCTGGCCGACACGCACGCCTTCGGCCGCCGGCTCGCCGGGCTGCTCCGCGCCGGTGACCTGGTCCTGCTCACCGGACCGCTGGGGGCCGGCAAGACCGCGCTCACCCAGGGCATCGGCGCGGGTCTCGGGGTACTGGGCGACATCACCTCGCCCACCTTCGTGATCGCCCGGGCGCACCGGCCCGATCCGGCGCGCGGCGGGACGATCGGCCTGGTGCACGCCGACGCGTACCGCCTGGGTGACGCCACCGACCCGCGCGCCGAGATCGACGACCTCGACCTGGACGCCTCGCTGGACGACTCGGTCACCGTGGTCGAGTGGGGGGAGGGCCTGGCCGAGCATCTGACCGAGTCGCACCTGCACATCCGCCTCGACCGCCACGACGACGACACCCGCACCGCCGAACTGATCGCCGTCGGCGGCACCTGGCCTGACCGACTTACCCGACTCCGGCTCTGAACGCGCCGCCGGACGGACTCAGCGCAGCAGGTCGAGGAACTCCGCCGGGGTCAGACCGGGCCTGGCGGAGTATCGAGGCCAGGGTGCCCCGCTTGATCGTGCCGTGCTGCGGGACCACGACCACGTTGCCGGCGGGATTCCGGTAGACGGCATGACTGCCCTTGGTCCGTACATGATCGAACCCAGCCTGCTTCAGCGCGTCCAGCACCTTGCGAAGCGGAAGGTCGGCGAGGGGGGACTCACGCAGCCCTTCCCACCTGGAAGGACGTCACCAGGGGCGTTGCCTCGATCGTTGGTTGGGACACCTCGTCCAGGTAGACCTCGACGGCCTCGCGCAGATTCGTCAGCGCCTCCTCGAGCGTTCCGCCCTGACTGGCCACGTCGAGTTCCAGGCAGCGGGCGACGTACCAGTCTTCTTCCTGGTGAACCGCCGCCGTGAGGGTCCGACCCATCACGCCTCCAGAAGTAACGCTATGACAGGACTACTTTACGGATGTCGGCACCGGTGCCCAGCCCAACGACGTTCCGCCGTACAGCGCGAACCTGACTCGCGCGGACCCGACCTGCGCTCGAAACCGAGGACGACACAGGGTGCCCGCGAGTGGCTCTGCCCGCGCCGTCCTACGTCTTCGGCATGTCCTCCGTCGGCTGATGCCCGACACCGGGGCCCACCCGACGTTCGACATGCCTGTGTAAGCATCGACACGACTGGAGGTCAACTACGGTGGCTCGCACGCTCCTGTATCTGGTCCGCCATGGTGAGCAGGACCCAGCGCTCGGTCATTCGACAGATGGCGGCCTCTCCGAACGGGGCCGTCGGCAGGCGGATCGGCTCGGCCGGCGGCTGGCGGACATGACGTTCTCGACTATGCACCACAGCCCGCTGCCCCGGGCAGTCGAGACCGCTGAGGTGCTCGCTGACTACCTGCCGGATGCCCCTCGGCACGCCTGCGACTTCGCCATGGACCGAACGCCCGTACCCTCCGTCGAACACCGGAACGAGTACCCCGAACCTCTTCTCCGCTGGCTGGACCGGGTTCCGAATCAGGAGCGCGACGAGGACGCTCTCGGCCTACGGGCCGCTGTAGACCACTTCGGTGCCGACAGCGCCGAGGACCGGTATGAACTCGTGGTCACGCATAACTTCGTGATCGGTTGGTTCGTCCGGCACGTCCTGGACGCTCCCACGTGGCGCTGGATGAGCCTCAACCAGGAGAACTGCGGGTTGACGATCGTGCGGTGGGACACCAACCGACCTCCCGCCCTGGTCTGCTTCAACGACATCGGGCACCTCTGATCCAATCCCCGGTGCCCGTCGTCGCCCGGATGGAGGGCGGCGGGCACGCGTAGGCGGAAACCTTCGTCCGGACCGGGACCGGCGAGCGTTAACTGAAGCCTGATAAGGCGGGTCGGGACGTGGCCGTCATAAGGCGGGTCGGGACGTGGCCGTCGTCAACTCCGTGGTTGCCGGAGTGAGGCGGGGCGGCCGGTGCCGGTCAGCGCAGCAGGTCGCGGAAGCGTGGTCAGGTGGGGCTGGCCGCCCGGACGGTAGCCCCACCCTCGCGGCGGGACGCCTCAGGCGGGGTCGTCGAAGTAGCCGATCTCCACGAGGCTGTTCCCGTCGAGCTGGTACACGGAGGTACGGCGGACCACGTCCACCGTCGACGACGGGTCGTCGGGGCGCTTCAGGAACTCCACCCTCGCCCGCCCGGCACTGATCGTCACCTTCTCGATCGGGGTCCGGTCCCCGATGTCGACCATGGTCAGGTACGCCGGCCTGCCGTCGACGTTGCGGAACATCGCGAGCTGCCAGAACTTGCCCGTGCCGCCGCCGTCCATCAGCACCGGGACCACGGCGTCGGCGGCGCCGTCGCCGGTCAGCTCGCCGATCGCGCACGGCCACTGCAACTGGACGACCACGCCGTCCTCGCCGGACCAGAGCCCGTCGAGCAGCGGGATCGGGTCGCGGTAACCGTTGTACGGCTGGGCCGCGCTGCCGAGCCGCGCGGTCTCCAATTGCTTGCAGGTGAGCGGTTTGGCCTGCGTCGGCGGCTTACTGCTCGTGCTCGGCGTACTGCTCGGCCCGGCGGCCGGGGTGGCGTCGACGGCGTCGTTGTCGTCGTCCGGCTGGGGTGCGCTGGTCGCCCGGTCGGCGCCTTTCGTCCCGCTGCTGGAGCCGGTCTCGCCGCCAAAGCCGCAGGCCAGCCCGGTGAACAGGGTGACGGCCAGGAGGGGCAGCAGGGTTTTGCGCATCAAGGATCCTTTCGTGAGGTGGCCGCAGCGTAGTGCGCCACCGCCACGGGGCGAATCCGCCCGAACCGGGCAGGGCTGGACCGGCCGGTGGGATGGCCTCGGGCTCTGCCGGGCCGGCCGGGTGGGATCGCGTCCGGCTCTGCCGGGCCGGCCGGGTGGGAACTGTCGGTGCGGACTGGTAGAAGTAGCGATCTGGTCGGTGTTCAGAGCCGACCGCTCGACGAAAGGTGGCCCATGCCCGCGGACGTGCCGACCCTCGCCCTGCTCGACCTGCTGCCGGAGGCGTGGCGTGGCGTGCTCACCCCGCACCTCGACCCGGCCCGGACGGCCGCGCTCGGGGAGTTCGTCGCCCGGGAGTACGCCACCCAGACGGTCTTCCCGCCGGTCGAGGACCTCTTCTCGGCGTACCGGCTCTGCGCGCCGCAGGACTGCCGGGTGCTGATCCTCGGGCAGGACCCGTACCACAAGGCCGGGCAGGCGCACGGGCTCAGCTTCAGCGTCCGGGACGGGGTGGCCGTGCCGCCGTCGCTGCGCAACGTCTTCAAGGAGCTGAGCGAGGATCTCGGCGTGGCGAAGCCGCGCAGCGGCAACCTCGACGGCTGGGCGGCGCAGGGGGTGCTGCTGCTCAACGCGGTGCTGACCGTCCGGCAGGCGACGCCGGGCTCGCACGGCAACAAGGGGTGGGAGGAGTTCACCGACGCCACCATCCGGGCCCTCGACGCGCTGGACCACCGGGTGGTCTTCCTGCTCTGGGGCGGGTACGCCCGCAAGAAGGCCGCGCTGGTCACCAACCCGCAGCACGTGGTGCTGGAGTCCGGCCACCCCAGCCCGATGAACCCGCGCGGCTTCCTGGGCAGCCGTCCGTTCAGCGCGGCGAACAAGGCCCTCGCCGACGCCGGCCTGCCCACGGTCGACTGGGAGCGGTCGGCCGGCTGAACCGCCGCACCCGCGTCGGGCGCGTCCGTCGCCGCCCGGCCGGTGGTGGCCGGGGCGACGGCGGGCTGCGACCGAGTCGCCGGAGGGCCGGTGGTGGGCCCGGCTAGGGTGGGCACGTGCTCGTACTGGTGGTGGACTCCTCGACCCCGGCGGTGACCGCCGCGCTGGCGGAGATCGGGCCGGACGGCGTCACGCTCCGGGCGGAGCGTCACGCCGTCGACGGCCGGGCCCACGGCGAGCTGCTCGCGCCGCAGGTCGCGGCGGTGCTCGCCGAGGTGGGCGCCCGTCCCGTCGACCTGGGGGCGATCGTCGCCGGGCTCGGGCCCGGCCCGTTCACCGGGCTGCGGGTCGGCCTGGTCACCGCCGCCAGCATGGGCCAGGCGCTCGGCGTCCCCACGTACGGGGTCTGCTCGCTGGATGCGGTCGGCTACCCGGCGGCCGCCGGGGAACCGGTGCTGGCCGCCACCGACGCGCGCCGCCGGGAGGTCTACTGGGCGGTGTACGACGCCGTCGGTGAGCGGATCGCCGGCCCGGACGTCGACGTGCCGGCCGTCGTCGCCGGACGGGCCCGCGACCTCGGGGCCACCGCCATGGTCGGCGACGGCGCGTACCGCTACGCCGACGTGCTCGGCCTGCCGCTGCGGGCCGAGCCGCGCTATCCGTCGGCCGTCGCGCTGGCCGGACTGGCCGCCGAGCGGATCCTCACCGCCGCCCCCGGCGAGCGGCTCACCCCGCTCTACCTGCGCCGGCCGGACGCGGTGGCGGCCACCGCCCGCAAGCCGGTGCTGCCGTGACCGCAGCCGACGCGACCGGCGACAGGTCGGTCCGCATCGACCGGTTCCGCTGGTGGCACATCGACGCGGTACTGCCGATCGAGGCCGACCTCTTCGGCGTCGAGCAGTGGTCGCCAGCGATGTTCTGGAACGAGTTGGCCAACCGGCACCACTACCTGGTCGCCACCGAGTCCGGTCGGGCCGTCGGCTCCGCGGCCGACGACGTGCTCGGCTACGCCGGGCTCGCCGTGGCGGCCCCGGACGAGGCGTGGGTGCAGAACATCGCGGTCCGGCGGGACGCCCAGCGGCGCGGGGTCGGCCGGGCCCTGCTGGAGGCGCTGCTCGCCGAGGCGGACGCCCGGGGGACCCGCGACGTGCTGCTGGAGGTCGCGGTGGACAACGCCCCGGCCCAGAAGCTCTACGCCGGGTACGACTTCGAGCCGATCGGCATCCGCCGTGGCTACTACCAACCGACCAACACCGACGCGCTGGTCATGCGGCGCACCAGGGACTGACGACACGCGATGGCTGACGAACCGCTGATCCTCGGCATCGAGACCTCCTGCGACGAGACCGGTGTGGGCATCGTCCGGGGCCACACCCTGCTGGCCGACGCGCTCGCCTCCAGCGTGGAGCAGCACGCCCGGTTCGGTGGCGTGGTGCCCGAGGTGGCCAGCCGCGCCCACCTGGAGGCGATCGTGCCCACCATGGACCGGGCGCTCGCCGGGGCGGGCGTGACCCTCGCCGACATCGACGCGATCGCGGTCACCTCCGGCCCCGGCCTGGCCGGGGCGCTGCTGGTCGGCGTGGCCGCCGCCAAGGGTTACGCGCTGGCCGCCGAGAAGCCGGTGTACGGCGTGAACCACCTCGCCGCACACGTCGCGGTGGACACCCTGGAGCACGGCCCGCTGCCCGAACCGGCGGTCGCCCTGCTGGTCTCCGGCGGTCACTCGTCCCTGCTGCTGGTCGACGACCTGGCCCGGGGGGTGACGCCGCTCGGCGCGACCATCGACGACGCCGCCGGAGAGGCGTTCGACAAGGTGGCCCGCCTGCTCGGCCTGCCCTTTCCCGGTGGCCCGTACGTCGACCGGGAGGCCCGTGCCGGCGATCCGGCCGCGATCGCCTTCCCGCGTGGCCTCACCGCCGCCAAGGACCTCGCCGCCCACCGGTACGACTTCTCCTTCTCCGGGCTGAAGACGGCGGTGGCCCGCTGGGTGGAGGCCCGGCAGCGAGCCGGCGAGCCGGTGCCGGTCGCCGACGTGGCGGCCTCGTTCCAGGAGGCGGTCTGCGACGTGCTGGTCACCAAGGCGCTGGACGCCTGCCGGACGCACGGCGTGGAGACGCTGGTCATCGGTGGGGGGGTGGCCGCCAACTCGCGGCTGCGGGCGATGGCGGAGCAGCGCGCCGCCAGGCACGGCGTCCGGGTCCGGGTGCCCCGGCCGCAGCTGTGCACGGACAACGGCGCGATGGTCGCCGCGCTCGGCTCGCACCTGGTCGCCGCCGGGGTCGCGCCGAGCCGGCTCGACCTGCCTGCCGATTCGGCCATGCCGCTGACCACGGTCAGCCGGTAACCTTCGCAGACGGGGCGGAGGCAGGCGCCGTCAGCAGCGGCGAGGCGGAGGGTGGGCGGACGACGTGATCGTACGGATGTGGGAGGCCCGCGCCGAGCCGTACGGCTTCGACGACCTGCTGGCCTGGGTCTGCGACATCGGGCTGCGGGAGTTCGAGCACGACCCGCTGCACGTGTCGAGCGAGGTCTTCACCTCCACCGACCACCGGGTGGTGGTCGTCTCGAAGTGGCGCAACACGCCCCGCTCGTTGCCCGATCCTCCGCCGACCCTGCTCGCCGGACCCGCCCACTCCTGGGACTTCACGCAGGTCGATCGCTGACACGCCGGCCCTCCGGTGGGTGACGTGACGGGCGCGTTCCGTGTCCGTCGCCTAGGTTTTGTCCTGTCATGCGTTCCCTACCGGCCGGCGATCCCGGCATCCCCGACCCCCGGTCGGCCACCCGCTTCCTGGTCTGGCTGGCCAACCAGAGCCGCCCCACCCTGGTCGCCGGGATCGTGCTCGGCGTCGTCTGGATGGTGGCCCAGGCGCTCGCCCCGGCGGCCATCGGCCGGGCGATCGACGCCGGCCTCACCGCCCGTGACCCCGGCGCGCTGGTCACCTGGGGACTGGTGCTGCTCGGGCTCGGGGTGCTCCAGGCGGTCGCCGGCGTGCTGCGACACCGCTGCGCGGTCCACAACTGGCTCGCCGCCGCGTACCGCACCGTGCAGCTCACCGTCGAGGCGGCGAACCGGCTCGGCGCGACCCTGCCCCGGCGGGTCGCCGCCGGTGAGCTGGTCAGCATCGGCACGTCGGACATCGGGCAGATCGGCTCCGCGATGGAGATCCTGGCCCGGGGCAGCGGCGCGGTGGTCGCCCTCGTCACCATCACGGTGATCCTGTTGACCGCCTCGCTGCCGCTGGGCCTCGTCGTGGTGCTCGGGGTGCCGGTGCTGATGACGGCGGTCGGGCTGCTCATCCGGCCGCTGCACCGCCGGCAGCGCACCTACCGCGACCAGGAGGGCAGACTCACCACCCGGGTCGGGGACATCGTGCGCGGACTGCGGGTGCTGCGTGGCGTCGGGGGCGAGCAGATGGTCGCGGCGCGTTACCGGGTCGAGTCCCAGGCGCTGCGCGCCGAGGGGGTACGGGTGGCCCGGGTCGACTCGTTGCTGGCGGCGGTGCAGATCCTGCTGCCCGGTCTCTTCCTCGCCCTGGTCACCTGGCTCGGGGCCCGGTTCGCGCTGCGGGGGGAGATCAGCGCCGGCCAGCTCGTCGCCTTCTACGGTTACACCGCGTTCCTGGTCACCCCGCTGCGCACGATCACCGAGACGATCGACCAGTTGACCCGGGGGCACGTGGCGGCCCGCCGGGTGGTCGACCTGCTCCGGCTGACCCCGGAGCTGGCGGACCCGGCCCGCCCGGTGCGGCTGCCCGACGGCCCCGGGGAGCTGGTCGACCCCTGCTCGGGGGTGGTGGTGCGTCCCGGCCGGTTCACCGCACTGGCGACGGCGGAACCGGCCGACGCCGTCGCGATCACCGACCGGCTCGGCCGGTACGTGGACTCGGACGCGACGCTGCACGGCGTACCGCTGCGGGACGTGGCGCTGGCGACGGTGCGGGAGCGGATCCTGGTGGTCGACAACGACGCGCATCTCTTCACCGGGGTGCTCCGCGCCGAGCTGGACCCGCACGACGTCGCCGACGACGCCACGATCGCCGAAGCCCTGGCGACGGCGAGCGCGACCGACATCGTCGAGGCGCTGCCGGACGGGCTGGACAGCCCGGTGGCCGAGCGGGGCCGGGAGTTCTCCGGCGGGCAGCAGCAGCGCCTGCGGCTGGCGCGGGCGCTGGTCGCCGACCCGGAGATCCTGCTCCTGGTGGAGCCGACCAGCGCGGTGGACGCGCACACCGAGGCGCGGATCGCCGCCCGCCTGGGGCCGGCGCGGGCCGGTCGCACCACCCTGGTCTGCACCACCAGCCCGCTGGTGCTGCGGGCCGCCGACCACGTGATCGTCATGGAGGACGGCAAGGTGGTCGCCGAGGGGCGGCACGAAGACCTGCTCGGCACCGAGCCCCGGTACGCCGCGACGGTCAGCCGGGCGGAGAACTGATGGCCACCGCCCTGCCGGTCGCGGACGCGGCGCAGGTCCGCCGGTACGCCCGCGCCCTGACCCGCCGCCATCCGGGCGCGCTGGCCTGCGCTCTCGCCCTGCACGCGCTGGCCGCCGCGGCGGGGCTGGCCGGACCGCGCCTGCTCGGCGACCTGGTCGAGGGGGTCTCCCGGGGCGACCGGAGCACACCGGTGGACGCGATCGTGCTGGCCATCGCCGGTTTCGTGGTGGCCCAGGCGGTGCTGCTCCGCTTCGCGCACATCGCCTCGGCGCGGCTGGGCGAACGGGTGCTCGCCGCGCTACGGGAGGAATTCGTCGACCGGATCCTGGCCCTGCCACTGGCCACGGTGGAGCGGGCCGGCACCGGCGACCTGCTGACCCGGACGACCCGGGACGTCTCCGCCCTGTCCCGCACGGTCCGGCTGGCGGTGCCCGAGACCCTGATCGCGGTGGTCACCGCCCTGTTCGTCCTCGGAGCCCTGCTGCTGGTCGGGCCGCTGCTGGTCCTGCCCTGCCTGGTCGCCGTACCGGTGCTCGTCGTCGGCACCCGCTGGTACCTGCGCCGGGCCACCGACGGTTACCTGCGGGAGAACGCTGCCTACTCGGACATCACCGACGGGATCAGCGAGGCCGTCGAGGGTTCGCGGACCACCGAGGCGTTGCGGCAGCAGGCGCGGCGGCGGGCCCGCACCGACGCCGACATCCGCCGGTCGTACGCGGCCGAGCGGTACACCCTGTGGCTGCGGACGGTCTTCTTTCCGCTCACCGAGATCGGGTACCTGGTGCCGGTGGTGGCGACCCTGGTCGTCGGCGGCTGGTTCTACCTGGAGGGCTGGGTGAACCTCGGCCAGGTCACCGCCGCGACCCTCTACACGCAGCAGCTCATCGAGCCGGTCGACCGGCTGCTCGCCTGGCTGGACGAACTCCAGGTCGGCGGGGCGTCGCTGGCCCGGCTGCTCGGCGTGGCCACCCCGGACGGGCCGGACGCGGCCCGGTCCGCGCCGGACGGGTCCAGGCCGTCCCCGGTCGACGCGCCGTCCCCGGTCGACGCGCCGTCCCCGGTCGACGCGCCGTCCCCGGTCGACGGGGCGGACCCGACGGGCGGACCGGACCCGACCGGCGGGGAGACCGAGCGGCCCGGCACCGGGCGGGTCGCCGTCCGGGACGTGACGTTCGCCTACCGGGAGGGGCGGGACGTGCTGCACGGCGTGACCCTGGTCCCGGAGCCGGGGGAGAAGCTGGCCATGGTCGGCCCGTCCGGGGCGGGAAAGTCCACGCTGGGCCGGCTCCTGGCCGGGGTGCACACCCCGCGCACCGGTTCGGTCACGGTCGACGGGCGGCCCCTGACCGGGCTGCCCCTGACCGAGCTGCGCCGGCACGTCGCCCTGGTCACCCAGGAGCACCACGTCTTCATCGGCACGCTGCGGGAGAACGTGGCGATGGTCCGCCCGTCCGCCGCCGACGCCGACGTCCGCGCGGCGCTGGCCGCGGTCGACGCGCTGGACTGGGCCGAGGCCCTGCCCGACGGCCTCGGGACGCGGGTCGGCGCGGGCGGACATCCGCTCACCGCCGCGCAGGCGCAGCAGTTGGCCCTGGCCCGACTGGTGCTGGCCGACCCGCACACCCTGGTGCTGGACGAGGCGACCTCGCTGATCGACCCGCGCGCGGCCCGGCACCTGGAACGGTCGCTCGCGGCCGTACTGGAGGGCCGTACGGTGATCGCGATCGCGCACCGGCTCTTCTCCGCGCACGACGCCGACCGGGTGGCGGTGGTGGAGGACGGCCGGATCACCGAACTCGGTTCGCACGCCGACCTGCTCGCTCGCGGCGGCTCGTACGCGGACCTCTGGCGCTCCTGGCACGGTCCGCCTCCCTGACCCGCCGCCGCCCGGCCGGAGCTGGCGACGGATCCTGGGCGGGCCGGGCAGCGGTCCGGGGCGGGCTGGTCAGCCGCCCAGGGCCAGGCAGACGTTCTCCTGCTCGACGCCGCCACGGTGCGCCGGCTCCGGGCGGTGGCCGAGGAAGAGCCGGACGTGGCCGAGCGGGTGCTGACCGAGACCCGGACCTTCCGGTCTGCCCTGCGGGCCACGCTGCTGACTGCTGGCGACACCGCAGCCTTCGAGGTCGTCGCCGGAGTAGCCGAGCGGGCGGCCGCCGCCTCCCGGCTCCGCGCCGACGCGGAGGGGGCCCTGCGGTGGACCCTCGACGAGGAGGCGGGGCTGGCCCTGCCACTGCTCGCCTGCGGCCGGGCCGCCGCCGATCTGCTCACCACGGCGGACCGGCGCCGGGTGCGGGCCTGTCCCGGCGACGACTGCGGCTGGCTCTTCCTCGACCCGCGTGGCCGGCGGCGCTGGTGCAGCATGACGGTCTGCGGCAACCGCGGGAAGGTCCGCGCGTACGCCACCCGCCACCGACGGCCCGGCCCCGGTTCCCGGGTGGGGGATCACCACCTGGGAACAGCCGACGTTCTGATGATTGACGAGCACCCGTGCCCCGAAGGACACGGGTGCTCGTTCACGGGTGCCCGCATGGAGGCCGTCGTCGATTCCGAGTCCGGCAACGTCCTGCCAGTGCGGTGGTGGTCGCTCTCAGCCCCGCGCGCCCCAGCGGCGCGCGGGGGGCTTGCACAGCCGTCAGCTGTGCGAGAACGTGTAGTAGGCCGACCAGACCGAGCTGCCGTAGGTCCGGAACACGTTGTGCTCGCCCGTCCTGATCGTCTTCGAGCCGATGAAGACCTTCGCGCCGTTGCCGTGGGCATACACGTTCACCGGCTCGGTGCTGCCGGCGGCGAGCGTGATGCTCCAACACTTGCCCGGCCCCACCACGTAGCTGGTGAACCCGCCACGCCAGGGGAACTCCACGGTCGAGGAGTAGCCGGTTCCCTTGTTGCAGAGTCCGGTCCGGTTGGTGGTCGCCGCCGCTGCCGGCGTCGCGGCGGTGGTCAACCCGGCCAGGACCAGGGCGCCGACCACGGCCGGTCGCCACGCCTTGCGCACACGAGTCAAAGCTGCCATTTGGGCTCCTAGGGCCTTGTAGTGGATTGTTGACGTGGACCAGTCCAGACACCCGCGTAACGCGCTCGTCTACGGGAGACACGGATGCGTCCGGTGGGTTGGTTCACGGAACTTCCACATTCGGCCCCCACGCCTGTGCGGCAACCCGGCCGGGCGACCGGCTCGGCAACGGGGCGACCCGATGCGGTGGAACTGCCGCGGGGCCGGTTCGGGGTCAGACGTCGAGGGGATCGGCGAGCAGTCGCTCGAAGGCCAGCTCGGCCGCGCCGATCAGGGGTGCCTCGTCGCCCAACTTCGGGGTGCGCAGCCGGACCTGCTCCCGGCAGGCGGCCAGCGCCATCGAGTTGAGCCGGCTGCGCACCTGGGCCGCTGCGGCGAGGTAGAGGTCCCGCATGGTGCCGCCGAAGACGACCATCTCCGGGTTGAGGATGTTGACCAGGTTGGCGACGCCGAAGCCGAGCCAGTCGCCGGCCTGGCGGACCGCGGCCTGGGCGCTGGCGTCCCCGCGTGCCGCCGGGTCCACCACGGACAGGATGGCGTCCTGCCCCTCCACACCGTCGCGGCCGGCGGCCCGCAGCAGCGCGGGCCCGCCGATCTCGGTCTCCCAGCAGCCCCGGGAACCGCAGCCGCAGGGCTGCCCGTGGGGGTTGACGACCATGTGGCCGACCTCGCCGCCGTAGCCGTCGTGCCCGGTGACGCGCCGCCCACCGGCGATGATGCCCGCCCCGACCCCCGCGTCGCCGTGCAGGTAGATGACGTTGTCGCAGCCCACCGCCACGCCTCGGACGTGCTCGGCGAGCATGGCCAGGTCGGCGACGTTGCCGACCGCGACCGGGTGTCCGGTACCCAGCCCGGCGCGGAGCAGCTCGCCGAGCGGTTCGTCGACCCAGCCGGTGGTGGGACTGGACCGGACCAGGCCGTCGGTGCGGCGGACCATGCCCACCACCGCCACGCCCGCGCCGACGCAGACCGCGCCGGTCGAGGTGCCCTGCTCCATCTCCTTGACCAGAGCGGTGAGCAGCGGTGCCGCCTCCGCCGCCGTCGAACCGTGCGCCCGGGGCACGTCCCGGCGGTCGAGCAGCTCGCCGCCGAGCCCGACCCGCGCGGCCCGCAGCCGGTCCACCTCGACGCTGAACGCGTACGCGAAGACCCGCTCCGACTCGGGCCGGACGACCAGCGAGGGTCGCCCGGCCCGGCCGGTCTCCTTCGGGGCGCCCTCGCTGACCAGGCCCGCGCCGGCCAGGTCGGCGGTGAGTGCGCCGATGGTGCTGCGGTTCAACCCGAGGGCGGTGGTGAGTTCCGCCCGTGAGGTCGCGCCGTGCACGTGGACGTAGCGGAGCAGCGCGCCGAGATTCTGCCGGCGGATCTCGTCCTGGCTGGGTCCTGTGCGCATGCTCCTGGTACTCCGGTCGAGGGGTGGTCAGCGGGTGCCGGTGGCGGCGGCCCGTCGTCGGGAGAACGCGTCGACGCTCGCGGCGAGCAGCAGCACCACCCCGGTGACCACGTACTTGACCCCCGAGCTGTAGCCCATCAGGCCCATGCCGTTGTCGATCACCGCGACCACCGCGCCGCCGAGCACCGCGTCGAGCACCCGTCCCTTGCCGCCGAAGAGGCTGGTCCCGCCGATCACCGCCGCGCCGACGGCGTAGAGCAGTACGTTACTGCCCCCGGTGTTCGGGTCGACCGAGTTGGCCCGGCTGGCGGCGACGATGCCCCCGATCGCGGCCATCGTCGAGCAGATCACGAAGACCGAGATCCGGATCCGGTCGACGTTGATGCCGGCCCGGCGGGCGGCCTCCTTGTTGCCACCGACCGCGTAGACGTGTCGGCCGTAGGCGGTGCGCTGGAGGACGAAGGTCCAGAGCACCAGCAGCGCGGCGATGATCGGCACCACGATCGGCACACCCTTGAGCGAGCTGATCAGGACGTTGCGGCTGCGCTCCAGGTTGAGGATGTAGACCGCGACGCCGAGGATGACCGCCAGCCCGCCGATCCGGGCCAGCACCACCGGGAACGGGTCGGTGACCAGGCCACGGCGGATCCGCTTACGGTGGCGCAGCAGTTGGGTCGCCGCGTATCCGCCGACCACGACGGCGAAGAAGAGCCAACCGAGCACCGGCGGGAGGTTGCGGTTGGCGATCGCCACCAGCACCTTGTCCCGGACGGAGATGTTGCTGCCGCCGCTGATCAGCAGCAGCACGATGCCCTGGAACGCGAGGAAGGCGGCGAGGGTCACCACGAAGGACGGAATGCCCACCTTCGCCACCAGGAAGCCCAGGGCGAGTCCGATGACCAGGCCGGTGAGGATGGCCGCCAGCACCGCCACGTACCAGGGGTAGCCGGCGACGGTGACGATGTTCGCCAGGACGGCGGCACAGACCCCGCTGGCGAAACCGGCGGAGAGGTCGATCTCGCCCAGCAGCAGCACGAAGACCAGACCCATCGCGATCAGCGTGACCGCCGCGCCCTGGGTGAAGAGGTTGGCGAAGTTCACCGCCGAGAGGAACGACGGTCGCATGACGGAGAAGACCGTGCAGAGCACGAGCAGCCCGAGGACGGCCGGCAGGGCCCCGATGTCGCCACCGCGTACCCGGCTGACGTAGTTGCGGAGGTGGTTACCCACGGTCGACGGCGCGGTGGCCTTCACCGGACCGACCTTGCGCACGGCGGTGCTGGTCATCGCAGGGCTCCTGGGGTGCTGTCGACGGACCCGCCGCCGATGTCGGGGTAGGGCGTCCCGTTGCCGGTCATCAGGCCGACCGTGCCGGAGCGGCCGGCGGTGATCAGCTCGACCACCTGGGCGTGCGTGATGTCGCTGGTCTTCACCTGGGCGACCATCTGGCCGAGGTAGAGCGCGGCGATCCGGTCGGAGACCGCGAAGACGTCGTTCATGTTGTGCGAGATGAGGACGACGGCCAGCCCGTTGTCCGCGAGCCGGCGGACCAGTTCGAGCACCTGGGCGGTCTGCGCGACGCCGAGCGCGGCGGTCGGCTCGTCCAGGATCACCAGCCGGCTGTTCCAGAGCACGGCCTTGGCGATGGCCACGGTCTGCCGTTGGCCGCCGGAGAGGCTGGAGACGTGCTGGCGCAGCGACGTGACCGTCCGGACGCTCAGCCCGGCCAGAGTCTGCGCGGCCATCTGCTCCATGGTCGGCTCGTCGAGCACGATGCCGCTGCGCTTCTCCCGGCCCAGGAACATGTTCTGCACGATGTCGAGGTTGTCGCAGAGCGCCAGATCCTGGTAGACGACCTCGATACCCAGGGCGGCGGCGTCCCGGGGGCTGTTGATGGTGACCGGCCGGCCGTCGAAGAGGAACCGGCCGGCGTCCGTCGGATAGATGCCGCTGATGCACTTGACCAGCGTCGACTTGCCGGCGCCGTTGTCGCCGACCAGAGCCGTCACCTCCCCCGGGTGGGCGGAGAAGGCCACGTCACGCAGGACCTGGACCGGGCCGAAGCTCTTGTCGATCCCACGCAGTTCCAGCAGGGGGGTGGTGGACACGGGTCTCCCTCACGTTTGTCGAGCCGCCGGGGGGCGGGCGTCACCGCGGGTTGCGGTCCTCAGGTGACGCCCGCGCTCCGGTGGGGGGGGGCACCGGAAACCGGTACGGCTCAGCTGATCCCGGCCTCGGTGCAGAGCTTGGCGTACTCGGCGGTGCAGAGCGCCTCCTTGGCGACGAAGCCGTCCGCCACCACGTCCTTGACGTTCTCCTTGAAGATCAGCTTCGGGGTGAGCAGGACCGACGACACGTCCCGGCCGCCCTCCGGGTCCTTCACCGTCTGCCCGGTCTCCTTGCGCTCGCCCTTGGCCAGCCCGATGGCCAGTTCGGCGGCGGCGTCGGCCTCCTGCTTGATCGCCTTGTAGACGGTCATGCACTGGTCACCGGCGAGAATGTTCTGCAGCCCCTGCACGTCGGCGTCCTGCCCGGTCACCGGGACCTTGCCGTTGAGCTTGTTCTTCTTGAGCACCGAGATGGCCGCGTTGCCGAGCCCGTCGTTCGCGGCGAGCACACCGTCGATGTTGCCGCCGGTCTGGGTCAGCATCTGCTCGAACAGCGTGGCGCCCTGCGCGTTGTCCCAGGCCGGGACGGACTGCTCCGGACCCTTGACGTACTCACCCGAGTCGAACTTGGGCTTGAGCACCGAGTCGTAGCCGTTCTTGAACAGGGTGGCGTTGTTGTCGGTGGGGGAGCCGTTCAGGTACGCGACCACGGGCTTCTCGACGCCCTTGTCGGTCAGGCACTTCGACAGGCCCTCGCCCTGGAGCTTGCCGACCGCCTCGTTGTCGAAGCTGACGTAGTACTCGGCGCTGCCGCCGAGGGTGAGCCGGTCGTAGTCGATGGTCGCCACACCCTGCGACTTCGCCTTGTCCAGGACCGCCTTGCCGGTGCCGGAGTCCAGGTTGACGATCATCAGGGCGGTCACCCCACCGGTGATCATCTGGTCGGCGATGGTCTGGAACTGGTTCTTGTCGTCCTGGGCGTTCTGGATGTCGTAGTCGACGCCGGCCTTCTTGAAGGCCGCCTCCAGGAACTTGCGGTCCGCGTTCTCCCACCGGCCGGAGGACTTGCTGTCCGGCAGGATCACGCCGATCTTGGGCTTCTTGTCGGAACCGGCGTCGTTGTCGCTGCCCGAGTCGTCGCCGCAGGCGGTCACGCCGCCGGTGACGAGCAGGCCCACGGTCGCGATGGTGAGGATCCCTCTGCGCATGTGCGGGGTTCCTTTCGGGGGTGGGGGTGTGTTGTTTTGTTGTGTCCGGCAACGTATTCCGCGTCACACCGACAGCGCAAGACTGTCGAGGTCATGGATTTGTTGGCTGCGGTAACAATTCAGCAACGCCGACGAAACCCGCAGGTCGGATGGCCGTTACCGGCATCGGTGGGAACGAAGATGATCAACGCGTTGCCCGACGGCGTCGCCCGACGGCGTCGCCCGACGGCGTCGCCCGACGGCGTCGCCCGACGGCGTCGGCCGCCGGTGGCGGACCGCCGTTCAGCGGGTGGCGATCGGCGCGGTGGTCGCCCCGGTCAGCGCGACCAGGTCCGCCGGGGCGAGTTGGAGCTGGAGCCCGCGCCGCCCGGCCGAGACGTAGATCGTCGGGAAGTCCAGGGCCGAGGCGTCCAGCACCGTCGGCAGCCGTCGGCGCTGACCGAGCGGGCTGATGCCGCCCCGCACGTGACCGGTGACGCGTTCGGCGACGGCCCGGTCGGCGAGGACGGCCCGCTTCCCGCCGGCCGCACCCGCGAGCGCCTTGAGGTCCAGTTCGCCGGTGACCGGGACGACCGCCACGGTCAGCGCGCCGTCCACCTCGGTGACGAGGGTCTTGAACACCCGGTCGGCCGGTACGCCGAGTGCCGCGGCGACCTCGGCGCCGTAGTTCGGGGTGTCCGGGGTGACGTCGTACGGGTGGACGCTGTGCCCGACCCCGCGCTTGACCAGCAGCGCTGTCGCCGGTGTTCCCCGTCCCGCCACCGGGCCAATCTAGCCGGTCGGCTGGCAGACCAGCACGGTCGGCGCCCCGGCGACCCGGGTGAGCACCACACTCGCCGCCTGGTCGCCGGCGAGCCGCAGGTCGCGCCGGAGCCGCTCGGGCTCCAGCGCCGAGCCGCGCTTGAGGATCTCCACCCGCCCCACCCGCCGGTCGCGCAGCAGCGCGCGCAGCCGCTTCAGCGAGAACGGCAGCACGTCGGTGACCTCCAGACAGCGGGCGAAGGGGGTGCCGGTGGGGGTGTCCGCGTACAGGTAGGCGATGCTCGGATCGGCGATCGTCGCGCCCAGCGTGGTGGCGAGTTCGGCGACCAGGTGCGCGCGGACCACCGCCGGGTCCGGGTCGTACAGGTACCGCCGGACCGGACCGACCGCCGCCTCCTCGGCACCCGAGCCGGTGAGCTGATGCACGGCTCCGGCCCGCAGCACGGTGGCCCGGCGGGGCAGGTCGGCCAGCCGGCCGCACCAGAGCGCCGCCTCCACCAGGTCGCCGTCGACGCTGACCCACTCGGCCTCCGCGCCGGCCGGGATCAGCGCGTGGTCCAGCCCCGGGGCCACCTTCACCACCGTGTGCGGCACCCGTGCGGCGAGGTCGGTCACGAAGTCCCACGGGGGTGAGTACGCCTTCGGGTCGAAGATCCGCCGCCCGGTGCCGGTGCTGCGGCGGGCCGGGTCGCAGAAGACCCCGTCCACCCGGGACACGTCGAACGCGGTCGCGTCGCCGCGCTCCACCGTGAACGATCCGGTCAGTCCGGCCGCCTCGGCGTTCGTGGCGGCCATCGCGGCGGTCAGCGCATCGGCCTCCACCCCGTACACCCGGAGGCCGGCGCGGGCGGCGGCGAGGGCGTCCGCGCCGAGACCGCACCCCAGGTCGGCGAGGGTGCGTACCCCGGCGGCGCGCAACCGTGCGGCGCGCCGGTCGGCCACCACCCGCCGGGTCGCCTGCTCCAGGCCGGCGCGGGTGAGGAACATCCCGGCCGCCTCGGGGCCGAACTTGGCGGTCGCGCGTCGCCGCAGCTCGGCCTGGGTGAGCGCGGCGGCGGCCAGACCGGCCGGAATGCCGGCCGAGCGGAGGGTGGCCGCCGCGGTCAGCGGGTCGCCGCCGGCCACCCGCGTCGCCGCGTCGAGCGCGGCCGACCCCTCGGGGGTACGCAGGGCGGCGAACTGGTCGAGGTCCACCCGCCCCATTCTGGACGGCCCCCACCGCCGCCCGTCGACCACCTCGGCAACCCGCCGGCCCTGGTCGTGTGGCGGGGGCGGTTCGGGAGGTAGCAGGGGTCCCCTGTTACCGCTTTTTGTCGAACAGGGGTCCCCTGCATGCACCCGGAAGCCGCCCGGTCAGGGCAGTGACCGGAGGAACGGGCCGTGGTGCAGGCGGAACTCCCACGCGTAGAACCGGTCCCAGTTGATCGACCAGGTCATCAGGCCCCGGAAGGCCGGGTTGGTGCCGCTGCGCGGCGCGTACGATCCGCAGCTCTGCCCGCTGACCAAACAGGTGACCGCGGCCTGCACCCCGGTGGGGGCCAGGTAGCCGTTGCCGGCGCTGGGGGAGGAAGGCGCCCCGAAGGCCACCTGGTCCTCGCGCAGCGCGGGGAAGAACCGGTCGGGGTTGCCGGCGACCGGGAAGCCGGCCAGCAGCATGTCGGTCATCGCGACGTGGTGCCGTTCCACGAACGGTTGGTGAAGGTGTGCCGCTGGCCGGCGCTGCTGAGCGTGGCGTCCCAGTAGGAGCCGAGCGTGGTGCCCGCCGGCAGGCTGAAGACGACCTGCCAGCCGGTGATGGTGGCCGGGCCACCGTTGGTGATGGTGTAGCGCCCCTCCCACCCGGTGCCCCAGTCGGCGGTCCTGACGAAGGTGGCGGTCGGGCCAGCGGCCTGTGCCGGGGTGGCCATGACGAGGGTCGTGGCGGTGATGGCGGCGAGGGCCGACACGGCGGCCAGCAGCGGTCTGGGGGCAGGGCGACGCATCCGGACCTCCCGGTAGGAGAGCCGTCTGATCGACGGATGTCTAATTATTGGGATTATTAACTTTAATTGTCCAGGTGTGTCGGGGGATCCGCCGACACGCTCGTCCGCGTAGGTGGCCGGAACCTGCGCCGGGGCTGTGCGGCAGGGTGCGTGACGGGCGGTCCGGGGGCGGGGGTCGGACACCGTCGCGGGGCCCGGACCGGCGCGATGCGCCCCGCCGTCGTTGGCACTCTCCTTGACGGAGTGCTAGCGGAGGCCTAATCTGCGATTAGCACTCTCCCATCGAGGGTGCCAGCTTCCGGGCCCGGCCCGGAGGTTCAACGCCAGGCGGACCGGCACCCGCGACGACGGCCCCGCCCGGTGGCATGTGGCAGATTGACGCTGGTCGGCCCCGCCGACCGGTTACGAAACCAGTACCCCAGGAGGGTATGCCCGTGACTACCGCGACCAAGGTTGCGATCAAGCCGCTCGAGGACCGGATCCTGGTCCAGGCGAACGAGGCTGAGACCACCACGGCGTCGGGCATCGTGATCCCCGACACCGCCAAGGAGAAGCCGCAGGAGGGCACCGTCCTCGCTGTCGGCCCGGGCCGCGTCGACGACAAGGGCAACCGGATCCCGGTTGACGTGCAGGTCGGCGACACCGTCATCTACTCGAAGTACGGCGGCACCGAGGTCAAGTACGCCGGCGAGGAGTACCTGGTGCTCTCCGCCCGCGACGTCCTCGCGGTCATCGAGAAGTAAGCAACCGATCAGTGTCGCTGCCCCGGTCCGGCTCGCCGGGCCGGGGCAGCAACGCTTGAAGGGATATCCATGGCGAAGATCCTGAGCTTCTCGGACGACGCCCGGCACCTGCTCGAGCACGGTGTCAACGCCCTCGCGGACGCGGTCAAGGTCACTCTCGGCCCACGCGGGCGCAACGTCGTCCTGGACAAGAAATTCGGTGTGCCGACGATCACCAACGATGGGGTCACCATCGCCAAGGAGATCGAGCTCACCAACCCCTACGAGAACCTCGGTGCGCAGCTGGTCAAGGAGGTGGCGACCAAGACCAACGACGTCGCCGGCGACGGGACCACCACCGCCACCGTGCTGGCCCAGGCCATGGTCCGCGAGGGCCTGCGCAACGTGACCGCCGGTGCCAACCCGGCCGGTCTCAAGCGCGGTATCGACGCGGCGGCGGCCAAGGTCTCCGAGGCCCTGCTCGACCGGGCCGTCGAGGTGGCCGACAAGAAGTCGATCGCCCACGTGGCGACGATCTCGGCGCAGGACGCCACCATCGGCGAGCTGATCGCCGAGGCGATGGAGAAGGTCGGCCGCGACGGTGTCATCACCGTCGAGGAGGGCTCCGCCCTGCACACCGAGCTGGACGTGACCGAGGGTCTCCAGTTCGACAAGGGCTTCATCTCGCCGAACTTCGTGACCGACCTGGAGTCGCAGGAAGCGGTCCTGGAGAACCCGTACATCCTGATCACCACGCAGAAGATCTCCGCGATCGAGGAGCTGCTGCCGCTGCTGGAGAAGGTCCTCGCCGACAGCAAGCCGCTGCTGATCGTGGCCGAGGACGTCGACGGCCAGGCGCTCTCCACGCTGGTGGTCAACTCGCTGCGCAAGACCCTGAAGGTCTGCGCGGTGAAGGCGCCGGGCTTCGGTGACCGCCGCAAGGCGATGCTCCAGGACATGGCGATCCAGACCGGCGCCGAGCTGGTCGCCCCGGAGCTGGGGTACAAGCTCGACCAGGTCGGGCTGGACGTGCTCGGCACCGCCCGCCGGGTGGTCGTCGACAAGGAGAACACCACCATCGTCGACGGTGGTGGCCGGGACACCGAGGTCGCCGACCGGGTCGTGCAGATCCGCAAGGAGATCGAGGCCTCGGACTCCGAGTGGGACCGGGAGAAGCTGGCCGAGCGGCTGGCGAAGCTCTCCGGCGGCGTCGCGGTCATCAAGGTGGGCGCGGCGACCGAGGTCGAGATGAAGGAGCGCAAGCACCGCATCGAGGACGCCATCGCGGCGACCAAGGCCGCGGTCGAGGAGGGCACGGTGCCCGGCGGCGGTGCCGCCCTCGCGCAGATCCTCCCGACGCTCGACGACGACCTCGGCTTCACCGGGGACGAGAAGGTCGGCGTCTCGATCGTGCGCAAGGCGCTGGTCGAGCCGCTGCGCTGGATTGCGCAGAACGCCGGCCACGACGGCTACGTCGTCGTGCAGAAGGTCACCGGCAAGGACTGGGGCCACGGCCTCGACGCGGCTGCCGGCGAGTACGTCGACCTGGTCGGCAAGGGCATCATCGACCCGGTGAAGGTGACCCGTAACGCGGTCACCAACGCCGCGTCCATCGCCGGCCTGCTGCTGACCACCGAGAGCCTGGTGGTGGAGAAGCCGGAGAAGGCCGAGCCGGCTGCCGGTGGACACGGCCACTCCCACGGTCACGGCCACAGCCACCAGCACGGCCCCGGTTTCTGACCGAACCGCGACACCCACGTCGGGCGTTCCGCTCCCCCGGAACGCCCGGCGGCACGACGACGCGGGGCACGCCGTCCACCCCGACGGTGTGCCCCGCGTCGTCGTTCCGCCGGTCCACGGTGTACCAGTCCGACGTCGTCGCCAGGCGGAGGAAGGACCATCGGCCTCCCGCGGGGTGGGTCTCCGTCGTCTGGAACCGGCGGGCCAGGGCGACCGGCTCCTCGAACGCCTGCCCGCCGCCAGTCCACCAGCGCGGACATGCTTCCGGACAGCACACTGCCGCGCCCGGCAGGGACGCGGCAGCGGTGATCGTGGTCGGCGGGTGCGTCAGGCGACGTTGCGCTGCGCGGGCATCGTCGACTTGTGCGGGCGGCCGAGGCGGGCCTCCAGGCGGGCGACGTCCACCCGGCTGCGTCGCCGGTCGGCCAGGTCCTCCCAGCCGATGGCGAGCAGTCGGAGGCGCTCGGACTCGCTGAATCCGCCCCAGACCCCGTACGGCTCACGGACGGAGAGGGCGTGCGCGGCGCACTCGGCGCGTACCGGGCAGGCCCGGCAGACCGCCTTGGCTCCCGACTCGCGGCGCAGGCGGGAGGAACCGCGTTCGCCGTCCGGGTGGAAGAACTGGGCGCTGTCGCGGCCCCGGCAGGCACCGAGCCGCTGCCAGTCCCAGAGGTCGACGATGGGTCCGGGCAGTCTACGTACGTTCGACATCAGCACCCCTCCTCCCGCGCGGCACCGCCGCGATGGTCCGTTAGGCCGGTCCCGGGCAGCGGATCGCGCGAGTACGCCGTGTCCGGCCCGGCCCCTCGGTACCCTGCCGTCCCTCCGCTCACACGTGTGTGATCGAAAAGTTCCGGCAACTCGCGGCAAAGAACCTATATGTCGGAAAAGTCTAGAGAATTGCCCGGAACGCCCTCATGATCAGCGCCGCCCATGGTCTCCTTCCTGACGGAGAGGAGACCCCACTGTGCGTACGGTTCTCGTCTGCGTCCGAACCCCGTTGGCGGCGCAGCACCTGTCTTCCGCAGCGGCCAGGCTGGGCCTGTCCGCCGTCGTCCGTACCGCCGTCTCCGATCCCGAGGTGATGCTGCGCCTCGCCGAGCAGCCGCCCGACGTGGTGCTCGCCGACACCGCGCTGACCCGGCCGGACAGCGCGGGTTTCGTCCGGCGCGTCCTGGCCCGGGCACCCCAGGCGGCGGTGCTGCTGCTCGGCGCGGAGGAGTCCAACGCGGCGGCGGCCACCATCAGCGCCGGGGCGCGCGGGCTCATCCAGGGCGTCGACCAGGACCTGACCAGCGCGGTCGCGAAGGCACTCCTGCTGCTCACCGCCCCGGGGCGGTCGTCCCGTCGCCGGATCGCCGATCCGGCCCTGGACACCGCGGCCGTGGTCGGCGCGACCGGCCGGCCGGGCGGGCGTACCCCGGCCGCCACGGCGGCGGACTGGCCGGACGAGATGCCGGGCGGCCCGGCGATGGTTCCGGTGCAGCGCGGCGACGACGAGCCGGACGACGGCGCCGAGCCGGAGACCGCCGGGGCGACGCCGGAGCGTCGCCGGGCCGAACCGGCCGGACGCGGGCGGGGCGAACCGGCCGGGCGCGGACGGGGTGGGATCGGGCTCACCGAGCGGGAACTCCAGGTGCTGCTCGGCATGGCGGAGGGGAAGAGCAACGCCGAGATCGGCCGTGAGCTGTTCGTCTCGGAGGACACCGTCAAGACACACGCCCGCCGGCTCTTCCGCAAGCTCGGTGCCCGGGACCGGGCGCACGCCGTCGCCGCGGGCTTCCGCGCCGGCCTGGTCGCCTGAGCTGAGGCCGGCCCGGCTGCCCGGCCGGGTCAGGCGCTCGGGGAGTCGGTGTCGTCCTCGCCGGACTCGGTCAGGGTGTCGTGCACCCCGTCGGCGTAGCCACGGGCGTAGTCCCAGGTGACGTAGTGGTCGGGATCCGGGTCGTAGGCCGGCTCGTGCACCCGGGGTCGTCCGGAGCTGAGCAGGTGGCGCAGGTTGCCGCGGAGCAGGTCCCAGTCGAAGTAGTGCGGCTCGTGGCAGTCCTCGCACTCGATCACCAACCCGCGGACCCCGATCGGCGCCAGCAGCGCCTGGTAGATCTCCAGATCCGCCAGGTCCTCCAGGACGTCCTGCCGCTCGACGTCGGTCAGCGGTTCCAGCCCGGTGTCGTCGCCGGGATCGTGCAGGCCGGCGGCCGGGTCGGCCGGGTCGCCGTTAAACGGGTCGATGGGCTCGTCGTGCACCCCCTCACCGTAGACCCAAGCCCGTCCGCCCGCCTGCCCCAGCCCGCCCGTCACCGCACTGCGCCGCCGCCCGGGGCCGCCCAGCTCAATGGGTACGATGAGGTGACGCGCCCGCGTTCGGCGGCGTGTTCCGGTGCCGCGCACCACCTCACTGAAGCCCGTTCGAGCAGCTCAGGAGAGCAATCGTGGATATTTCGCCCAGCGCCGATCGTCCGACGGGTGCCGAGCCCGGCGAGCTGGGCGGCCACCTGCCGGAACTGCCCGCCGGCTCGGCGCGGGTGGTCCCGCTCGGCCTGACCTTCGACGACGTGCTGCTCCAGCCCGGTGAGTCGGACGTCGTGCCGAGCCGGGTCAACACGGTCACCCGGATGACCCGTAACGTCACCCTCTCCGTGCCACTGCTCTCCAGTGCGATGGACACGGTGACCGAGGCGCGGATGGCCATCGCCATGGCGCGGCAGGGCGGCATCGGCGTGCTGCACCGCAACCTCTCCCTGGAGGACCAGGCGCTCCAGGTCGACCTGGTCAAGCGCTCCGAGTCCGGCATGATCACCAACCCGGTGACGGCCAGCCCGGACGACACCCTCCGCGACGTCGACGCGCTCTGCGGGCGGTACCGCATCTCCGGCGTGCCGGTGGTGGACGCCGACGGCCAGCTCGTCGGCATCGTCACCAACCGGGACATGCGCTTCGTCACCGAGCCGGGCACCCCGGTCCGCGAGATCATGACCCGGACCCCGCTGGTCACCGCCCCGGTCGGGGTCAGCAAGGACGAGGCGCTGGCCCTGCTGCGCCGGCACAAGGTGGAGAAGCTGCCGATCGTCGACGACGCGGGCCGGCTGCGCGGGCTGATCACCGTCAAGGACTTCACCAAGAGCGAGCAGTACCCGAACGCCACCAAGGACGACGCCGGCCGGCTCCGGGTCGCCGCCGCCGTCGGGGTCGGCGAGGACGCGTACAAGCGCGCCCGGACCCTGGTCGACGCGGGCGTGGACGTGCTGATCGTGGACACCGCGCACGGCCACCAGCGGGCCGTGCTGGACATGGTCCGCCAGCTCAAGAAGGACACCGCGGTCGACGTCGTCGGCGGCAACGTGGCCACGTACGCCGGGGCGAAGGCGCTGGTCGACGCGGGTGCCGACGGCGTCAAGGTCGGGGTCGGGCCGGGTGCGATCTGCACCACCCGGATCGTCGCCGGGGTGGGCGTGCCGCAGATCACCGCGATCATGGAGGCGGCCCGGGCCGCCGGCCCGGCCGGCGTGCCGGTGATCGGCGACGGCGGCATCCAGTACTCCGGCGACATCGCCAAGGCGCTGGTCGCCGGGGCCGACACGGTGATGCTCGGCAGCCTGCTCGCCGGCTGCGAGGAGAGCCCGGGGGAGTTGCTCTTCATCAACGGCAAGCAGTTCAAGTCGTACCGGGGGATGGGCTCGCTCGGCGCGATGCAGTCGCGCGGCCAGGCCCGCTCCTACTCCAAGGACCGCTACTTCCAGCAGGACGTCCTCGCCGAGGACAAGCTGGTCCCCGAGGGCGTCGAGGGTCAGGTGCCCTACCGCGGCCCGCTCTCCGCGGTCGCCCACCAGCTCATCGGCGGGCTGCGCGCCGCGATGGGGTACGTCGGCGCGGAGAGCATTCCCGAGCTGCACCGCCGTGGCCAGCTCATCCGGATCACCGCGGCCGGCCTCAAGGAGAGCCACCCGCACGACATCCAGATGACCGTCGAGGCGCCGAACTACCACACCCGCTGACCATCCCCTGCGACAACTGGAGACCCTCATGCGTGACGTGGTCGAGATCGGGCTGGGCAAGACCGCGCAGCGCGGTTACCACCTGGACGACATCGCCATCGTGCCGAGCCGCCGGACCCGGGACGTCGACGACGTCTCGACCGCCTGGCGGCTCGACGCGTACCAGTTCGGCATCCCCTGTGTCGCGCACCCGTCCGACGCGACGATGAGCCCGGCGTCCGCCGTCCGGCTCGGCCAGCTCGGCGGGCTGGGCGTGCTCAACGTCGAGGGCCTCTGGACCCGGTACGAGAACCCGGCCAAGGTGTTGGAGGAGCTGGCCGCGCTCGGCGAGGACGCCCGAGCCACCAAGCGCCTCCAGGAGGTGTACGCCGAGCCGATCCGCCCGGACCTGATCGCCGAGCGGGTCCGCGAGCTGCGTGCCGGGGGCGGCACGGTGGCCGTCCGGGTCTCCCCGCAGCACACCCTGGCGCTCGCCCCGGTGATCCTGGACGCCGGGGTCGACATCCTGGTCATCCAGGGCACCATCGTCTCCGCCGAGCACGTCTCGACCACCGATGAGCCGCTGAACCTCAAGGAGTTCATCGCCGACCTCGACCTGCCGGTGATCGTCGGCGGCTGCACCGACTACAAGACGGCGCTGCACCTGATGCGTACCGGCGCGGCCGGGGTGATCGTCGGTATCGGCGGCGACGGCTGGTCGACCACCGAGTCGGTGCTCGGCATCCGGGTGCCCATGGCGACCGCCATCGCGGACGCGGCGGCGGCCCGGCGGGACTACCTCGACGAGACCGGTGGCCGGTACGTGCACCTGATCGCCGACGGCGACGTGCAGACCTCCGGCGACATCGCCAAGGCGCTCGGCTGCGGCGCGGACGCGGTGATGCTCGGCGAGCCGCTCTCGCTCTGCGAGGAGGCCCCGGCCGGCGGTGCCTGGTGGCACTCGGCGGCCAGCCACCCTTCGCTACCCCGGGGGGCGTTCGAGGTGGCCGGTGAGCCGCTCGGCTCCATGGAGCGGCTGCTCTTCGGCCCGGCCGACGAGCCGGACGGCCAGCTCAACCTCTTCGGCGGCCTGCGTCGGGCGATGGCCAAGTGCGGCTACCGCGACCTCAAGGAGTTCCAGAAGGTCGGTCTGGTCCTGGACCGCTGAGCCCACCGTCTCACCCGCGACGCCTTGGGTGTGGGTCGCGAACCGGCGGTTCGCGACCCACACCGCTTATCCGGCGAACGCCTGCACCCGCTACGGGAGCAGGAAGCACAAGAGACGGCCATCACCGGCACCCTTCCGAGTGCGTGACGTTGCTGTACGTGATGATATGACAGGAGTAGCCTGATCAGTATGACAAAGCGTCGCGTGACCGTCTCCGTGCCCGAGGACGTGGCCGAGACCCTGGAGCAGCAGCCCAACGCCTCCGCGTACGTCGCCCAGGCCGTCCGCGACCGCAGGCGCATGGACGAGTTCCGTGCGCTGATGGCCGATGCCGGGGTGCAGCTCACCGAGCAAGGCATGGCCGAGGCCCGCGCCCGCCGGCTACAGGTGCAGGCCCAATGGCCCCACGAGCGCTACGACGCCGTACGCGACCGGGTGCGCCAACACATGCAGGATGAGGCGGACGACGCCAGCCGGCCGGCCGCGTGAGCAGCGAGGACGAGCAGCGTCCGGTCGCGCTGGTGCTGGACCGCTCAGCGCTGCTGGCCTACCCGTACTCGATCCACGTCGGGGAACCCATCGGTGAGGTCATCACCGATGGCCAGCGCTTCGGCGTCACCGCCGTTACTGCCGCTGAGGCCCTGGAGCTGGCCGGCGACGCCAAGCACCGAAAGCACCTGTACCGGCTGCTCAGCCACGACTCCTGTGCACGGCTGCCCACCCGGGGCGAGTCGTGGCAGGAACTGTCCTACTGGCGTGGGCTCACCGGCCGCGTCGACCTGGCCGCGACGGTGATGGCCGCCCTGGAGCACCGAGCATCGATCCTGACCAGCGAGGGCAACCGGTACGGGCCCGAGGGGCACCTGCCGGTCATCCACATGCCTGCGTAACCGTAGGCCGCAGCGAGCCAGCATCAAAGGAAGCACCCGTGCCCCCGGCAACTCGGGGGACACGGGTGCTCTCGTTGGCTCGATGTCGACCAGGAGGCGGCGCTGGGAGACGCCGGACCGTCCGCCCGCCAGATCAGCCTCTCGGCCGACGACCGCGCGGTCGGTCCGCAGGGCAGGTGAGCATCCAGAGCCGCCACCGCCACCTCGGAGCGGGTAATGCGGCCACCCAGCGACCGAGGACCTACGCCAATCTGCTGCTGGACCACCCGACCAGGGGTGTCCATCACCTGCAACTCGCCGGCCGAAGGCCGGATCGGCAACTGCACTCTGCGTACCTTTGCCGCCGTGCCCCGCTGCGCTGAGGTGCGCCACGGGAACGGCTCACCCGCGTCCGCTCAGCCTCCGATGACGCGCTGCATCCGTACCTTGACCGTCAGGCGCCGGCGACGTGCACCACCTGACGATCATGGTTGTCCCCCTATCGGAGGGACGCAGGGATTACGCGGGACGGCCGAGGCTCGAGTTCGCCGATGTCACGGGCAGTCCGGTGAGCCGGATTCCGGCGTGCGTCTTGTAGCGCCGGTTGACACCGACCAACAACGCGGTGATCCGTTCACAGATACCGCTCATGTCCAGGGGGCCGCAGTCGACCGCGCGTAATCCGTGGATGCTTTCGATGAGACCAGCTGCGACAGCCTTGTCGGCGCTCTTGTCGCCGCAGATCAACACGTCCTCGTCGAGGCGCTGTCCGAGGTCCTGCAGGATGGCGGCGCTGACCGTCTGCATCGCGGAGACGACCGAGACGCCGGCCGGAAGCAGGTCTTGGGCCTGCTCGGCAGCTGAGCCCGCCCACGGCGTGATGGGCCGAAGGCCTCGGCGCCCTGGCACCATCGGCGCGGTCGTGTCGATCAGCAGCTGCCCCGGCTGGATGACCTTGGCGAGCGACCGCAGAGTCTCGACGTGGGCGCTGAACGGGACCGCGATGACGACGACTGGCGCTCCATCGATCATCACGGCGTTCTCACCGCCGGACGCTCGTGGTAGCTGCGTAGCAACGGCCTGCGCGGCGTCCGCGCGGCGAGAACCGATGCGGACATCGATACCGGCGTGCGCCCACCGCCTCGCGAGTCCGAGCCCGAGGGCACCGGTGCCGCCGACGATAGCGACGGTGCCGACGCGCTGGGACGACTCGTCGAGCCGTGGCGCGGGCTGAGGGGATGTCATGGGAGCTCCTTCGATCTCGGCCTGGTGGTTCATTCGCTGAGCGGGTGGTCTTGGCCGTTTCGCGCAGGCCCGACCCAGACGCTCTTGACGTTGGTGAACTGCCGGATCCCGAAGACACCCAGCTCACGCCCGTAGCCGCTGCGCTTGACGCCGCCGAAGGGCAGGCGCGGGTCGGACGCGACGATGCCGTTGACGAACACGGCGCCTGCGTCGATGCGGGGCACGAGGAGCTCCGCGCGGTCGAGGTCTGACGTCCACAGGGCCGCACCGAGACCGAACTCGGTGGCGTTGGCGATGCCAACGGCGTCGAGCGCGTCCTTCGCCCGGACGACCGCGGCGACCGGTCCGAAGGTCTCCTCAGCCGCCACGGCCATCCCGGGGGTGACGTTGTCGAGAACGGCGGGCCGGAAGTAGAAGCCCGGTCCCTCCGGCACCGTGCCGCCGGTGACGATCCTGGCGCCCGCTGAGACGCTGCGGCGCACCTGGTCGAGCACGTCCGCGCGGATGCTCGCCCTGGCCAACGGGCCGATCCGCATGTCGCGGTCGAAGGGGTCGCCGACGGTCAGCGCGGCGACGCCTGCGGCGAACGCTTCGGTGAACTCCTCGGCGACCGCGTCCTCGACGATGAAACGCTTGCCCGAGATGCAGCTCTGCCCGGCGTTGAGCATCCGCGCCGTGACGGCGGCGGCCGCGGCGGCGGGGATGTCGGCGTCCGCGAGGACGATGAACGGGTCGGAGCCGCCGAGCTCGAGCACCTGCGGCTTGAGGTGCGCGGCGGCCATGGCCGCGACCTGCGCGCCGACCTCGGTCGAGCCGGTGAGGGTCAGGGCGCGGACGCGGTCGTCGGCGATGAGGCTCGGCACGGCATCCGGACCGACCAGCAGCGTGGTGAACAGCCCGGTCGGGCAGCCCGCCTGCTCCCAGACCTCGGCGATCGCGAGGGCGCAGCGCGGGACGTTCGACGCGTGCTTCAGCACGGCGCCGTTGCCCGCGAGCAGCGCGGGCGGCGCGAACCGGAACACCTGCCACAGTGGGAAGTTCCACGGCATCACGGCGAGCACCAGACCCAGCGGGTCGTAGGCGATGTGGCTGCGCGTGGCGGCGGTCTCGACCGACTCGCGGGCGAGCATCGCCGGACCGTGCTCGGCGTAGTACTCGCAGCACCAGGCGGACTTCTCGACCTCGGCTTCCGCCTCGGCGATGGGCTTGCCCATCTCCTCGGTGATCAGCGTGGCGAGCCTGTCCCGGTCGGCGCGCATGATGGCGGCGGCGCGATGGAGGTGCTCGGCGCGGACCTCGATCGGAGTGGACCGCCACTGGGCGGCCGCGCCGGCCGCCCGGGCGAGGGCCGCCTCGATCTGGTCCGGGGTGTGCGGGTCGAAGCGACCCAGGACTTCTTCGGTCGCGGGGTTGACGGAGGTGATCTGACGAACGGACATTGTGGTGTCCTTCTCGGGTCAACGGGGAACGCGGTGGAATCACGGTGGCTCGACCTGGACGTCGCGCCACTGGGGGGGAAAAGATCAGGCGACGGCCTGACGGCTGACGAGCTCGGGGTCCGGCCCGCTCCACAGCACGTCGTCGGCGGCGACGCGCTCGTGCGCGGCGGTCGACTCGAGCGCGTCGAGCACCTCGCGGGCCACGCGCAGGTACCAGTCCGCGACCTCGGCGGGGTAGTCGGCGTAGCTGCCGTTCTCCCGCAGCACCGGGCCCTCGACGGTGGGGATGTCGGTGTGGCCGTCGTAGTCAACCGCGTACGGCTTGCCGAGCTTGGAGGCGGTGGGCGCGTCGATCGTGGCGTCGAGCTTGACCCACCGGCCGTCGACGAACGCCTCTCCGAGCGAGTGCCACGGCAGCGGGCGCCCGACCGGCCCGCCCCACAGCATGCGGACCTCGGGCGAGAGGAACTCCATCTCGGGGGCGTCCAGCGCCTGGAAGGCGACGCGCGCCGGGATGCTGGCGGCGCGGGCCAGCGCGACGAACGAGCTGGCCTTGCCCATGCAGAACGCAACGCCGTTCTCGAGGACGTCGCTGGCCGCCGTCTGCCCCTTCGCGAGGTAACGGAACGAGGCGAGGATGTCGTAGGGCAGGTCACGGACATAGTGGTAGATGCGGCCCAGACGCTCGACGTCGGTCGTGGCGCCCTCGGTGATCCGGCGGGCAGTCTCGACGACGGTCGGGTGGTCGGAGTCGATGTACTTGGTCGGACGGAGGTACTCCTCACCAGCGGTCTCGGTCGACCGGGAGGTCACATCGGAGGTCATCGTGCGGCTCGCTTTCAGCAGGTGTGTGCGGAGGTCAGGCGGGGCTGGGGGCGCGGGTGGTGCCGAGGTGCGGAAGGATCTGCTCGCCCACCACGTCGAGGTAGTCGGAGTCGGCCACGTCCGGGATCGTGAACAGGAAGTGGTTGATCCCAGCAGCCCGGTACTCGCGAATCCGCTCGAGGCAGGCGTCGGCGGAGCCGGTGATGAGGCCGCTCTCCGGGATCGACTTGAACCGCGCGCGCAGCTGCTGCTGGACCGTGGGCGACGCGGTGGGTGCGAGCAGCGTCGTCACCGACAGTTCGAGGGTCGAGGGATCACGGTCGATCGCCTCGCACTCCCGATCGAGCAGCGCCCGGCGCTCAGCGCACTTCTCGGCCGGCCACCACCGGACGTTGACGCCGTTCGCGTGCCGGACAGCGATGCGGTTGACCCGCAGCCCCTCGCCGCCGATCCACAGCGGCGGGTGCGGCTTCTGGACGGGCGGCGGGTCGCAGATCGCACCGTCGATCGTGTAGAAGTCGCCGCTGAACCGGGGGTTGGCCTCGGTCCAGACGCTGCGCATCACCTGCAGCGACTCGGCGAGCGCCGAGACGCGGTCGCCGGTCGACGGGAACGGGATCCCGTACGCCTCGAACTCCTGCTGGAACCAGCCTGCCCCCAGCCCCAGGTCCACGCGCCCGCCCGAGATCACGTCGAGGGTCGCGGCCATCTTGGCGAGGACGGCGGGATAGCGGTACGAGTTGCACAGCACGCTGGTGCCCAGCCGCAGCGAGGTCGTGTCACGCGACAGCGCCGACAGCGCCGTCCAGCACTCCAGGAGCGGGATCGACGACGGACCCTGCGCCGCCGGCGCGTCACCGTTCGCGTCGTCGGTGATCCCGGCGTCGCGGACGTAGTCGTCGGGGCTGAGGGTCAGGAAGTGGTCGCACAGCCACACCGAGTCGAATCCGTGGGACTCCGCCGTCTGCGCGACGCGGGTCATGTCCGGGTAGTTGCCCACGGACAGGCCGCGGATGGTGAGGGCGAGGATCAGCCCGACGTGCGGGCTTCCCCTGCCGGCGTGCCCTGGCGTGCCGGGATCGGCGTTCGTCATGGACGCAACCTTTCTGTTCGCTCTGTCATGCCGACCGTCTCGTTCGCGATGACGCGGGGAAGCGTCACCGAGAAGCCGTAGCGATCCGGCCGGTAGTGGAAGACCACGACCTCCAGAGGCCGGTTGTCGTGGTCGAAGCTGACGCGATCGAGGACGAGGACCGGTGCGCCCTCGTCGACGCCCAGCGCCGCCGCGACGTCCGCGGACGCGCCTGCGGCGTGGATCTCGTGCCGGGCCTCCGCGATGCGCGTGCCCAGCCGTTGCTCCCACATCGTGTAGGTGGTCTCGGTGGCCGGTTCGGCCAGACGCAACGGCTCGGCGGCATCGATCACCCGGGTCGGGAGGTGGATCGTCACCAACGCCACGGGCTGCTCACCGTCGCCGTAGCGGCGGCGGACGGTGAGCACCTCACGCTCCCCCAGCGTACGCGCGACGTACGCCGACGCGGGCTCGACTCCGAAGCTCATCACCTCGATCTGCGGCGTGACACCGCGGTCGAGCAGCACCTCCGTGATCGTGCGGACCCCGGACGACAACTCCTGGTCCAGTGGTTCGGACACGAACGTGCCCAGCCCTTGCTTGCGCACGACCCAGCCCTGACTCTCGAGGGCGCCCACTGCGGCGCGGACGGTGATCCGACTCAGACCGGACTCCGCCATCAGCTCCTTTTCCGTGGGCAGCCGTGCGCCCGGGGGCAGTTGCTGCTTGACGATCAACGCCTTGATCTGTTCGGCCAGCTGTGCCGTAGCCGAGGTTCGACCGCGCTGGATCCGCAGGTCAGCGCCCGTCAGGTCGAGGCGTGGTTCGGAGTCTTCAGGGGATGTCATACCCGCCCTGCCCCGACATGCCTGCGAGATCAGGCGCCGGCTGAACTGCCTGCGTTTCCTTGACAATGTTCATAAGACGTTTTATAACGTATTACCTGTGGGGACGCAAGAGGCACCCCGCCGTAACCGACTGGAGACATCATGGCCGACGGGCACCCTGTGACCGTGATCGCTCGCTTCACCCCGACGCCCGAGAGCGCCGGCCGACTGCAGGCACTGCTCGAGGGGATGGTGGCTCCGACGCGCGCCGAGGCGGGCTGCCACTTCTACAACCTGTTCGTCACCCAGGGAGACGGTCCGGAGTTCGTGCTCCTCGAGTGCTACGAGGACTCCTCTGCACTGGAGGCTCACCGCGCGTCGACGCACTACAAGAACTACCGCGCCCAGCTGCCGGACTTGCTTGCGTCGCCGATCAGCGTCACCGTTCTTGCCCCGATCGACGCGCTCAACTGATTACCGAGATGTCGAGTCTTCAGCTCAGAGGAGAGCACTGTGTCCGACTTGGAGAGCTCCGTACCGCCGCCTGACACCCACAATCGACCCGCGACCCTGCGCAGCATCGATAAGACCAGCCGCCACGCACTCGGAGCGTCGTGGCTCGGATGGACATTCGACGGGTTCGAGACCTACGCACTCGTCCTCGCGGGTTCGGCCGCTGTCGCCAGCGTCGGGACCAGCGACCAGATCGAACGGCTTCCCGCTTACGTCGGCGCACTGGTCGCCGCGACGCTCCTGGGCTGGGCCCTAGGCGGGATCCTCGCCGGCTTCGCCGCCGACTACCTCGGCCGTCGACGCACCCTGATGATCTCAATTCTCTGGTACGCGGTGTTCACAGGCCTGACCGCGTTCGCGCCCGACTACTGGTGGCTACTGGCCTTGCGCTTCATCACCGGCATGGGCCTGGGCGCCGAGTGGGGCAGCGCGACGGCCCTCATCGGCGAACTGTGGCCCGACCGCTCCCGCGGACGGGCAGCCGCCGTATTGCAGTCCGGGTTCGGGGTCGGCGCCGTGCTCGCGGCCCTGACCTGGTTTCTCCTTCAGCCGGTGGGAACCGAGGCCTGGCGGTATCTGTTCCTCGTCGGCGCCCTGCCCGCACTGATCGTGCTCTACGTGCGCCGAGCCGTCCACGACCCGGAGATGTGGACAGAGATCCGCGACCGCAGGCGCAAGGCCAAGGCCACCGCGGCAGGCGGTGGACAGGTCAGCCCAGCGGACCGAGAGCTCCTGCGGTCTACGTTCACGTCGGTGTTCAGCCAGCCGCACCTGCGTCAGCGGGCTCTACGACTTCTCCTGATCACCGTGGTGTCGGTCGTCGGCCTCTACAGCGTGTCGGCCTGGATCCCGCAGTACACCGGCCAGCTCGCGAAGAGCATGGGACTGCCCGCCGGCACGTGGGCCGCGAACGCGGGCCTGGTGTTCAATGCCGCGTCCGTGCCGGGGTACCTACTGTTGGGCTACCTTGCCGACAAGTGGGGCCGCAAACCCACCATGCTCGTCTACTACGCGGGTTCGGCGTTGATCCTCCCGATCCTGTTCTTCGCCGTTTCGACGCCGGGGGCTGCCCTCGTCGCCGCAGGCGTCGCCGGGTTCTTCATCCTGGGGCAGTTCGCGTGGATGCCGATCTACATGCCTGAGCTGTTCCCCACGGCGGGACGGGCGACCGCGATCTCGACGGTGTTCAACTCTGCCCGGATCGCAGGCGCGATCTTCACGCTCGCCACCGGTCTGCTCATCAGCGTGCTCGGGAGCATCTCGACGGCGGCGACGACGGTCGGTGTGGCGTCCTACGTTATCGCACTCGGCCTGGTCTGGTTCGTCGGACCGGAGACCAAAGGACAGCCTCTCCCCCGATGACCCCACCCGTTCCGTGGCGGCGTGGGGCGGCCGGTAGGTCGCCCCACGCGTCCCACCGTCGGTGGGAGCGTCCCGGAGTCCCCAGGGGCGTATGTGATCATCGGAACGCCAGGCAGCACGGCTGCGGTGGATCGAACCAGCCTCGGCACCGGGTCGGCCGGGGCGGACGTCCCGCGGGGGAGACGGGGTCGGCCCCGGTCACCCCGCCGGCCTCGGGAGGTAGCGATGACACAGGTACGGCCCACGACCGCCCGCCGCGCCGCACTGCTGCTCGGGGCGGGACTGCTGGTGGTGGCCGGCTGCGAGTCGTCGCCGCCCGAGCCGGAGCCCACCGGGCAGTCGTCCGCCTCGCCGACCGTCCGCAGGTTCGCCCCCGGCCAGCCCGGGGCGGGGGACGCCTACTTCCCCACCTACGGCAACGGCGGCTACGACGTCCGCGAGTACACGATCAAGGTCCGCTACGACCCCGCGCGGGATCGGCTCGACGGCGTGGTCACCGTCCGGGCGACCGCCACCACCGACCTGTCCCGGCTCAACCTCGACCTGGCCGGGCTGACCGTCCGGGCGGTGAGTGTGGACGGCGAACCCGCCACCCACGAGCACAGCGGTGCCGAGCTGACCGTCGCCCCCGTCGCCGGCCTGCCCGCCGGCAACGGCTTCGAGGTCGAGGTGCGCTACGACGGCGAACCCGCGCCGCTGGAGAACGAGTCCCTCGGCGAGGGCGGGTTCCTGCACACCGAGGACGGGGCGATCGCCCTCGGCCAACCGGAGTCGGCCAGCACCTGGTTCCCGGTCAACGACCACCCCTCGGACAAGGCGACGTACGACATCGACGTCACCGTGCCGGACGGGCTGGTCGCGGTGAGCAACGGTGTGCCGGCCGGCCGGACCAGCGCCGACGGCTGGACCACCTGGAACTGGGCCGAGCGCACCCCGATGGCGAGCTACCTGAGCACGCTGGTCATCGGCGACTACCGGATGGAGACCGGCGAGCACCGGGGACGACCGGTGGTCACCGCGGTCAGCGACCGGGTGCCCCGGGGAGCGGCCGACACGTCGATGGCGCGGACCCTCGAGGTGGCCGACTACCTGGAGAGCGTCCTCGGGCCGTACCCGTTCGGGGCGTACGGCGGGGTGATCGTCTCGGACAGCCGGATCCGGTACGCCCTGGAGACGCAGAGCCGGCCGGTCTACTCCGCCGGGTTCTTCCGGGCGGGCGAGAACACCGGCATCGTGGCCCACGAGATCGCGCACCAGTGGTTCGGCAACAGCGTGTCGCTCCAGCGCTGGCAGGACATCTGGCTCAACGAGGGCCTCGCCACGTACGCCGAGTGGCTCTGGGCGGAACACCAGGGCGACCAGACCGCCCAGCAGGCGTTCGACGCCGCGTACTCCGGTGCCGGGCCGCAGCTCTGGCGCGTCCCGCCGGGGAACCCGGGAGCGGACGAGCTGTTCAGCGCGTCGGTCTACCAGCGGGGCGCGATGACCGTGCACGCGTTGCGGGTCACCGTCGGCGACGAGACGTTCTTCCGGCTGTTGCGGACCTGGGTCGCCGAGAAACGCGACGGCAACGCCACGACCAAGGAATTCGTGCTGATGGCCGAGCAGCTCTCCGGTCGCCAGCTGGACGGTCTCTTCGACGCGTGGCTCTTCGGCCGGGAGCGGCCGGACCGCCCGCGCTGATCAGTGGGTGACAAAAGTGCCCCTGGCGCGTGGGTTACCGATCGGTAGATGATGCGTCCATGCGGTACGACGTGGTGGTCGTCGGCTCCGGTTTCGGGGGCAGCGTCGCGGCCCTGCGGCTGGCCGAGAAGGGCTGGTCCGTCGGTGTGCTGGAGGCGGGCCGCAGGTTCGGCGACCACGAGTTCCCGCAGACCTCCTGGCGCCTGCGGCGGTTCCTCTGGGCGCCCCGGCTGGGCTGCTACGGCATCCAGCGGATCAGCCTGCTCAGAGCGGCCGACCGGAAGGCCGGTGGGGGAGTGCTGGTGCTCTCCGGGGCCGGGGTGGGTGGCGGTTCCCTGGTCTACGCGAACACCCTCTACGAACCCCTGGACGCCTTCTACGCCGACCCCCAGTGGCAGGACGTCGTTGACCACGGTGACCTCGGTCCGACCCGCGCCCGGCGGCGGCTACCGGGTGGAGACCGTCCGGACCGGGGCCCGGCTGCGCCGGCGGCGGCAGGTCTTCGAGGCCGACCAGGTGGTGTTCGCGGCCGGCGCGCTCGGCACCCAGCGGCTGCTGCACGAGATGCGGGCCACCGGGGCGCTCCCCGGGCTCTCGCCCCGCCTCGGCGAGCTGACCCGGACCAACTCCGAGGCGATCCTCGGCGCGGCGGTGCCCCGCCGCGTGGCCCGGGCGCGGGGGCTGGACTTCACCGAGGGGGTGGCGATCACCAGCTCGTTCCATCCGGACGCGCAGACGCACATCGAGCCGGTCCGCTACGGGCGCGGCTCCAACGCCATGGGGCTGCTCCAGTCCCTGCTGGTCGACGGTGGCCCGCACCGGCTCCGCCGCTGGCTCGGCATCCTGCTCCGGCAGCCGGGTCTCGCGGCCCGGATGCTGTCGGTGCGCGGCTGGTCGGAGCGGACGGTGATCGCGCTGGTCATGCAGTCGGCGGACAACTCGCTGACCACCCGGCTGCGGCGTGGTCCGTTCGGCCGGCGGCTGGTCTCCGGGCCGGGCCACGGCACGCCGAACCCGACCTGGATCCCGGCCGGCAACGAGGCGGCCCGGCTGCTCGCCGAGGAGATCGGCGGGGTGCCGGGCGGTTCGCTGACCGAGCCGTTCGACATCCCGATGACCGCGCACATCCTCGGTGGCGCGGTGATCGGCGCCGACCCGGCCGGCGGGGTCATCGACCCGTACCACCGGGTCTTCGGCCACCCGGGTCTGCACGTGCTGGACGGCGCGGCGGTCTCGGCGAACCTGGGGGTCAACCCGTCGCTGACCATCGCCGCGCAGGCGGAACGGGCGATGGCGTTCTGGCCGAACAAGGGTGAGGAGGACCCGCGACCGCCGCTCGGCGCGCCCTACCGGCGGATCGCTCCCCTGCCACCCCACCACCCGGCCGTTCCCGCCGATGCGCCGGCCGCACTCCGGCACTCTTCGTGAGCGCTGACACGTTGCCACGAGTTGGGTGGTCGCGGTGACCGAGGTGGTTGCAGGGGGCCCTTCCTACCGTTTTCTGTCGAGGAAGGGTCCCCTGCAACCACCTCACCCGGCCCGCCAACCGGGCAGGGCCGGCCGCTGGCGGGACCCGGGGTGACTGTCGGTAGGCTTTCTGGGCATGAGCACGCCTCGCCCTGTCCTCGTGGTGGACTTCGGAGCCCAGTACGCCCAGCTCATCGCGCGTCGGGTGCGTGAGGCGAGGGTCTACTCCGAGATCGTGCCGCACTCGATGCCGGTCGCCGAGATGCTGGCGAAGGACCCGGCGGCGATCATCCTGTCCGGCGGCCCGTCGAGCGTCTACGAACCGGGGGCGCCGCAGATCGACGCCGGGCTGTTCACCGCCGACGTGCCGGTCTTCGGCATCTGCTACGGCTTCCAGGCGATGGCGCGGGCCCTGGGGGGCACCGTCGCCCGCACCGGCAACCGCGAGTACGGCGGCACACCGCTGCGTCCCCGGGTGGACGCCGGGGTGCTGTTGCGGGAGCTGCCGGCCGAGCTGCCGGTCTGGATGAGCCACGGTGACTGCGTGACCGAGGCGCCGGAGGGCTTCTCGGTGACCGCCGAGTCGGCCGGCGCGCCGGTCGCCGCCTTCGAGGACGTGGCCGGTCGCCGGGCCGGGGTGCAGTTCCACCCCGAGGTCGGGCACACGGCGCACGGGCAGGAGATGCTCCAGCGCTTCCTCTACGACATCGCCGGCATCGAGCCCACCTGGACCCCGGCGAACATCATCGACGAGCAGGTCGAGCGGATCCGCGCCCAGGTCGGCGACAAGGAGGTCATCTGCGGCCTCAGCGGCGGGGTGGACTCTGCGGTCGCCGCCGCCCTGGTGCACCGGGCGGTCGGTGACCAGCTCACCTGCGTCTTCGTCGACCACGGTCTGCTGCGCGCCGGCGAGGCGGAGCAGGTCGAGAAGGACTACGTGGCGGCCACCGGCATCAAGCTGAAGGTGGTCGACGCGCAGGAGCGGTTCCTCGGCGCGCTCGCCGGGGTGACCGACCCGGAGCAGAAGCGGAAGATCATCGGCCGGGAGTTCATCCGGGTCTTCGAGGCCGCCGCCCGGGAGATCGCCGCGCACGGCGACGTCGAGTTCCTGGTCCAGGGCACCCTCTACCCGGACGTGGTGGAGTCCGGTGGCGGCACCGGCACCGCCAACATCAAGAGCCACCACAACGTCGGCGGGCTGCCGGAGGACCTGAGGTTCGCCCTGGTGGAGCCGCTGCGCACGCTCTTCAAGGACGAGGTCCGGGCGCTCGGGCTGGAGCTGGGACTGCCCGAGGCGATGGTCTGGCGGCACCCGTTCCCGGGGCCGGGCCTGGCCATCCGGATCATCGGCGCGGTCGACCGGGAGCGGCTGGACCTGCTCCGCCAGGCCGACCTGATCGCCCGCGAGGAGTTGACCGCGGCCGGGCTGGACCGGGACGTGTGGCAGTTCCCGGTGGTCCTCCTCGCCGACGTGCGCAGCGTCGGGGTGCAGGGGGACGGGCGCACCTACGGCCACCCGGTGGTCCTCCGTCCGGTCTCCAGCGAGGACGCGATGACTGCCGACTGGTCCCGGCTGCCGTACGACGTGATCGCCCGGATCTCCACCCGGATCACCAACGAGGTGGCCGAGGTCAACCGGGTGGTGCTGGACGTGACCAGCAAGCCCCCGGGCACCATCGAGTGGGAGTGACGCCGCCGCACGGGTGGGCGGGGCGCACCGACCGGCTCACCGGGGTGGCGCGACCCGCGTCGGATGCGGCCAGGCCGGCGCGTCCGGCGGCTCCTCGGGCATCAGGAACCACATCACCGGGTACGCCAGCAGCGTGACCCCGGCGGTGAGGAGCACGGACACGGCGAAGACCACGCGGACCAGGGTCGGGTCGACGTCGAAGTAGCGGCCGAGGCCGCTGGCCACCCCGGCCACCATACGGTCGGTGGTGGGGCGACGGAGCTGCTTGTACGGGGCCTGGGTCGAGGGGGGCGTCCATGTCATGCCTCCACCGTGCGCCGGCCGGTGCGCGGCCGCCTCGGTGGAGGCCCGGATTGATACCCTGATCGATCCCTGAGGGGGAAGTATTCAGTCAGGAATCTGACTGTTTTTCGATGTCGTCGCAGGTCAGGGGGAGAATTCAGCCCCGTGACCACCATGCTGGAGCCGCTCCGCAGGATCGCGGCATACGCAATCTGTGCCGACTCGGTCGGCCGGGTGTTGCTGGTCCGCGCATCGGAGCGCTCCGGCACCCCCGGCACGTGGTCCCTGCCCGGCGGGGCGGTCGACCACGGTGAGGACCCGAACCACACCGTCGTCCGGGAGACCGCCGCCGAGACCGGGCTCTCGGTCGCCGTCTCCGGCCTGGAGGACGTCCTCGCCGACATGCGGGCCCTGCCCGAACGGGGCATCACCATCCACACCGACCGCCTCATCTACCGGGTCGCCGTCCGGGGCGGGACGCTCACCGACCGGGTCGACCGTCCGACCGACCTGGCCCGCTGGTTCACCCTGGACGAGGCGCGCGGGCTGCCGCTGCGCGCGTTCACCGCACAGGCCCTGGGCCTGCCGGCCGGGGCCGCCGACGTGGTGCCGGACGAGGCGCCGGAGTTCCCCTCCTTCTACGCGGTGCCCGGTCCGGACGGGCTGCACCGGGCGCAGCGCTTCGCCGCGTACGCGGTGGCCACCGACCCGGAGGGACGGGTGCTGCTCACCCGGGTCGCCGACGGCTACCCGGGCGCGGGCTGCTGGCACCTGCCCGGCGGGGGCACCGACTACGGCGAGCAGCCGGGCGCGGCGCTGACCCGGGAACTGGTCGAGGAGACCGGCCAGACCGGTCGTCTGGTCGGGCTGCTCGGGGTGGCGAGCCACCGGGACGCCGCCTCCCTCGGCCCCGAGGGCTATCCGATCGACTGGCACGGCGTCCGTGCCTTCTACCGGGTGGTGGTCGACCGGCCGGCCCCACCCACCGTGGCCGATGTCGGCGGTTCCACCTGCGAGGCCCGCTGGTTCGCCCGCGACGAGCTGGAGGCCCTCCCCGCCGACCGGCTCACCGAGGTGACCGCCGAAGCCGTCCGGGCCGCCCGCCTCACCTGACCTCCTCCGCCCGCCCGTCACACGATCATGACCTTGATGGTGCGACACTCCGGTACGGGCGCGGCTAACCTCATGATCAGCGGGGCGGAGCGAACGGGGGAGCGGTCGTGGGGGAACTGGCGCGACGGCGCAGGGTCGGGGCGTACGGGCTGTTGACCGGGGCGGACGGACGGGTGCTGCTGGCCCGGGGCTCCGTACTGGCCGACTTCCCCGGCGTCTGGCAGCTGCCCGGTGGCGGGCTGGAACACGCCGAGCATCCGGCGGTCGCGGTGGTCCGCGAGTTCGCCGAGGAGACCGGCCTGGTCGTCGAGACCGCCGGGCTGGCGGCGGTGGTGGCCGACGTCATCCGACTCCCCGACCTCGGGGTCGCGTTGCACACCGACCGGATCATCTATCACGTAAAGGGCGTGTCCGGCACGCTCCGCCACGAAGCAGACGGAACGACCGACCTGGTGGCGTGGATCACGCCCGCGGAAGCGGCCGGTCTGCCCCTGATGCCGTTCACCGCCGACCTGCTCGGGCTGCCCGTCACCCCGCTTCCCGAGGACGTGCCGCCGGCGGCTCCCCGCGTCCCGTACGACCCGCCGTCGCCGGACCGGCGGCAGCGCTTCGGGGCGTACGGGCTGGTCACCGACCCGGAGGACCGGGTTCTGCTCACCCAGATCGCGGACGGCTACCCGGGGGCCGGCCGGTGGCACCTGCCCGGAGGTGGGACCGACCACGGTGAGCAGCCGGTCACCGCACTGCTGCGGGAGATCGTCGAGGAGTCCGGCCAACTCGGTCGGGTGACCGCGCTGCTCGACGCGAGCAGCCTGCACAATCCCGCGGCGCTGGGCCCGGAGGGCCGGCCGCTGGACTGGCACGGCGTCCGGGTGCTCTACCGGGTGGTGGTGGAGGCGCCGACCGTGCCCGAGGTGACCGAGCTGGCCGGCGGTTCCACCGCGCGGGCCGCCTGGTTCGACCGCCGCGCCGCCGTCGACCTGCCATTGACCGACATCGCCGCGCGGGCCCTCCGGTTGATCGAACAGCCGATCGCTCGCCGAGCCGGGATCGACCCGCTCCGGTAGAGTCGGCAGTTGAGATTGGCGGAGAAAAGGGCGCTCAGCCCGCGATGGGAATAACGGGCCGATTCACGCGGTTTGTAGGAGATGAGTACCGCCGGCAGCTATCGCCAAGTCCCATACCACTGTGCAATGGTGTACTCCGCTTTGACGGCTGCCGGGCCAGAAGCGGCCCGGCACGAGAGAGCCGGACCCCCGCCCGCGAGGCGGTGAGCCGATCCGGTGATGGAGGAAACGTGCCGAGAGCCCCATGGCGCCGGCGTCGTACGTCTGACAGTCCGCGCCCCGCAGGCCGCCGCTGGGCGGGGCCGCTGCGTCGCAGCAGTACGTTCGCCCGCCAGGTGCTGCTGGTCCGGGTGGGACGCCGGGACGGCGACCCCCGCCACACGACCGACGTGGCCCTGCCCGAGCACCGCAACGCCGACCGGCTGCGCCGGCGGTACGCCTCGGACCGGTTGAACCGGGCCGAGATCGAGGCCGTCATGCCGGTCAGCCCGGCGCTCGCCCCGACGACAGCGGTGGACGACACCCCGGCGCGGTCGATCCCGCTGCTCCCCGGTGAGCGTACGGTCGCCCGACGGGCGAAGTTCGCCCTGGTCAACGGGTGTACAGTCGCCAGCCTGATGCTCGGCGTCACCGCCATCCTCCTGGCCATGCAGGGCGACGTACGCCTCGCGGCACTGCTCCTGATCGCCTGCGTCGCGTTCGACGGGCTCGACGGCGCGCTGGCCCGCAAGCTCAACGTGGCCAGCCCGTTCGGCGCGCAGATGGACTCGCTGGCCGACATGTGCTCGTTCGGCCTCGCCGCCCCGGTGGTGGTCTACGCCTCACTCGCCGGCACGCTGCCCACCGCCGCCGCGCTGGCCTGTGCGCTCGTCGCGGCCTGCGCCGCGATCCGGCTGGCCCGGTTCAATGTCTCGCCGAAGGACGGCCGGTTCTTCTGCGGCGTGCCCACCACCATGGCCGCCATGGTGTTGGCGCTCGCCGTCGTGATCGACCTGCCGGTGCCCCCGGTGGTCCAGGTCGCCGGGGTGGCCCTGCTCGCCTTCGCCATGGTCTCCAGCTTCCCGTACGCCAAGCTGGCCCGGCTGATCAAGCTGCCGGCGTGGCTGTGGCTGGCTCCGGTGGTCGGTGCCCTGGTCGACCCGCGACTCACCTTCGCCCTGGTCGTGGTCGCCTACCTGGCCAGCGGACCGCTGCTCTGGTTGCATCAGCGCCGGACCGCCTGACCTGATCCACGAGAGAGGGGCGCCGCCAACCAGCGCGGCGCCCCTCTCTCGTGGGCTCAGCGCCAGCGGGCGATGACCGAGGAGCCGCCGACCACCTTGTCGCCCGGCCCCACCAGCGGGTCCGCCGCGTCCGCCGGCAGGTAGACGTCCGTCCGCGAGCCGAACCGGATCAGACCGAAGCGCTCGCCCCGGGCGAGCAGCGATCCGACCGGGGCACGCTGCACGATGCGCCGGGCGATCAGGCCGGTACGCTGCGCGACCACCACGCGGCCGTGCTCGGTGTCCAGCACCGTGTACGCGGCGACGTTGTGCTCGGCCGCCGGCTTCATCGCGTTGGCGAAACCGCCGTCCGCGACGAAGTGGTCGACCACCTTGCCCGCCACCGGGGACCGGTTGACGTGCACGTCGAGCACCGACAGGAAGACCGCGACGCGCAGCCACTCGCCGGCGCCGAACCGCTCGTCGTGCAGCCGCTGCACGGAGAGCACCCGGCCGTCGGCGGCGGCGACCACGGCCGACGGGTCCTCCGGGACGTCCCGTTCGGGGTCGCGGAAGAACGCCGCCACCGGGGCCGCGGCGAGCGCCGGCACCAGCCAGAGCTTCGACTTCGGCCGGGCCACCCGGGCCAGCGCCGCCAAGCCGAGGGCGATCCCCGCGGCGGCCACCCCGTTGGAGTCGATGTGCATGTCGCGGGTCAGCGGCACGCTCGAAGGCCGGTACGCCGGGGCGAGCCGGGCCGCCTTCGCCGGGCTGACCGAGGTGAACCGGAGCCGGTACACCCGTACCGGCGGTTGGTTGCGCAGCACCAGGTCCACCCCGACGCCGTGCAGCGCACCCTGCCGGTCGAGTTCTGCCGCCGCACCCGTGGTCCGGCCCGGCCCGGCCGGCGTCGCCACGCTCAGCACACCGCCCTCGGTGAGGTACTTGGTCAGGCCGTCCAGCGTGGCGCGGGCCTCCTCACCGGTGCCGGCGAGCGCCTCGCCGACGATCATCACGTCGGCGGCGTCGGCCTCGGCCAGGGTGTCGACGACGTGGACCCGGTCCGCCACCCAGCTGCCCAGCGTCGACACGTGCCGGCGCAGCTCGGTGGAGCTGGTCGACCCGGCCGGCACCACGGTGAGGCGGTCCCCGGGCAGCAGTGCCTCGATCGCCACGGCGAGGAGTGGGGCGTCCGGCGTCGCGCCGACCAGCAGGGCGGCCTTGCGGTCGTCGCACCGGGCGAGTTCGGCGGCGAGGGTACGCGCGGCGCGCTCACCGATGCGGACCTCACCGAACCGGGCAAGGCTGCGCACGGCGGGGGACTCAGTCATGTCGGACGGGCTCCTAGCAGCATCGGGACGGAAATCGCAACGGACGGGCCGCGACGGCGCGGGCGGGGCGTGCCGGCGGCGGGAGCGAAGTCTCCACGGCCAGCATATGCGGCCCGCGCCGGCGGTCGCACCGACGCGGGCGACGGCTCCGGTCGTCCCGGCGCCGTCGCCCCGGCGGGCTCAGTCACCATGGTCTCCCCGCTCCTCCGACGACCGGTCGGAGCCGGGCCGCCTCCCGGCCGGGGGGACGGGCGGAGCCGGGGAGCCGCCGGCCGGACCGTTCGCCGCCGACCGGGCCGCGCGCAGCGCGCCCAGCAGACCCAGCGCGCCGACCACGACGAGCGCGCCGGCCAGGAACCAGCCGATCGGCACCACCAGGCCGAGCAGCTGCGCCAGCAGCCACCAGGCCGCGGCGGCCAGGAACAGCAGCCCGAAGGTCAGGGAGAGCAGGTCGGTCCGGTGCGCTTTCACCGGGTCACCTCCAACACGCCGGCGTTGACCTGGACGTACAACCGGAGTGTGCCCCCGCCCGGGCCGTCGGCGCCCAGGTCGGTGGACTTGTGTACCTGACGGTTCGGGCCACCGGAACGGGTACCGAAGATGGTCGCCTCACTGGCGTGCACCTCGGCGTGGACGATCACGTCGACGTTCGGCGGCAGCAGCACGGTCGCGTCCCCGAAGGAGATGACGACGGTGGTCCGGGTGTCCCGCTGGTCGAAGTTCACCGCGCGGAGATCCAGCACCGGGTTGCCGAAGCTGTTCTCGTACCGGGGGGCAAGATCCTCGTAGCTCGCCGGGGTCCAGGTCACGTTCCCGTTCACGCTGCGCCAGTCCGCGAACGACTCCGCCGCGGTGGCGAAGCCGAGCGCTGCCGAGGTCACCAACCCCAGCGCGATCAACCAGCGCGCCCGGCCGAACCAGGTGCCCACCAGCAGCCCGAGCCCGATGGTGGCCAGGGCCGCCGCGAAGTACGCCGAGGCGTCGACCCGGACCACTCCGAGCAGGTCGAGCACGGCGACGATCCCGCAGGCGAGGAAGACCAGGGAGAACGTCACCGCGCCGAGTGGTGAGCGCTCCCGGGGGCGCTTCGGTGCCCGGCCCGGCGCGGGCGGTGGGGGCGGCAGGGCAGGACCGGACCGGGCGTACGGACCGTGTGGGGCGAAGGGCGGACGGTAGCCGGGTGGGGCGCTCGCCGTGGCGACCGGTGGCGGGGGTCCGACCGGAGTCGGCGGGGCCGGTGACAGCGGGCCGGCGGTCGGCTCGCGGACCGGCCACCCGCCGGCCGTCTCGGGGAACACCGGCTCCGGGGCCGGCCACGGGGCGGCGGGGGCCGGTACGGGCACCGGTGTCTCCGGCCGGGTCGCCGTGGGCGGTGCCGGCACCGGGGCAGGGTAGGCCGCCGGGGGAATCGGTCCCGGCGGGGACGTCGGTGGCCCGACGGGCGGCGGGGTGGGGCTGGAGCGGTCGCGGGCGGGGTGGTCCCGGTTCAGCAGCAGCGCGCCGCCGATCAGGATCGCCGCGCCGAGCAGCACCGCCCGGAAGGCGTCGGTCACGATGTAGCCGAAGCTCACCGCGACCAGGATGCTCAGCACGATTACCGTGATCGGCGACATGCTCGACCGGCCCCGGCCCAGCATCGACTCCACCGGGGAGGCGCTGTCCCCCTCGCCGGAGATGATCAGCCACGCCGAGACGTAGATCAGGATTCCGATGCCGCCGAAGAAGCCGAGGACGGCGAGGAGCACCCGCCACAGCACCGGGTCGGTGTTGGTGGCCCGCCCGACCGCCGCGCACACCCCGGCCAGGTAGCGACCCTCCCGGGGGCGGACCAGGCCGTACCGGGAGGTGAAACCGACCCCGGGGGCGGCGTCCGGCGCGTACCCCGCAGGTGGTGGCCCGGCGTCCGGCGGCGCGGACGTCGCGGTCCCGCCCTCGGTCGGCGGCGGAACGCCCGGCTGGGTCGCCTCCGGGCGGGGCGACCGGGCGGATTCCTCGGTCATACCGGTAGATCCTGCTAGGTGCCGGGACGGGTCGTCGTCGGGACCCACCCTGAGCGCACCCTGAGATCCGGCGATCCGGAACCTCGGGGGCGTCCCCGTGGCTCCGCTACCGTGACCCGTGTGACGATCGGTGACGACGCCACCGCGGACGCACCGGCGTCGGCCGTCGCGACCAGGGAGCCCGCGATCAGTACCGTGACCCAGCCACCCCGTCTCTACCGGGCCCGCGAGCACCGGATGGCCGTCGGCGTGGCCGCCGGCATCGCCGAGCACATCGGTGTCTCGGTGGTGCGGGTGCGGATCGCCTTCATGGTGCTGCTCGGCCTCAGCGGGCTCGGCCTGCTCCTCTACGCCGCGTTCTGGGCGGTGGTCCCGGTGCGGCCGGGGGATACCGCCACGCCGCCCCGACGGGACATCGCGCAGCTGCTGCCGTTCGTGGTGATCGGTCTGGCCGTGCTGCTGGCGCAGATGCGGCTCTTCGACTCGGTCGGCGTCGCCGGCACCGCCGGCTGGCTGGTCGCCATCATCGCGGTCGGCGCGGGTGTCATCTGGCACCAGTCCCCGGAACGTCGTGGCCAGGCCAACGGCTCCCTGCCGCTGCCCTGGCTGAGCGCCGTGGTGGAGGAGACCGACCGGCGGGCCTTCGTGCTCCGCTTCATCGGCGGCGGGGTGCTGGTCGCGGTCGGCATCATCGGCGTCGCGGCGGTCTACTCGCCGGTGCAGAACGTCGACGCGGTCATCAACGGGGTGATCTTCGCGTTGGTCGGGCTGGCCGGTGTCGGGGTGGTGGCCGCGCCGCTGCTCTGGCGGACCTTCAACCAGCTCCGTTCGGAGCGGGAGGGCCGGATCCGGGAACAGGAACGCGCCGAGCTGGCCGCCATGATCCACGACCAGGTCCTGCACACCCTCGCCCTGATCCAGCGCAACGCCGCCGACGCCAAGACGGTGCAACGACTCGCCCGGGGCCAGGAGCGGACGCTGCGTAGCTGGCTCTACAAGCCGACCGCCTCCCCCACCGAGCGCTTCGCCGCCGCGTTGGAACAGGCGGCGGCCGAGGTGGAGGACACCTTCGGGATCACCGTGGAGGCGGTGGTGGTGGGCGACCGGGAGACCGACGAGCGGGTGGGCGCGCTGGTCGCCGCCGCCCGGGAGGCGATGGTGAACGCGGCCAGACACGCCCGGGTGCAGACCGTCTCGCTCTACGCCGAGGTGGAACCGGACCAGGTCAGCGTCTTCGTCCGGGACCGGGGGGTCGGGTTCGACCAGGAGACGGTGGATGATCATCGACACGGGGTACGGGGATCCATCATCGGGCGGATGAAGCGGCACGGCGGCCGGGCGGAGATCCGTTCCGGGCCGGGGGACGGGACCGAGGTCCGGTTGACCCTGCCGGTCTCCGGGAACGGTGCCACGGCGGAAAGGGACAAGTGACCATGACCGAGCAGGTCGAGCAGGCGGACGTCCGCGACGAGCGGTTGCGGGTCTTCCTCGTCGACGACCACGCGATGTTCCGCGCCGGCGTCCGGGCCGAGCTGGGCGCGCACGTCGAGGTGGTCGGGGAGGCGAGCACGGTCGCCGAGGCGGTCGCCCGGATCCCGGCGGCCCGTCCCGACGTGGTGCTGCTGGACGTGCACATGCCCGAGGGAGGTGGCCGGGCGGTGCTGGAGACGGTGCGGCGCGCCCACCCCCAGGTGCGGTTCCTGGCGCTGAGCGTCTCCGACGCGGCCGAGGACGTGATCGGCCTGATCCGGGCCGGTGCCCGGGGCTACGTGACCAAGACGATCTCCCCGGACGAGCTGGCCGCGGCGATCCGCCGGGTGGCCGACGGCGACGCGGTCTTCAGCCCCCGGCTGGCCGGGTTCGTGCTGGACGCCTTCGCGGCCCGGCCGGACACCCCGGTCGCCGACCCGGAACTGGACCAGCTCACCAACCGGGAACGTGAGGTGCTGCGGCTGCTGGCCCGGGGGTACGCGTACAAGGAGATCGCCAAGGAGCTGTTCATCTCCATCAAGACGGTGGAGACCCACGTCTCGAACGTGTTGCGCAAGCTCCAGATGTCCAACCGGTACGAGCTGTCCCGCTGGGCGGCCGACCGCCGGCTGGTGTGACCGGCTGCCCACCCGGCCCGGCCACGGGCTCGAACGCCCGTAATTCAGCTGACGAACGGGTCCGCGTGGTGGATGATCCGCTGGCGTGCGGGGTACGTACCGTCGCCTCGGCACCCTCGTCCGACCAGGGGCAGAGGGTGCCCGCACAGCCGAATCGACCATCATCCGCACGGGTGGAAACAGCGAGCTTCCGTGGCGCTGCGGAGGGTGACGGTGCTCACCCGGAATGGCGCGGTGGCGTCGACGTTGCGGGTGGTGGCGCCCCGCTGAGCAGCGCTGGGCAATCGGTCAGAGAGCGGTAATCGACGCGGATCACGGCACGGTGGCGATCGATGTCGGCACCGTCCCGGCCGGGTATCGGCTTGATAACACCGCTTTCCGCTGTGGCGCATCGGGTGTCACAGTGGCAACCACCTCACAACCCCCTCGTGAGCCGAGCGCCCTGAGGAGGCACTCCCATGCGCGGGAAATTCCTGAAGGTGGCGGTCGCTGCGACCGCCACCGCGATGTTGGCTACCGCATGCAGCGGTGGTGGCGATGACAACTCGGACGATCCGGGCAAGAGCGGTGGCGAGCTCCGCGTCTACGCGTCGGAGCCGGCGTTCCTGCTGCCATCCGCCGCCGACGACGAGCCGTCGCTGTACGTGGTCCGTCAGATCTACCGTGGCCTGGTCAAGTACAACGCCGAGACCGGTGCCCCGGAGAACGACCTGGCTGAGTCGGTCGAGTCCCAGGACCAGAAGCTCTGGACGATCAAGATCAAGGACGGCTACACCTTCGACAACGGTGAGAAGGTCAACGCCGACGCCTTCATCCGGTCGTGGAACTACGCCGCGTACGGGCCGAACGCCCAGAACAACGGGTACTTCATGAAGCGGATCGCCGGGATCAAGGACGTCTCGTCCGAGGACCCGGACGGCGACGGCCCCAAGAAGGCCCCGGAGCCGAAGGCCAAGGAGCTCTCCGGCCTGAAGAAGGTCGACGACCTGACCTTCACCGTCGAGCTGACCGAGCCGTTCTCCGGGTTCCCGACCACGATCGGCTACCCGGGCTTCTCCCCGATGGCCGAGGCGTGCATCGCGGACACCGCGAAGTGCAACGAGACCCCGATCGGCAACGGCCCTTACAAGATCGAGGGCAGCTGGCAGCACAACGTCGGCATCACCGTCGTCCGCAGCGACAGCTGGAAGGGCGACCCGGGCAAGCCGGACAAGATCAACTACCGGATCTTCGCCGACATCGACGCCGGTTACGCCGCCTTCCAGGCCGGTGAGCTCGACGTGCTGTACACCCTGCCGCCGGCGCGGTACAAGGAGGCGAAGGCCACCTACGGCGACCGCCTCCACGAGCAGCCGGGCGACAACTTCACCTACGTCGGCATGCCGATCTACAACGAGAACTTCAAGGACAAGCGGATCCGCCAGGCCATCTCGATGGTCATCGACCGCCAGTCGATCATCGACGCGGTGTTCAACGGCCGGTTCACCCCGGCCAGCGGTTACATCGCGCCGTCCTTTGAGGGTGCGCGGGAGAACGCCTGCCAGTACTGCAAGAAGGACGTCGAGAAGGCCAAGCAGCTCCTCGCCGAGGCGGGTGGCTGGAAGGGCGGCAAGCTCCAGCTCTGGGCCAACGCCGGCGCCGGCCACGACGCCTGGCTCCAGGCCGTTGGTGACCAGGTCAAGGCTGCTCTCGGCATCGACTACGAGCTGAAGGTCAACCTGCAGTTCGCCGAGTACCTCGAGACCGCGGACAACCGGAAGTTCACCGGCCCGTTCCGGCTCGGCTGGAGTGCGGACTACCCGTACCTGGAGGGCTACCTCGCTCCGGTGTACAGCACCGGCGCGGACAGCAACAACTCCACCTACGCGAACCCCGAGTTCGACGCCCTGCTGAAGCAGGGTGACGCCGCCAACTCGATCCAGGAGGCGATCCCCTTCTACCAGAAGGCGGAGGACATGATCCTGGAGGACCTGCCGGTCATCCCGATGTGGTGGGGCAAGGTGGGCGCGGTCTACAGCGAGAACGTCGACAAGTTCGTCTGGAACGCCGTCGCGGACGCTGACTACGGCCAGATGACGATGAAGCAGAACTGAGCTTCACTTCCCTGATCCAGCCGTATGACGACGTGGCGGCAGCGGTCTCCCGACAAGGGGGAACGTTGCCGCCACGTCAGCGCCGAGAGGAGAAACAGACATGGGGCGCTACGTCGTCCGACGGTTGCTCCAGTTCATACCCACCGTGCTGGGCACCATGTTCCTGCTGCACTACCTCACCTCGCTGGCGGTCCAGTTCAGCGGGAACCCGGTCCGGGCGCTGTTCGGCGACCGGACGCCGCCGGAGTCGATCCTGACCGCTCTGACCGAGCGACTCGGCTACGACGACCCGTGTCTCAGCCAACGGGGCAACCCCTGCTTCGGGCTGTTCGGCGAGCGGATGGAGAACATCTTCCTCCACCTCGACTTCGGGATCAATCTCCGCCAGCGCGAGGTGACCGACCTGGTCGCCGACGCCATGCCGTACACCGTGAAGCTCGTCCTCATCGCCATCGTCTTCGAGGCCGTCGTCGGCATCATCGCCGGTGTGCTGGCCGGTCTGCGGGGCGGCAGCTTCACCGACTACCTGGTGAAGATCTCCACGGTCTTCCTGATCTCGGTGCCGATCTTCGTGCTCGGCGTCCTGATCCGGGAGTACGTCGGGGTCAAGTTCGGCAACATGCTGCGCGACCAGGACTGGGTGCCCGAGGTGATTGCCAACGGCGTCTTCAGTCCCGGCTTCAAGCCCGACTACCCCTGGGCCAGCCTGATCATCCCCGGCCTGGTGCTGGGCGCGATCTCACTGGCCACCACGGCCCGGCTCACCCGGACCAGCATCATGGAGAACGTCCGGGCCGACTTCGTCCGGACGGCCAAGGCCAAGGGCCTGACGAACAAGCGGGTCGTCGGCGTGCACACGCTCCGCAACTCGCTCATCCCCGTGATCACCTACCTCGGTGTCGACATCGGCACCCTCCTCGGCGGCGCGGTGGTCACCGAGACCATCTTCAACGTGCCGGGCATCGGCCGGCTGGTCACCCAGGCCGCCCGGACCGGCGAGTCGTCGGTGGTGGTCGGCGTGGTCACCATGCTCGCCCTGGTCTTCCTGATCGCCAACCTGCTGGTCGACGTCCTCTACGCCGTCCTCGACCCGAGGATCCGGTATGAGTGACCGGCGGCAGGACACGCAGCGGACCGTTCCGGTCCGGTCGGACGGCAGGTCGAAGCGAAACGAGGTGTGCAGATGAGCGACTTGAGCAGCGCCGGCGCCGCCATGAGCGGTGACTCCTCGGCCGCCGCCGCCGTGGCCGGCGCGCCGGTGCCGGACAAGGGCGGCAAGGAGCGCAGCGCGAGCCTCTGGGCCGACGCCCGGCGGCAGTTGGTCCGCGACCCGATCTTCATGATCTCGGCGCTCTACGTCCTCGTGGTCAGCTCCATGGCGCTCTTCCCCAAGCTGTGGACGAGCCAGGACCCCCGGGACTGCGACACCGGCCGGTCCCGGGTCTCCCCGAGCGGCGAACACCCGTTCGGTTACGACATCCTCGGCTGCGACTACTACTCGCACGCCATCTACGGCGCCCGGCCCTCGATGCAGATCGCGGTCTACGCCACCGTCGGCATCGTGCTGATCGGCGGTTTCTTCGGTCTGCTCGCCGGCTACTACGGCGGCTGGGTCGACGCGATCATCTCCCGGGTGATGGACATCTTCTTCTCGCTGCCGTTCCTGCTCGGCGCGATCGTGTTCCTCACCGTCATCAAGCGGCAGAACGTCACGACGCTCACCATCGTCCTGGTGCTGCTCGGGTGGCCCACCATCGCCCGGATCATCCGGGGCAGCGTGATCTCCTCGAAGGACCTGGACTACGTGCACGCGGCGAAGGCGGTGGGTGCGAGCAACGGTCGGCTGATGTTCCGGCACATCCTGCCGAACGCCATCGCGCCGATGCTGGTCTACGCGACGATCGTGCTCGGCCAGTTCGTCGCCGCCGAGGCGACCCTGACCTTCCTCGGTGTTGGCCTCCAGCCGCCGGCCCAGTCCTGGGGCATCATGATCAACGCCCACCAGGTCTACTTCCTGGAGGACCCGTGGCTGCTGTTCTTCCCCTGCGGGCTGCTGGTCGGCACGGTGCTGTCCTTCATCCTCATGGGTGACGCCCTGCGTGACGCCCTCGACCCGAAGTTCCGGTGAGCAGCATGAGTTCTGACGTCAACGTCAAGATGGACGCTCTGCCCGGCCTCGACCCCAACGCGATGCCGTTGCAGGTCAAGAACCTCCAGGTCGAGTTCCGCACCCGTAACGGCATCGCCAAGGCGGTCAACGGGGTCAGCTTCGACGTGGCTCCCGGCGAGACCCGGGCCATCCTCGGCGAGTCCGGCTGCGGCAAGAGCGTGACCGCCCAGGCGATCATGGGCATCCTGGACACCCCGCCCGGCTTCATCACCGGCGGTCAGATCCTCTACCGCGGCGTGGACCTGCTCAAGCTCCCGGAGGAGCAGCGGCGCAAGGTCCGGGCCAACCGGATCGCGATGATCTTCCAGGACGCGCTGTCGGCGTTGAACCCGGTCTTCACCGTCGGGTTCCAGCTCGCCGAGCTGTACCGCAAGCACCGGGGCATGTCCCGCAAGGACGCCAAGGCGCGCGCGGTCGAACTGCTCGACCTGGTCAAGATCCCGGCGGCGAAGCAGCGGGTGAACGACTACCCGCACCAGTTCTCCGGCGGCATGCGGCAGCGCGTCATGATCGCCATGGCGCTGGCCCTCGACCCCGAGGTGCTGATCGCCGACGAGCCGACCACGGCGCTCGACGTGACCGTCCAGGCCCAGATCATGGCCCTGCTGGCCGAACTGCAGCAGGAACGGAACATGGGCCTGGTGCTCATCACGCACGACATGGGCGTGGTGGCCGACGTGGCGGACCGCATCTCCGTCATGTACGCCGGGCGGGTCATCGAAGAGGCCGGCGTCAACGAGATCTACGAAAGCCCGGCGCACCCGTACACCAAGGGCCTGCTGGAGTCGATCCCGCGGCTCGACCTCAAGGGCCAGGAGCTCAGCGCCATCAAGGGGCTCCCGCCGATGCTGACGAACATCCCGCCGGGCTGCTCGTTCAACCCGCGGTGTCGGTACGTGCAGGACGTCTGCCGGAAGGACCCCGCGCCGCCGCTGTACACGGTGTCGTCGGACCGGACGGCTGCCTGCCACTTCTGGAAGGAGGTCAAGGGCGATGAGTGACCTCGTCCTCGAGACCCGCGACCTGGTGAAGCACTTCCCGCTGACCAAGGGCATCGTCTTCAAGAAGCAGATCGGCGCGGTCCGTGCGGTCGACGGGATCAACATCGAGCTGCGTCGGGGCGAGACCCTGGGCATCGTCGGTGAGTCGGGCTGCGGCAAGTCGACCCTGGCCCGGCTCCTGGTCGGTCTGGAGACCCCCACCTCGGGCGACCTGTTCGTCCAGGGCCGGAACATGTCCAAGGTCGGTGCCAACGAGCGCCGGAAGGGTCGACGCAACATCCAGCTCGTCATGCAGGACCCGTACACCTCGCTGAACCCCCGGATGACCGTCGGCGACATCGTCGGCGAGCCGTTCGAGGTGCACCCGGACGTGGTGCCGAAGGGCAAGCGGCGGGCCCGGGTGCAGGAGCTGATCGACCTGGTCGGCCTCAACCCCGACCACATCAACCGGTACCCGCACCAGTTCTCCGGCGGCCAGCGGCAGCGGATCGGCATCGCCCGGGCGCTGGCGCTCAACCCGGAGATCATCCTCTGCGACGAGCCGGTCTCGGCCCTGGACGTGTCGATCCAGGCCCAGGTGGTCAACCTGCTGGAGAAGCTCCAGGCCGAGCTGGGGCTGTCGTACATCTTCATCGCGCACGACCTGTCGGTGGTCCGGCACATCGCCGACCGGGTCGCGGTGATGTACCTCGGCAAGATCGTCGAGATCGGCACCGAGGACGAGATCTACGAGAACCCGACCCACCCGTACACCCAGGCGCTGCTCTCGGCGGTGCCGGTCCCCGACCCGAGGCTCCGTGGGCTGCGGGACCAGATCGTCCTGACCGGCGACGTGCCGTCGCCGGCCAACCCTCCGTCGGGCTGCCGGTTCCGCACCCGGTGCTGGAAGGCGCAGGACATCTGCGCCGAGCAGGTGCCGGCCCTGGAGGCACGTGAACATTCCGCTCACCCGAGCGCCTGCCACTTCGCGGAACCGCGCGACGTGGTCCACGCGGTCGAGTAGCGCCCCAGGCGCCGCTGATCCGGCCACCCGTACCCGGCCAGCGGTGAAAGGAAGTGCCTCCTCAGTATCCGGGGCGTCGGTCGTCAGACCGGCGCCCCGGATCTGTGTCGACCGGTGCCCGCCCCCGACGGGAGCGGCCCGGCGGCCGGCCGGTCAGAGTGGTCCACGACCGGCCCGGAGCAGCAGGAGGGCGAGCTGCACGCCGTCGGCCCCCAGCGCCGTCCGGAACCTCTCCAGGATGGCCTGCTCCCGGGAGAGCACCAGCCGGGTCCCACCGGAGGCGATCCGGGTCCTGCCGACGTGCTGCGACAGGCTGGCCCGCTCCTGCCAGAGTTCGATCAACCGCTGGTCGATCTCGTCGATCCGCTCCCGGATGGCGACGATCCGGGCCGCCGCGTCCGGCTCCTGCGTGCCCGTCTGTGCCTCCGGCGGACCCTCCTGGGCGTCCGGTCGCGTCGTTCCGGCCGACTCGCCGTTCTGCTCCACCACGTCTGTCATCATCGGGTACCTCTCGCACGGTGGTGCCCGCTGCCCGGATCCCGGGACGGAAAAGGCCCCGGACTCCAGGAGCCCGGGGCCTTCGTAGGTCTGATCGATCAGGCGCGACCTGCGGCTGCCGGACTCCCGGAGCCGTAGTAAAAGGAGAGACGCTGACCGAACACGCCGTCGAGTATGCCCATCTGGCGGCCCGGGGCGCAAGCGTTCCGTTGAATCGGCCGTACCGCCACCAGGAGCGGGACGTCCGCGCCCGCGTGGATGCAGGGGTCCCCTGCTAGGCAAAAAGCGGTAGCAGGGGACCCCTGCATCCCGCTAGGCCGGGCCTGCGCCCGACGGGCCGGGGACGCACCGCGGGCGGAAGTGTCGGCCGGGCGGCATAGACTCGCCGGGCGATGCATGCTCTCTTCGAAATCCCGCCGTCCCAGTCCGCGTCGGAGTCCCCGTCCGCCGTGCCCCGTCGCGCGGGCTCCGGCCCGGCCCGGCCCGATCCGGGGGAGCTGCTGGCCGGGCTGAACGGGCCACAACACGAGGCGGTCACCCACGCCGGGTCACCGCTGCTGATCGTGGCCGGGGCCGGCTCGGGCAAGACCCGGGTGCTGACCAACCGGATCGCCTACCTGCTCGCCGCGCGGGACGTGCACCCCGGCGAGATCATCGCGATCACCTTCACCAACAAGGCCGCCGGGGAGATGAAGGAGCGGGTGACCGCCCTGGTCGGCCCGCGTGCCCGGCTGATGTGGGTCTCGACCTTCCACTCCGCCTGCGTGCGCATCCTGCGGGCCGAGCACGAGCACGCCGGGCTGAAGTCGAGCTTCTCCATCTACGACGCCGACGACTCCCGCCGGCTGATGCAGCTCGTCGCCCGCGAACTGGACCTCGACCCGAAGCGCTACCCGGCCCGCGGACTGGCCGCCCAGGTCTCCAACCTCAAGAACGAACTGGTCGACCCGGAGGCCTTCGCCGACCGGGCCAAGGGGCCCAACGAGCGGGCGCTCGCCGAGGCGTACACGCTCTACCAGCGGCGGCTGCGGGAGGCTCACGCGCTGGACTTCGACGACCTGATCATGACGACGGTGCACCTGTTCCAGTCGCACCCGCACGTCGCGGAGAGCTACCGTCGCCGGTTCCGGCACGTGCTGGTCGACGAGTACCAGGACACCAACCACGCCCAGTACGTGCTGATCAAGGAGTTGGTCTCCGGCACCGAGGGGATCGCGCCGGCCGAACTGTGCGTGGTCGGCGACGCCGACCAGTCGATCTACGCGTTCCGGGGCGCGACGATCCGCAACATCCTCGAGTTCGAGCGGGACTTCACCGACGCCCGGACGATCCTGCTGGAGCAGAACTACCGCTCCACCCAGACCATCCTGAGCGCGGCCAACGCGGTCATCGACCGGAACACCTCCCGCAAGCCGAAGCGGCTGTGGAGCGACGCCGGTGCCGGCGAGCAGATCGTCGGGTACGTCGCCGACACCGAGCACGCCGAGGCGGACTGGGTGGCCCGCGAGATCGACCGGCTGGTCGACGAGGGGGGGACCCGCCCCGGCGACGTGGCGGTCTTCTACCGCACCAACGCCCAGTCCCGGGTCTTCGAGGAGGTCTTCATCCGGGTCGGCCTGCCCTACAAGGTGGTCGGCGGGGTGCGCTTCTACGAGCGCAAGGAGGTCCGCGACGCGCTGGCGTACCTGCGCGCGGTGGTCAACGGTGACGACACGGTCAGCCTGCGCCGGATCCTCAACACCCCGCGCCGGGGCATCGGCGACCGGGCCGAGGCGTGCGTGGAGGCACTCGCCGCGCGGGACCGGATCTCCTTCGGCGCCGCGCTGCGACGGGTGAAGGACGCACCGGGCATCTCCACCCGGGCGGCGAATGCGATCACCGAGTTCGTGGCGCTGCTCGACGGGGTACGGGAGCTGGCCGCCACCGGCACCCCGGAGGAGGCGCTGGAGGCGCTGCTGACCCGCTCGGGCTATCTGGCCGAGCTGGAGGAGAGCCTGGACCCGCAGGACGCCGGCCGGGTGGACAACCTCCAGGAGCTGGTCAGCGTCGCCCGGGAGTACACCGAGCGGGTCGAGGCGCTCGGCGCGGAGGGGGAGCGGGCCACGGTGGCAGGCTTCCTGGAGCAGGTCGCGCTGGTCGCCGACGCCGACCAGATTCCCAGCGACGACCCGGACCATCAGGGTGTGGTCACCCTGATGACCCTGCACACCGCCAAGGGCCTCGAGTTCCCGGTGGTCTTCCTCACCGGCCTGGAGGACGGCGTCTTCCCGCACCTGCGTTCGCTCGGCGACACCCGGGAGCTGGAGGAGGAGCGACGGCTCGCGTACGTCGGCATCACCCGGGCCCGGCAGCGTCTCTACCTCTCCCGGGCGGTCACCCGCACGGCCTGGGGGCAGCCGGCCTACAATCCGCCGTCCCGGTTCATGGAGGAGCTGCCCACCGAACTGGTCCGCTGGGAGCGGACCGAGGGCTCGTACACCTCCTGGGCCGGCGGGGGCGGCGGGGTCGGCGGCCGGGCGGGCTCCGGGGACCGGCTCGGAGCCGCGCGGGGCGGCGGCTTCACCGGTGGTACGCCGCGTGCGGCACAGCTCGCCAAGCGACTCGGGGTGGACGGCAGCCGCCTCGCCACCGCCAGCGAACTGCCGCAGGCGCCGAAGGTGGCGGTCGGCGACCGGGTCAACCACCAGCGCTACGGGCTGGGCCGGGTGACCGCGGTCGAGGGGCACGGGCCGGGTGCCCGGGCGCAGATCGACTTCGGCGACCAGCGACTCTGGCTGGTGCTCCGGCACGCTCCGATCGAGAAACTCTGACCCCTCCTCGGGTGCCGGCCGCCCGGCCGGCACCCGAGGGCGGGCTCAGCAACCCAGGTCGACGCCGCGGGCCCGCATGAACGGGGCCGGGTCGATCTGGTTCCACATGCCGCCCTGGTGCACCTCGAAGTGCAGGTGCGGGCCGGTGGAGTCGCCGGTGGAGCCCTCCCGGCCGATGGTGGTGGCGGCGGCGACCTTCGACCCGACGGACACCGAGGTCGAGTTCAGGTGGGCGTACTGGGTCAGGTAGCCGTTGCCGTGGTCGACGAAGACCGAGATGCCGTACCCGTCACCGGCGTCGCCGGCCTTCACCACGGTCCCGGCGGCCACGGCCCGGACCGGCGTGCCGGCCGGAAGGGCCAGGTCGATACCGGCGTGCAGGGTGCCCCAGCGGGGCCCGTAGCAGGACGTGACCGCCGCGCCGGGCATCGGGTTGACCCAGGCGGCCTTCGGCTTGCTGGTGGCCTTCCGGGTGGGCTTCGGGGCGCTGGTGGCCTTCCGTGTGGCCCGGGGCTTCGGGGTCGCGCTGGGCTCGGGGCTGGCCGAGGTCGGGGCCGGTGTCGGGCTGGTCGCGGTCGCCGAGGGGGTGGCCGGCGGACGGTCCGCGCGGCCGGCCCGGCGGGCGGCCTCGGCGCGGTCCTCGGCGTCCAGGGCGACCGGGGCCGGGGCGGGGGAGTCGTCGGAGCCGGTGGCGATCACGGTGGCGCCGGTCAGACCGAGACCGACCAGGGCCGCCGTGCCTGCCACGAGGTACCGGGTCCGGAGCCGGTGCCACCACGGGCGTCCGACGCCGGGTTCCGTGGCCTGGTGACGGGTGTCCTGGTTCTGGCTGAAGCTGTCTTCCTGCACGGTGACCTTCACAGTCGTAAGGGCTACGGGACACGGAAATCCTCGGTCGGCCTGACGGCGGAGGTGGTGCGGGGTTCGGCCACGAGCCGGGGAGGGAACGGCGTCGCTGCCCGACTATGTCCTCGTACGATGCCGTGCGTCCCGAAAAATGATCATGCCTTCCAGTGGGACCGGTCACACCTGGGTGCGTGACGCAGCACACTTTGGGTCGTTCGGAGGCACAGAAAACCGCCCGGATCGTGCGATCCGGGCGGTGATCGGTCGTTGCGTTACGTCAGGACGCGGTGACGTCGCTGTAGATTGCCTCGACTTGTAGCTTGATGTCCGCTCCGCGCTGCTGGAGCCACGGCACCGGGTCGCGTGGCTCGCCCTTGACGTGGATCTCAAGGTGCAGGTGCGAGCCGTAGGAGTGGCCGGTGTTGCCGACAAGGCCGAGCTGGTCGCCCGCCTTGACCTGCTGCCCCTCCTTGACGCTGAGCTGGGAGGAGTGGCCGTAGATGGCCTCGGTGCCGTCAGCGTGCCGGACGATCACGGTGTAGCCGTACCCGCCGAACCAGCCGGCCTTGGTGACCGTGCCGTCGTGGATGGAGACGTACGGGGTGCCCTCCGGGGCGACCAGGTCGACGCCGGTGTGCAGTTCGCCCCCGCGCATGCCGTACGGGGTGGTGAACTCGTAGCCCTCGGCGAGGGGGAGCAGCCAGACCTCGGGCTCGGCGGCGTCGTCGGCGGCCAGGCGGGTGGAGTCCCGGGTGGCGCGCTCGGCGTCGACGCTCCGGTCGGCGAGATCCTGGCTGGTGACCGAGGCCTGACGCAGCTCGTCGAGGACCGAGGGGTTGACGCCCTTGGCGTCGGGCATCGCGCTGGCGCCGAGGGCGACGACACCCGCGCCGACGAAGGCGGTGGTGACGACGGCGGCGTAACGGCTGCGGGGCGGGGTGGGTACACGGCGTCGGCCGCGATATCTATCGGGCTCATCCAACAGCTGCTGGCGCACGCACACCCTCCGTTGTCGGGTTTCCGATGCGGTCCGGTCGGGTTCGTGACGCTCGGATGAACTCCGGCTGGCCGCGTCGTCACCCGTCCGTGGACCTGATGACAACCGTGGACACGGTAGCCAACCCCCGGACACCCCACAAGCCGGAGCGCCACATTGGAGTTTTATTTTGTCCGGTTGAGTGACGAGTTATAGGCTTTCGTTACCTTTGCTATTCGCCCTCGTTACCGCCCTTTCGTAGCTCTGTGTCATCACTACGCTGCGCATGTCCGGCTGACGTGAGGCATGCCACCCGTCGATGGATCGTCGGCCGGATTTCCCGGCCGGGGCCCGTCGGTTACCGTTCGTTCAGGTGATCTGCCGCCGAGCCTGTGGAACCGCTGAGCCTGTGAGAGGTGTGCGCTGATGAGCTCTCGAATTCGGGTCGTCGTCGCCAAGCCGGGCCTGGACGGGCACGACCGGGGCGCCAAGGTGGTCGCGCGGGCGCTGCGCGACGCCGGCATGGAGGTCATCTACACCGGGCTGCACCAGACGCCGGAGCAGATCGTGGAGACGGCGATCCAGGAGGACGCCGACGCGGTCGGGCTCTCCGTGCTCTCCGGCGCGCACATGACGCTCTTCCGCCGGGTGCTGGAGCTGCTCGCCGAGCGGGACGCCCGCGACGTCGTCGTCTTCGGCGGCGGGATCATCCCCGAGGCCGACATCCCCGAGTTGGAGCAGATCGGCGTGGCCAAGATCTTCACTCCGGGCGCCACCACCCAGGCGATCGTCGAGTGGGTCCGGGACAACATCGCCCAGCCGGTCGGCTGACCCCCGGCGAGCGCCGCCGGCCCGGCTGCGACACCGGGCCGGGGCCCGACCGGGGAGAACCGGAGGCCGCTCGGGTGGAGTCGGTGGAAAACGGGGGGAGGGACCGGACGCACCCCTCACACGTCCGGCCCCTCTATGCACGATGCCCCGCCGCCACCCCTCGACCGACAGGGCATCGGCCGTCTCCCGTCATCGCGCTGACCAGCGCTCCGACACTTCTCTCAACGACCCCCGGCACCAGGGGTTACGCCCCGTCGCGGCGAGTTTCGCCCCGGCTGCGGACCAAAGGGACTGCTCCCCGACCCGCCCGCGCGGACTCCGGCGTTCCGCACGTCGCTGTGCGTTTCGGCACACCACGCACCCGCTCGGTTGCCGGTGGTGTCCTTCTCGTTAGGCTGCCGCAAACGGCCTGTCATCTGTGACGGCAGGCGTCAAGCTTTTTCCAACGCTGGTGGCGGCGCGACGGCGCGCCGCGGAGACGGGACGGGACGCGCAATCGTGGACCTGTACGAGTACCAGGGGCGGGACCTGTTCGAGCGACACGGACTGCCCGTGCTCGCCGGCGGCGTCGCGACGACCCCGGAGGAGGCACGCGCGATCGCCGAGCGCCTTGGCGGACGGGTGGTCGTGAAGGCCCAGGTGAAGGTCGGTGGCCGAGGCAAGGCCGGCGGCGTCAAGTTGGCGGAGGGCACGGAGGAGACGGTGGCTCGGGCCACCGACATCCTCGGCATGGACATCAAGGGTCACACCGTCCACAAGGTGATGATCACGGTGACCGCGGACATCGCCGAGGAGTACTACTTCTCGTACCTGCTCGACCGGGCGAACCGCACCTTCCTGTGCATCGCCAGCGTGGCCGGCGGCATGGACATCGAACAGGTCGCCGCCGAGAGCCCGGACAAGGTCGTCAAGACCCCGATCGACGCCAACACCGGCGTGGACGAGGCCACGGCGCGGGAGATCGTCACCGCCGCCGGGTTCCCGGCCGAGGTCGCCGACCAGGTCGTCGGGATCGCGGTACAGCTCTGGCAGGCCTTCGTGGCCGAGGACGCCACCCTGGTCGAGGTGAACCCGCTGGCCCGTACGGCAGACGGCAACGTGCTGCTGCTCGACGCCAAGGTGACCCTGGACGAGAACGCCGCGTTCCGGCACCCGGACCACGAGGCCCTGGTCGACCAGGCGGCGGTGGACCCGCTGGAGCAGCGGGCCAAGGAGAAGGACCTCAACTACGTCAAGCTCGACGGCGAGGTCGGCATCATCGGCAACGGCGCCGGCCTGGTCATGTCGACCCTCGACGTGGTGGCGTACGCCGGTGAGCGGCACGGCAACGTCAAGCCGGCGAACTTCCTCGACATCGGTGGTGGCGCGAGCGCCGCGGTGATGGCGAACGGGCTGGAGATCGTCCTGTCCGACCCGTCGGTCAAGAGCGTCTTCGTGAACGTCTTCGGCGGCATCACCGCCTGCGACGAGGTCGCCAACGGCATCATCCAGGCGCTGGCCCTGCTCGAGCAGCGCGGCGAGCAGGTGACCAAGCCGCTCGTGGTCCGTCTCGACGGCAACAACGCGGAGGCCGGTCGGGCGATCCTCGACGGCGCGAAGAACCCGCTCGTGCAGCGGGTCGACACCATGGACGGCGCGGCCGAGCGGGCCGCCGAGCTGGCGGCTGCGGGGGTCTGACAAATGGCAATCTGGCTGACCAAGGACTCGAAGGTCATCGTCCAGGGGATGACCGGTTCCGAGGGTTCCAAGCACACCCGGCGGATGCTCGCCGCCGGCACCAACGTCGTTGGTGGCGTGAACCCGCGCAAGGCCGGACAGACCGTCGACTTCGACGGCACCGAGCTGCCGGTCTTCGCCAACGTGGCCGACGCCATGGCGCAGACCGGTGCCGACGTCACGGTGATCTTCGTACCGCCGCAGTTCACCAAGGGCGCGGTGGTCGAGGCGATCGACGCGGGCATCCCGCTGGCCGTGGTGATCACCGAAGGCGTCCCGGTGCACGACACCGCCGCCTTCTGGGCGTACAACACCACCCAGGGGGAGCGCACCCGGATCATCGGCCCGAACTGCCCGGGCATCGCCTCGCCGGGGGCCTCCAACGCCGGCATCATCCCGGCCGACATCACCGGCTCCGGCCGGATCGGTCTGGTCAGCAAGAGCGGCACGCTGACCTACCAGATGATGTACGAGCTGCGCGACATCGGCTTCTCGACCTGCGTCGGCATCGGTGGCGACCCGATCATCGGCACCACCCACATCGACGCGCTGGCCGCCTTCGAGGCCGACCCGGACACCGACGCCATCGTCATGATCGGTGAGATCGGCGGTGACGCCGAGGAGCGGGCCGCCGACTTCATCAAGGCGAACGTGACCAAGCCGGTGGTCGGCTACATCGCCGGCTTCACCGCCCCGCCCGGCAAGACCATGGGGCACGCCGGCGCGATCATCTCCGGCTCGGCGGGCACCGCCGAGGCGAAGAAGGAGGCGCTGGAGGCGGTCGGCGTCAAGGTCGGCAAGACGCCGACCGAGACCGCCAAGCTGATGCGGGAGATCATGTCGGCCGGCTGAGCCGAGAGCACGCATGCCGGAGGGAGACGACCACGTGGTCGTCTCCCTCCGCGTAGCGGTTGGTGCCCGGTCACAGGCCGTCGATCGGGTAGTTCCCGGTGGCCCGCAGGACCGCGCTGCCGATGATGTTGATCACGCTGAGCGCGATGGCCAGCCAGCCCAGCACCTGCGACTGGCCGTACCGCCGGGCGTCCCGGATCGACAGCCAGCCGAAGACGATTCCGAGGATGCCACAGCAGAGCAGGCCGAGGACGATACCGAGCACGCCCCAGAGGGTGGTCCGGTCCTTGCCGGCGGCGGATGGTGGTGGCGGGGCGTAGGGAGCGGACACGGCTTCCTCCGGGCGGTCGGGGCCGCGACCGCGGAAGGCCGCGCCTGGGCCGAGGTTAGACCGGGTGTACCGTCCCGGGCGGAAGGATCACCGAACTCGACCGTGATCCGCCGGGTTATCGGACTGCCCCCGTTCGTCCGGCGTGCCAGAGTAGAACCCGATGACCTCCGTCACCCCTGATCAGCCCCGCCGTCCCGCTGGCGTCGATCCCGACGACCGGCCGACCGGTCGTACCGGCCCCGTGCCCCGGCCGCGGCCCCGGCGTCCCGACGCGCCCGACCGGGCGGACGGACGCCGCCGCCAGCGGGCCCCGCTCGCCGTCGCCGCCGGGGTAGCCGCCGGCTGGGCCGCCCTCACCTCGTACCTGCCGGTCGTCGTGGTGCTCGGGTTGATGCAGCTCAGCGAGGACGCGGCGTCGGTGCCCGGCGCGCTGCGCGCCGGGCTGGCCGGCTGGCTGCTCGGCCACGGTGTGCCGCTGGACACCGGCGCCGGCCCGCTCGGCCTCACCCCGCTGGCCCTGACCGCCCTGGTCGTCTGGCGGCTTACCCGGGCCGGGGTGCACACCACCCGGGCACTGGGCGCGCGGGGCACCCGGGAGGTCCGACCGGCGCTCGTCGCGGCGGGTGCCGTCGGCCTCGGGTACGCGCTGCTCGGCGTGCTCGCCGCAGCCGCCGCCGGCACCGACGGGATGCGGCTGCACCCGGCGCGGGCCGGGATGACCCTCGGTCTCGTCGGCGTGGCCGCCGCCCTGGTGGGCGCGCTGCGGACCACCGGCCTCCCGGACGGACTGCTCCGGCGGGTGCCCGCCGCCCTGCACGACGGGGTCCGCACCGGCCTGGTCGCCGGGCTGCTCCTGACCGGGGCGGGCGCGGGGGCCGCCGGGCTGGCCATCGCCACCGGTGGTGGCGATGCCGCCGACATGATCGGCGCCTACCGGACCGGGGTGGCCGGCCAGGCCGGGATCACCCTGGTCAGCCTCGCCTACGCGCCGAACGCCGCGATCTGGGCCACCAGCTACCTGCTCGGACCCGGGTTCGCGGTGGGCACCGACACGGCCGTACGCACCAGCGAGGTCTCCGTCGGCGCGCTGCCGGCCGTACCGCTGCTCGCCGGCCTGCCGCGCGGACCGGTCGACGGGTTCGGCGCGCTGCTGCTCGCGGTGCCGGTCCTGATCGGGATGGCGGCGGGCTGGCTGCTCGCCCGTCGGCTGCTCCGGTCGGCCGCCGACGACCGGACGCCCCTGGCCTGGGGGCCGTTGCTCGGTACGGCGGTGCTCGCCGGGCCGGTGGCCGGTCTGCTGGTGGGCGCGGCGGCAGCGGTCTCCGGTGGTTCGCTCGGCGGCGGCCGGCTCGCCGAGGTGGGCCCGGTCGCCTGGCAGGTGACCGCCGTGACCAGCGCGGTCGTGGCGGTCGGCGCGCTGCTCGGGGCCGCCGCCTCCCGCGCCTTCACCCGCCCCTGAGCCCCTGACGTCCCCTCCGCGCCCCACGCGTCCCGCCGCCGGCCGGACCGCAGGAGGCTGGCCCGGACGGCAACGGGGCGTCCGGAGGACTCCGGACGCCCCGCCTGCGGGCCGTGGTCGCTGGTCAGGACACGTTGAACGTGTTCAGGTTCAGCGCGACACCGAGGATCGCGTTCGCCAGCCCGAGGACGGTGCCCACCGCGCCGGTGATCAGAGCGGTCGTGGCCTGGCCCTTGTTGTTGGCCAGCCCCTGGTCTGCCTTCTTCTGGCCCATCACGCCCAGCACCACGCCGGCGATGCCGAGGATGATGCCGAGGAACGCGCAGCAGATCGCGAAGACGATCGAGGTGATACCGACGATCATCCCGATCAGGCCGAGGTTGTTGTTCTGCGGGGCCGCAGCGAACTGGCCGTACTGCCCGCCCGGGTAGCCCGGCGCCGCGCCGTACGGCTGCTGCTGCGCGTACGGGTCCCCGTACGGCTGACCGGAGGCGGGTTGCCCGTACGGCTGGCCCGAAATCGGCTGCCCGTAGGGCTGACCGGAGGTCGGCTGCCCGTACGGCTGGCCCGAGGTCGGCTGCCCGTACGGCTGGCCCGAGGCCGGCGGCTGCCCGTACGGATCCTGCGGCTGCTGACCGTACGGGTCGTGCGACGGCTGGCCGTAGGACGGCTGCGGCGGCTGACCGTACGGGTCGGAGTACTGCGGCGAGGTGGGATCCGAGGGCGGCTGCTGGCCGTACGGGTCCTGGCCGGGGTTGTCGGGCTGCACGGACTGCGCTCCTTGCTGTGCGGCGTTGGGAGGGTCAGACGGTCGTGTCGGTGCCCATCAGCGACCCGAGGCCACCCAGCAGGCAGCAGATCAGGACGATGACGTACCACGAGAGGCCGACGATGAGGGCCCACTTCGACCACTTCTTGCTCTCCGCCGCAGCGGCCTGGGCCGCCGCGTAGTTACCCTGCTGCACCAGCGGGTTGACCTTGGAGGCGTTGATCAGCGCGGGGATGGCGAGGGGCCAGAAGAGGAAGATGGCCACGATCGACATGGTCATGTTGTTGTCGATCTGCTGCGGCGGCTGCTGGGGGTATCCGGGCTGCATGGGGTGAACTCCTTGTTCGGGTGACCGCGAACCGGCCGCCCGTGGCGGGGGTGGGCCGTTCGCGCGTCGAGTATCGAGCGGGGGCAGAGTACCTGTTCGGGGCGACGCGCGGGGTGACCGGCGGGGCGTGGTCCCACGGTGAGGACCGGCTGGTGGAGGGTCCGGCCAGCGGAAGGGGGCCGACTCCCGCCCGATAGGGTGGCCCGGTGACCGAGCCCGCGTCCGCCGCCCGCATCGTCGTCCTCGTCTCCGGGTCCGGCAGCAACCTCCAGGCCCTGCTGGATGCCAGCACGGATCCGGCGTACGGAGCCCGGGTGGTCGCGGTCGGCGCCGACCGGGAGGGCATCGCCGGTCTGGACCGGGCCGCTGCCGCCGGAGTGCCGACGTTCGTGGAGCGGCTGAAGGACCACCCCACCCGTGAGGAGTGGGACCGGGCGCTCACCGCCCGGGTCGCCGAACACCGGCCCGACCTGGTCGTCTCCGCCGGTTTCCTGAAGCTCGTCGGCCCGCACTTCCTGGCCGCCTTCGCCGACCGCTACCTCAACACCCACAACACCCTGCTGCCGGCGTTCCCCGGCATCCACGGCCCCCGGGACGCCCTCGCCTACGGCGTGAAGATCACCGGGGCGACGCTCTTCTTCGTCGACGCGGGCATGGACACCGGTCCGATCGTCGCCCAGGTCGCGGTGCCGGTCCTCGACGACGACGACGAGGAGACGCTCACCGAGCGCATCAAGGAAGCCGAGCGGCGGCAGCTCGTCGAGCAGGTCGGCCGCCTCGTCCGTCAAGGTTGGACGATCACCGGAAGAAAGGTCACCACTGGCGTGAGCACCCCCGATGACGGGCGCCGGCCGATCCGGCGCGCGCTGGTCAGCGTCTACGACAAGAGCGGCCTGGTCGAGCTGGCCCGCGCCCTGCACGACGCCGGGGTCGAGATCGTCTCGACCGGCAGCACCGCGTCGACGATCGCCGGCGCCGGTGTGCCGGTGACCGCCGTCGAGACGGTGACCGGTTTCCCGGAGATCCTCGACGGGCGGGTCAAGACCCTGCACCCGAAGATCCACGGCGGCCTCCTGGCCGACCTGCGCAAGGAGTCGCACGCCGCCCAGCTCGACGAGCACGGCATCGCCGGCATCGACCTGCTGGTCTCCAACCTCTACCCGTTCCAGGCCACGGTCGCCTCGGGCGCCAGCGTCGACGAGTGCGTCGAGCAGATCGACATCGGTGGGCCGGCGATGGTCCGGGCCGCCGCCAAGAACCACGCCTCGGTCGCCGTGGTGACCGACCCGGCGGCGTACGCGGCGGTGGTCACCGCCCTCGGCGCGGGCGGCTTCACGCTGGCGCAGCGGCGCGCGCTCGCCGCCCGCGCCTTCGCCGACATCGCCGAGTACGACATCGCCGTGGCGAACTGGTGCGCCGCGCAGCTCGACCCGGAGCAGGCGGACTGGCCGGTCTTCGCCGGTCTGGGGCTGCGCGCCCAGCGGGCGCTGCGCTACGGCGAGAACCCGCACCAGCAGGCCGCCCTCTACACCGACCCGGACGCCCCGGTCGGGCTGGCCCAGGCCGAGCAGCTGCACGGCAAGGAGATGTCCTACAACAACTACGTCGACGCGGACGCCGCCTGGCGGGCGGCGAACGACTTCACCGACCAGCCGGCCGTCGCGGTCATCAAGCACGCCAACCCGTGCGGCATCGCGGTCGGCGGGGACGTGGCCGACGCGCACCGCAAGGCGCACGCCTGCGACCCGGTCTCCGCGTACGGCGGGGTGATCGCGGTCAACCGGCCGGTCACCGTCGAGCTGGCCAAGCAGGTCGCGGAGATCTTCACCGAGGTCCTGGTGGCTCCGGAGTTCGAGGCGGGCGCGGTCGAGGTGCTCCAGGCCAAGAAGAACCTGCGCCTGCTGCGCGCCCCCGCCTGGGCCCCGCCGCCCGCCGAGTGGCGGCAGGTCGGCGGCGGTGTGCTGGTGCAGACCGCCGACCGGGTGGACGCCCCCGGCGACGACCCGGCCGCCTGGCGGCTGGTGGCGGGCGAACCGGCCGACGACGACCTCCTGCGGGACCTGGCCTTCGCCTGGCGGGCGGTTCGCTCGGTCAAGAGCAACGCCATCCTGCTGGCCGCCGACGGCGCGACCGTCGGGGTCGGCATGGGGCAGGTCAACCGGGTCGACTCGGCGCATCTCGCGGTGAACCGGGCCGGTGCCGACCGGGCCCGGGGCGCGGTCGCCGCCTCGGACGCGTTCTTCCCGTTCGCCGACGGGCTCAGGGTGCTCATCGACGCGGGCGTCCGGGCCGTCGTGCAGCCGGGCGGTTCGATCCGGGACGACGAGGTGATCGCCGCCGCCACCGAGGCCGGCGTCACCATGTACCTCACCGACACCCGTCACTTCTTCCACTGACGACCCACCAGCGCCGTCGGCTGCCCCCGGCGCCGCACCGGCGGGGGCGCGTTCCTCGGGTGCCTGCAGGGGTCCCCTGCTACCGGATTCTGTGTAGCAGGGGATCCCTGCAACCAGCCGACCCCCACACCCCGCACGGGAGGGGTAGGGCGCGGGTCGGCGGAACGGCGGGGGCCGGTCGTGAGACGATCGGGGCGTGACGGCGACGATCCTGGACGGCAAGGCGACCGCAGCGGAGATCAAGGACGAGCTGCGGGTACGGGTCAAGGCACTGGCGGAGCGGGGTGTCATCCCGGGACTGGGCACGGTCCTGGTCGGCGCGGACCCGGGCTCCCAGGCGTACGTCAACGGCAAGCACCGCGACTGCGCGGAGGTGGGCATCGCCTCGATCCGGCGCGAGCTGCCGGCCGACGCCACCCAGGAGCAGGTGGACGCGGTGCTCGCCGAGTTGAACGCGGATCCGGCCTGCCACGGCTACATCGTCCAGTTGCCGTTGCCGGCCCACCTCGACACCCAGCGCGCGCTGGAGATGATCGACCCGGCCAAGGACGCCGACGGCCTGCACCCGGTCAACCTCGGTCGGCTGGTGCTCGGCTACGACGGGCCGCTGCCCTGCACCCCGCGCGGCATCGTGGAGCTGCTGCGGCGACACGACGTGCCGCTGCGCGGGGCGAACGTCGCCGTGGTCGGCCGGGGCAACACGGTCGGCCGTCCGCTGGGCCTGCTGCTCACCCGCCGCAGCGAGAACGCCACCGTGACGCTCTGCCACACCGGCACCCTCGACCTGGCCGCGCACACCCGGGCCGCGGACATCGTGATCGTGGCCGCCGGGGTGCCGGGCCTGCTCACCGCCGACATGGTCCGGCCCGGTGCGGTGGTGGTCGACGTCGGCATCACCCGGGTGATCGGCGCGGACGGCAAGGGTCGCTACACCGGTGACGTCGACCCCGAGGTCGCCAGCACGGCCGGTGCCCTGGTCCCGATGCCCGGCGGGGTGGGGCCGATGACCCGGGCGATGCTGCTGACGAACGTGGTCGAGCGGGCCGAGCGGGAGACGGCGATCACGTCATAACCGTCCGACCCTGGCCTGTTCGGTGCCACGATGACTGATACGGTCCGGGAAACCGACTGGTAGCAGGGAGTGGGACGACCATGGGTAAGAAGGTCACTGTCGTCGGGGCCGGCTTCTACGGCTCCACCACCGCGCAGCGTCTGGCCGAGTACGACATCTTCGACACCGTCGTGATCACCGACATCGTCGAGGGGAAGCCCGCCGGGCTCGCCCTCGACCTCAACCAGTCGCGGGCGATCGAGGGCTTCGAGACCAAGATCATCGGTGCCACCACCGGCCCGAACGGCGAGGGCTACGAGGCGATCGAGGGTTCGGACGTCGTCGTGGTCACCGCCGGTCTGCCCCGTAAGCCGGGCATGAGCCGGATGGACCTGCTGGAGACGAACGCCAAGATCGTCCGCCAGGTCTCCGAGAACGTCGCCCGCTTCGCCCCGAACGCCGTGTTCATCGTCGTCTCCAACCCGCTCGACGAGATGACCGCGCTGGCCCAGATCGCCACCGGGTTCCCCAAGAACCGGGTGCTCGGCCAGGCCGGCATGCTCGACACCGCCCGGTTCAGCAACTTCGTCGCCGAGGCGCTCGGCGTACCGGTGAAGTCGGTGAAGACCCTCACCCTCGGCTCGCACGGCGACACCATGGTCCCGGTCCCGTCGCGCAGCAGCGTCGACGGCAAGCCGCTGCGCGACGTGCTGCCGGCCGAGCAGATCGAGGAGCTGGTGGTCAAGACCCGTAACGGTGGGGCCGAGGTGGTCGCCCTGCTCAAGACCGGTTCGGCCTACTACGCCCCGTCGGCCGCCGCCGCCCGGATGGCCAAGGCGGTCGCCGAGGACTCCGGCGAGGTCATGCCGGTCTGCGCCTGGGTCGACGGCGAGTTCGGCATCTCCGGCGTCTACCTCGGCGTCGAGGCGGAGCTGGGCGCCGAGGGCGTGAAGCGGGTCGTCACCACCGAGCTGGACGACGACGAGCTGGCCAGCCTGAAGGAGGCCGCCGAGGCGGTCCGGGCCAAGCAGGCCGACGTCGCCAACATGTGACGTCCGACGCGGCCGTCCGGGTCCGGGACGCACCGACCGACCGTCGGCGAGTCCCGACCCGGGGCCGTGACCCGGCCGCCGCCGTTCCCGGTGCCCCGGTCGACGCGCTGATCCTCCGGGCACCGTCGCCAGCCGACCGTCGACCACCGCGGCGGGCCGGAGGATCGTTGCGCGTGCGGCGGAGTGGAGGGCCAGCTGCGAGGGACCGGGCAAGTTCCAGTACGCTCGTACTGCTTGAGCATGTGTCCCCCGAGAGGAGCGCCGGCCGATGGCGAAGATCAAGGTAAACAACCCGGTCGTGGAGCTCGACGGCGACGAGATGACCCGGATCATCTGGAAGCAGATCCGGGAGCAGCTGATCCTGCCCTACCTCGACGTCGACCTGCACTACTACGACCTTTCGATCCAGTACCGCGACGAGACCGACGACCAGGTCACCGTCGACGCCGCCAACGCCATCAAGGAGCACGGCGTCGGTGTCAAGTGCGCCACCATCACCCCCGACGAGGCCCGCGTCGAGGAGTTCGGCCTGAAGAAGATGTGGCGTTCGCCGAACGGCACCATCCGGAACATCCTCGGTGGCGTCGTCTTCCGCGAGCCGATCATCATGTCCAACGTGCCGCGGCTGGTGCCGGGCTGGACCAAGCCGATCATCATCGGCCGGCACGCCCACGGTGACCAGTACAAGGCCACCGACTTCGTCGTCCCCGGTCCGGGCACGGTGACCATCACCTACACCCCGACCGACGGCGGTGCCCCGGTCGAGATGGAGGTCGCCAACTTCACCGGCGGCGGCGTCGCGATGGGCATGTACAACTTCGACGAGTCGATCCGGGACTTCGCCCGCGCCTCGATGCGCTACGGCCTCGACCGCGGGTACCCGGTCTACCTGTCGACCAAGAACACCATCCTCAAGGCGTACGACGGCCGGTTCAAGGACATCTTCGCCGAGGTCTTCGAGAACGAGTTCAAGGCCGAGTTCGACGCCGCCGGCATCACCTACGAGCACCGGCTGATCGACGACATGGTCGCCGCCGCGCTGAAGTGGGAGGGTGGCTTCGTCTGGGCCTGCAAGAACTACGACGGTGACGTGCAGTCCGACACCGTGGCCCAGGGCTTCGGCTCGCTCGGCCTGATGACCTCGGTCCTGATGACCCCGGACGGCCGGACCGTCGAGGCGGAGGCCGCGCACGGCACCGTCACCCGGCACTACCGGCAGTGGCAGAAGGGCGAGAAGACCTCGACCAACCCGATCGCGTCGATCTTCGCCTGGACCCGGGGCCTGGCGCACCGGGGCAAGCTGGACGGCACGCCCGCGGTCACCGAGTTCGCCAACACCCTCGAGCAGGTCTGCATCGACACCGTCGAGGGCGGCCAGATGACCAAGGACCTCGCGCTGCTCATCTCGCGCGACGCTCCGTGGCTGACCACCGACGAGTTCATGAACGCCCTGGACGAGAACCTGGCGCGCCGCCTGGGCGCCTGATCGTTCCCGCCCGTCCCGGAGCCCGCCGGTCCAGCCGGCGGGCTCCGTGCGTCGACCCGGTCGGTGGGGCCGTCGTCCCACCGGCGCCACGTGGCGGCAGCCCGCGCGGTGCCGCCGCGTCACCGGACGGGGCGTCCGGTCGTTGACAGGGTGGACGTGATGCCAGTCGCGTCCAGGAAGGTTGACCACGGTCGCATGCGGCACGTGAGCGCCGATCAGCCAGCCTTCCCGGCTGTCGCGTACAGCCAGCCGTCCCTTCCCAGCGGGGGGCCCTGTCCCGGGCCCCCCGCGCCCTGTCCCGGCGTCTTCCGGTGGACCGCACGGCCCGGCAGCCGTGCCGCGGCACGGGCCGGCGAGCGGTGTCTCAAACCTCGCGCAGCAACTGCGCGGCACGCTCCGGGGCGACGTCGCTGATGAACACGCCCATCCCCGACTCCGTTCCGGCGAGGTACTTCAGCTTGTCCGCCGCCCGGCGGATGCTGAACAGCTGTAGGTGCAGGTGGGCCAGTTCGCGGTCGACGCGGACCGGGGCCTGGTGCCAGGCCGCGACGTACGGCATCGGCATGTCGAACAGCCCGTCGAAGCGGCGCAGCACGTCCAGGTAGAGCGGACCGAAGGCGTCCCGCTCCGCGTCGTCGAGCGCCGGGATGTCCGGCACCGGTCGGTGCGGGGCCAGGTGCACCTCGAACGGCCAGCGTGCCGCCGCCGGTACGTACGCCGTCCAGTGCTCGTTCGTCGCCACCACCCGTTCCCCGGCGGTCCGCTCGGCGGCGAGCACGTCGGCGTAGAGGTTGCCGCCGGTGCGCTCGGCGTGCCGGCGCGCGGCGGCCAGCATCGTCCGGGTCCGGGGCGTGACGAACGGGAACGCGTAGACCTGGCCGTGCGGGTGGTGCAGGGTCACCCCGATCTCCACGCCCCGGTTCTCGAAGCAGAAGACCTGCTCGACTCCGGGCAGCTCGGCGAGGGCGGCGGTCCGGTCGGCGAGCGCGTCGAGGACGGTCCGCACCCGGCCGGGGGGCAGGTCGACGAAGGCGGCGTGGTGGTCGTCGGTGAAGCAGACCACCTCGCAGCGGCCCAACCCCGGCCGGATCTCGGTGAACGGGGTGACGCCCGGCGGCTCGTCGGCGATCCGCTGGCTGAGCGCGGGGAAGCGGTTCTCGAAGACCACCACGTCGTACCCGGAGGCGGGGATCTCGCTGTGCCGGTCGCCCCGGGAGGGGCAGAGGGGGCACTGGTCGGCCGGGGGGAGGAAGGTCCGGGCCTGCCGGTGCACGGCGACCGCCACCCACTCGTCCAGCAGCGGGTCGTAGCGCAGCTGTGACGCGGGTGGGGGAGGGGGAAGCTCCCGGCGGTCGGGCTCGTCCCGGACGACGTCGTCCCGCTCGTCGAAGTAGATCAGCTCGCGGCCGTCGGCCAGCCTGGTGACCGTACGCTTCATGCCGGTGTCCCTTCTGCCGCCGCGCGGCCGTCCGTCGACCGTTCCACGACGATCAGTTCCGCCACCTGTTCGGACAGCACCCGGCGGCCCTCCTCGGGCAGCCGGTCGTCGACCACCACCACGTCCGCGCAGCCCAGCTCGCCGATCGAGCAGAGGCCGACCAGTCCCCACTTGGTGTGGTCGGCGAGCACCACCAGTCGGTCGGCGGAGGCCATCAGCGCCTGGTTGGTCTCCGCCTCCATCAGGTTCGGCGTGGTGAAGCCGGCCCGCTCGCTGATCCCGTGCACCCCGAGGAAGAGCACGTCCAGGTGCAGCGAGCGGATCGCCGCCACCGCCAGTGGCCCGACCAGCGCATCCGAGGGGGTCCGTACACCGCCGGTGAGGATCACCGCCTGGTCCGACCGTCCGGCGGTGTGGAAGACCTCCGCCACCGGCAACGAGTTGGTCACCACGGTCAGTCCCGGCACGTCCACCAGGCGCCGCGCCAGCGCGGCGGTGGTCGTACCGGCGGAGAGGGCCACGGCCGCGCCGGGGCGGACCAGCCGCGCGGCGTGCGCGGCGATCAGTGCCTTCTCGGCCGGCTGCCGCACCGACTTGGCGTCGAAGCCGGGTTCGTCGGCTGCCGACGGGTCGGCCACCGTCGCCCCGCCGTGCACCTTGGCCAGCAGTCCCTGGGCGGCCAGCGCGTCCAGGTCGCGACGGATGGTCATGTCGGAGACGCCGAACTCGGCGGCCAGCTCGCTGACCCGTACCCCGCCGGTCGCCCGGACCCGCTCCAGGATGGCCGCTTGTCGCTGCCGCGCCAGCATCTCCGACCTCCGCTTCCCGTGCGGTCGCTTCCGTTCGTGCGCTTCCCCGCCGTCGACGTTCTCGAACGTGTTCCAACAAATATGAACATTAGCGCGACGAGGGCAGGGTACGGAAGCCGAGCCGGCCGGGGCGATACGGGGCCGGGGCCGGCCGGGCCGGGTCGAAACGGGGCGGGTCGGGCCGGGTCGAAACGCGGCGGTGCCGGGCGGGCCGGGTCGAAACGCGGCGGGGCGGGGCCGGGCGGGGTCAGGCCGGCAACAGGCGGGGTTCGATCCACCCGGTCTCGGTCAGCAGGTGCAGCACCCGCTGCACCGCCTCCTCGATCGAGATGTCCGAGGTGTCCACCACCAGGTCCGCGTCGGTCGGCGTCTCGTACGGGTCGTCGACACCGGTCATCCCGGTGAGCAGCCCGGCCCGGGCCCGGGCGTAGAGGCCCTTGCGGTCCCGCTGCTCGCAGACCGCCAGTGGAGTGGCGACGTGGACCAGCACGAAACCCGCACCGGCCGCCGCCGCCATCTCCCGGGCGGTCGCCCGCGCCTGGGCGTACGGGGCGATCGGGCAGCAGATCGCCACCCCCCGGTGCCGGGCGATCTCGGCGGCGACCCAGCCGATGCGCCGCACGTTGAGGTCCCGGTCCGCCCGGCTGAACGTCAGGCCGGCGGAGAGTTCCCGCCGCACCACGTCCCCGTCGAGCAGGGTGATCGTCCGGTCCCCGGCCTCCCGCAGCGCGTCGGCCAGCCCGCTGGCGATCGTCGACTTGCCCGAGCCGGAGAGCCCGGTCAGGAAGACCACCAGACCCCGGTGCCGCAGCGGCGGCCGGGCCCGGGTCAGTTCCTTCGCCACCGCCGGTGGGGTGTGCCACTCCGGCAGCGGGAAGCCCCGGTCCAGGTGGTCGTCGATCTCCTCCTGGGTGAGCGCCAGCCGCCGGTTGCGCGGTGGGATGTCGTCCCGCCAGCGCCACTGTCCGTCCCGGTTGTCGTAGGCCAGCTCCCGGGGCACCAGTACCCGCAGTCCGGCCCCGGAGAGCGTCTCCTCGGTGGAGAGCAGGTGGGTCACCCCGTAGGCGGCGGAGACCCGGGCGCGCAGCAGCGCGTCGCTGATCTCGTCCCGCCGACGGGCCAGCGGCACCGTGATCAGGGTCGCCGGGGGCATCCGGTCCCGGGCGGCGAAGACCGCGCGGACCAGGGCCTCGGGCGGCAGACCCCCGGTAGCCTCCTCGCCCACCGGGATCATCACCAGCAGGTGCGCGCCGAGCGTACGGGTCGCGTGCGCGATCTGGGCGAGCTGCGGCCGGTGCAGCGGCCGGTCGGCGATCACCCCGAGCACCCGCCCGGGAGGCAGCAGCGCCCGGACCTCCTCCGGGGTACGTCGCAGCCGCTGGAACGGGGCGTGGCCGCCGTCACCGAGCCGGTGGACGGGGCCCCCCAGCCCGGCGGTGCCGTCCCGGCCGGACCAGACGTCCTGCACGTCGAGCGCGGCGAGTGGAGCGCCCTCGCCGTCGGTGAGCACCAGCACCCGGCCCGCCGGATCGTCCGACCGCAACCCCTCGGCCACCGCCGTCGGCACCTGGAGGGTCACCGGCACCGGCCAGGGCGTCCCGTCGGCGAGCCGGCCCCGACGACTGAGCGAGGTCAGATCGGCCCGCGTCATGAAGCCGGTCAGTGGCGCGTACGCCCCGCTGAGCAGCAGTTCCAGGTCGGCGAGTTCACCTGGACGCGGTGTGAACACCGGCGCGTCCCGGAGCACGTCGTCGGGCAGCACCCAGCCGTTGCTCATCACACCCCCCACTCGCTGACCGGCACACAGTTTCTCAGCCCACCGGCGATCGGTCGAGAGCGCCACCCACCATCGTGGCCCACGGATCAGCGCACGGCCTCCAGCGGAGCCGCCCCGAAGGAGACCGCGAACCGCTTGCACCAGACAGAGACGCTGGTCAGTCCGGTGAGGTCGGTGCCGGCGGGGATCCGGTACGCCTGGTCGCCCCGGTTTCCCTTCAACCGACCGAGTTCCACCCAGCGGCCGTCGTCGAAGACCCGCCAGGCCGCCACACCGGTGCGGACCGGTCGATCGGTCAGCCACACCCGCAGGTCCGGTCCGTTCGAGGTGTCCAGGCCGACCAGTTCCAGGCGGTACGCCCATCCGGGAACCGGACGATCCGGGCCCGGCCCGAGGTCTCGTGCTCGTGGGTGACGAAGCTTCCCTGACGTACCACGACGGGACCGGCCGGTGCCGCCGACGGTGACCCGCCCGGCGTGCCCGCGCCCGGCGTGCCCGACGGTACGGGCGTGGTGGTCGGCACCGTGGCCAGGTTCTCCCGGACCTCGGTGTCGGTGACCAGCTTCCACGGCTGGAACCAGAACAGGCCCAGCGTCGCGCCCGCGGCGAGGACGGTGACGGCGACCCAGGCCGCCGGAGTACGCCACAGGCGGAGGAACATGGGTGGGATTCTGCCCGAGCCGCCGCTGTGCCCACCACCGGCGCCCGCCGGTGCGTCCGGAGGAACCACCGGCCGTCCCCTAGTGGACGATGCCGCCGAGATCAGGGGCGCGCCGGGTGTCCCGGAGGTGCGTCGCCTCCCTAGGCTGGGCGACGTGACACTGCTCGCGACCGAGTCGCTGACCAAGACCTACGGCGGACGGGTCACGGCGCTGGCCGACCTGACCGTCGCGGTCGAACCGGGAATCGTCGGGCTGGTCGGTGCCAACGGCGCCGGCAAGTCCACCCTCATCAAGATCCTGCTTGGCCTGCTCGCCCCGACCAGCGGCCGGGTCCGGGTGCTTGGTCTCGACCCGACCACCGACCCGGCCGGCGTCCGGGCCCGGGTCGGTTACATGCCCGAACACGACTGCCTCCCGCCCGACCTCTCCGCCGCCGAGTTCGTCACCCACCTCGGCCGGATCAGCGGGCTGCCCCGCACCGTGGCCCGGGAGCGGGCCTCCGAGGCGCTGCGTCACGTCGGCCTCTACGAGGAGCGGTACCGGCCGGTCGGCGGCTACTCCACCGGCATGAAACAGCGGGTCAAGCTGGCCCAGGCGCTGGTACACGACCCGGACCTGCTCCTGCTCGACGAGCCGACCAACGGCCTCGACCCGGCCGGTCGGGACGCGATGCTCAACCTCGTCCACCGCATCGGCACCGAGTTCGGCATCTCCGTGGTGGTCTGCTCGCACCTGCTCGGCGAGGTCGAGCGGATCTGCGACACCCTGGTCGCCATCGACGGCGGGCGGCTGCTGCGCGCCGACCGGATCTCCGCGATGACCTCCGCGACCGACATCCTCGCCGTCGAGGTCAGCGAGGGTACGGAGCAACTCGCCACCCGCCTCGCCGCGCTCGACCTCCCGGTGGGGCGGGACGGCCGGATGCTGCTCGTCCCGCTCGCCGACGAGGGGACCTACGACCTGATCCTCGGCGCGGTCGCCGAGCTGGACCTGCCGCTGCACCGGCTCGACCAGCGCCGGCACCGGGTGGCCGAACTCTTCGCACCGAGGGAGTCGATCAATGCCTGAGCCGACCGGGGTCATCCACGACATCGGCTACCAGCGCTACACCGGCCCCCGCCTCGGCCGCCGGGAGGTCTTCGGCGCGCTCTACGGGCACGGTCTGCGGACCGCGTTCGGCCTCGGCCGCAGCGCCAAGGCCAAGATCTTCCCCTGGCTGATCGTGGCGATCGTCGTCGTGGTCGCCGCCGGGGCGACCGCGGTACGTACCCAGATCGGCGAGGTCGTGCTGACGTACGCCCAGTTCGCCGACGCGATGAGCTGGCTGGTGATCTTCTTCGTCGCGGTGGTCGCGCCCGAGCTGGTCTCCCGGGACCTGCGCAGCGGCGTGCTCCCGCTCTACTTCTCCCGGCCGCTGCCCCGCTCCGACTACCCACTGGCCAAGCTCGCCGCCCTGGTGACCGCGCTCTGGCTGCTGCTCGGCGCACCGCAACTGCTGATGTTCATCGGGGCCGCGTTCACCACCGGCAAGGGCTGGCGGGGTGCCTGGGACGAACTGCTCGACCTGCTGCCCGGGCTGCTCTACGCCGGGCTGTGGGCGGTGGTCTTCGCCTCGGTCGGGCTGCTGGTCGCCTCGCTCACCGGCAAGCGGGCGTTCGCCGCCGGTGGCGTGGTCGCGGTGTTCCTGATGACGACTCCGATCGTCGGCACGCTCCAGGTGATGCCGTCGAACACGGTCAACGAGCTGGCCTTCCTGGCGTCCCCGTCCACCCTGGTGCAGGCGATCGGCGGCTGGGCCCTCGGTGACCTGCTCTCCTCGCCCGGCGGCGGCTCGACGGACCTCCCGATCGGCGGATTCGGCCCGCTCTACGCCGTGGCCGCCGTGGTCCTGGTGGCCGCCTCCGTCGCGCTGCTGCTCGTCCGTTACCGGAAGGTCGCCTCCGCATGAGTGAAATGACCCTGGCCGGCGTCTCCCGCTGGTACGGCAACGTGGTGGCGGTCAACGACGTCACCATGTCCCTCGGCCCGGGGGTGACCGGCCTGCTCGGTCCGAACGGGGCCGGCAAGACCACCCTGCTGCACATGATGGCCGGGTTCCTGTCCCCGTCCCGGGGCACGGTCACCCTCGACGGCACGCCCACCTGGCGCAACCCGGACGTGTACCGGCGGCTCGGTCTGGTCAGCGAGCGCGAGGCGGTGCAGACCTTCCTCACCGCGTACGAGTTCGTCCTGGCCAGTGCCAAGCTGCACAAGCTGCCCGACCCGGAGGCGGCGGCCCGGCGGGCGATCGGCCTGGTCGAGATGGAGAGCGCGCAGGGGCGCCGGATCGGCACCTACTCCAAGGGCATGCGGCAACGCACCCGGGTGGCCGCCGCGCTGGTGCACGACCCGCAGGTGCTCCTGCTCGACGAGCCCTTCAACGGCATGGACCCGCGCCAGCGGCTGCACATGATGCAACTGCTGCACAGCCTCGGCGACGCCGGCCGGACCATCCTGTTCAGCTCGCACATCCTGGAGGAGGTCGAGCAGGTCTCCGGCACCGTCCAGGTGATGGTGGCCGGGCGGCTGGCCGCCTCCGGCGACTTCCGCACGATCCGCCGGCTGATGACGAACCGGCCGCACGTCTTCGCGGTCCAGTCCACCGACGACCGGGCGCTGGCCGTGGCGCTGATGGGCGAGCCGTCGGTCAACGGGGTCGAACTGGACCGTTCCGGGTTGACCGTACGGGCGGGCGACTACGGGGCGTTCACCCGCGCGTTGCCCCGGATCGCGCTCGACCGGGGCATCCGGGTGCGGCGACTGCTGCCCGAGGACGAGTCCCTGGAGAGCGTCTTCTCCTACCTGGTGGAGGCATGACTGTGCGGGCGAGGAATGAACGAGCGCAGCGAGTGAGTCCCGCAGTCACGCACGGAAGAGGCTGACATGTCGACCGTCACCTGGATCACCGCCCGGGGCCTCTTCGGCCGCCGCCGGTTCCTGATGCTCATCCCGCTGCCGTTGATCGTGGTGGGGCTGGCGGTGCTCTCCCGGGCGCTCGGGGTCGACCCCGGCCAGTGGGGGCCGCCGGTGCTGGTCGGGCTGGGCCTGGCCGTGGTGCTGCCGGTGGTCGCCCTGATCGTCGGCACCGGCGTGCTCGGTGCCGAGATCGACGACGGCACCGTGGTGCACATCCTGACCAAGCCGCTGCCCCGCTGGCAGATCGTGCTGCCGAAACTCGGGGTGGCGGCCGTGGTCACCGCGGTCTCCTGCGCCGTGCCGCTCTACGTCGCGGGCGTGCTCGCCCACTCGGTCCGCTTCGGCCTGGCGCTGGCGCTCGCGTCGGCGGTCGGCGCGCTGGCGTACTCGGCCCTGTTCGTGGCGCTCAGCCTGGTCACCCGGCGACCGGTGCTGCTCGGTCTGGTCTACGTGCTGATCTGGGAGGGGCTGCTCGGCAACTTCGTCAGCGGCACCAAGGTGCTCTCCATCCAGCAGTACGTGATCGCGCTCGCCGACCGGATCGCCCCCACCGCACTGCTCTCCACCACGGTGTCCGTGCCGGTGTCGGCGGTGATGACCACGCTGGCCGTCCTCGGCTTCACCGCCCTGGCGGTCCGCCGTCTCCGATCCTTCAGCGTCGCCGGCGAGACCAGCTGAGGTGGTGGCAGGGGACCCCTCCTCCTCATCAGGTGGTAGCAGGGGTCCCCTGCTCATCAAAATGCGGTAACAGGGGTCCCCTGCTACCACCAAACACGCACCGCCACCACCACGTCAGAACGCGCAGGCGATGACGAGTTCGGTGGTGCGATCGGGGACCGGGTCCAGGGTGGTGATCCGGCCGGCGGCACGCAGGTCGTCGGCGACCAGGGCGAGCTGGTCGAGCACGGCGGCCGGGGCGAGCGCCTCGGCCAACGGCACCGGTGTCCGCATCGAGAGCTTCCGCTCCGACTTGGCCCGCCGCACCTGGCTCAACGCGTCCCCGGCCAGCCGCAGCAGCGCCGGGTCACCGGTGCCCCGGACGGCCCCCTGGACCTCGTGCGTGGTGGGCCAGGGCGCCCGGTGCACCGAGCCGTACCGCCACCACGACCAGACCTCCTCGGTCACGTACGGCAGCACCGGCGCGAAGAGGCGCAACTGCGCCGACAGCGCGGTGGCGAGCGCCGCGCGGGCCGAGTCCGCCCCGGGCCCGGTGCCGTAGGCGCGTTCCTTCACCAGTTCGATGTAGTCGTCGCAGAACCGCCAGAAGAACGCCTCGGTCGCCTGGAGGGCGGCCGTGTGGTCGTACCCGTCGAAGGCGGTGGTCGCCGTCGCGACCACGCCGGAGAGTTCGGCGAGCATGGCGGTGTCCAGCGGTTCCGTCGCCGGGGCGCGCAACGCGTCGGCGGCGCCCAGCCCGAGGGCGAACTTCGACGCGTTGAGCAGCTTGGTGGCCAGCCGCCGTCCGATGCGGATCTGCGCCGGGTCGAAGGCCAGGTCCATGCCGGGCTTGCCGCTGGCAGCCCAGTACCGGACGGCGTCCGAGCCGTGCTCGGTCAGCAGCGCCATCGGGGTCACCACGTTCCCCTTGGACTTGGACATCTTCTTCCGGTCCGGGTCGAGGATCCAGCCGGAGAGGACCGCGTCCCGCCAGGGCAGCACCCCGTGTTCGGCGTGCGCGCGGACCACCGTGGAGAAGAGCCAGGTACGGATGATCTCCTGCCCCTGCGGGCGCAGGTCCATCGGGAAGACCCGGGCGAACAGGTCCGGGTCGGTCTCCCAGCCGCCGACGATCTGCGGGGTCAGCGACGAGGTGGCCCAAGTGTCCAGTACGTCCGGGTCTCCGACGAAGCCGCCCGGTCGATTGCGGTGCGACTCGTCGAAGCCGGGAGCCGGCTCGCTGGACGGGTCGACCGGGAGCGTGGACTCGTCCGGTGTGAGAGGCTGGGACCAGACCGGCTCGCCAGCGTCGTCGAGCCGGTACCACACCGGCACCGGCACGCCGAAGAACCGCTGCCGACTGACCAGCCAGTCGCCGGTCAGGCCGCCCACCCAGTGCTCGTAGCGGTGGCGCATGTGTGCCGGCACCCAGTTCAACTCCGCGCCCCGGGCCAGCAGGTCCGCGCGGAGTTCCGCGTCCCGGCCGCCGTTGCGCAGGTACCACTGCCGGGTGGAGACGATCTCCAGCGGCCGGTCGCCCCGCTCGTAGAACTTCACCGGGTGGGTGATCGGACGTGCCTCGCCGACCAGGTCACCCGCCTCGGTCAGCAGGTCCACCACCGCCCGGCGGGCACCGTTGACGGTCTGCCCGGCCAACGCCGCGTAGGGCCCGGCCGGCACCCCGTCCGGCGGCTCCGGCAGCAGCCGCCCGTCCCGGCCGACCACCACCCGGGTGTCCAGGTCCAGGTCCCGCCACCAGGTCACGTCGGTCAGGTCGCCGAAGGTGCAGACCATGGCGACGCCGGTGCCCTTGGCCGGGTCCGCCAGCGGGTGCGCGCGCACCGGCACCTCGACCCCGAAGACCGGGGTACGCACCGAGCCGCCGACCAGGTCGGCGTAGCGCTCGTCGTCCGGATGGCAGACCAGCGCCACACAGGCCGGCAGCAACTCCGGCCGGGTGGTGTCGATCAGCACCTCCCGCCCGCCGGGGGCGTGGAACCGCAGCCGGTGGTACGCGCCCGGCCGCTCCCGGTCCTCCAGCTCCGCCTGGGCCACGGCGGTGGCGAAGCCGACGTCCCAGAGGGTCGGGGCCTCCGCCTGGTACGCCTCCCCGCGTGCCAGGTTGCGCAGGAACGCCCGCTGCGAGGTGGCCCGCGCCGCCCGCCCGATCGTGGTGTACGTCAGCGACCAGTCCACCGACAGCCCGAGCCGCCGCCACAGCGCCTCGAAGACCTGCTCGTCGATGGCGGTCAGCGTCTCGCACAGTTCCACGAAGTTGCGCCGGGAGATCGGTGTCGGGTCCCTGCGGGCCGCGTCGTCCACCGGGGCGTCCGGCGGCGTCCAGTCCGGGTCGTACGGCAGCGACGGGTCGCAGCGCACCCCGTACACGTTCTGCACCCGGCGCTCGGTCGGCAGGCCGTTGTCGTCCCAGCCCATCGGGTAGAAGACCGCCTTGCCGCGCATCCGCTGGAAGCGGGCCACCGTGTCGGTGTGCGTGTACGAGAAGACGTGTCCCATGTGCAGCTCGCCGGATACGGTCGGCGGCGGGGTGTCGATCGCGTATACGTCCGCCCGCTCCTTCGAGCGGTCGAACGCGTACGTGCCCTCCTCCTGCCAGCGGCGCGCCCAGGTCTCCTCGATGCCGTCCAGGGTCGGACGCTCGGGGACTCCGGCGCGCGCCGTCCTCGCCGTATCAGTCATCGGTCGATCGTAGAACCGGCCGCCGCCGCGGCGCTCCGCGTTATCGGTCCGGCCCCGCCGGCAGCCGGCTCCGGAAGTCGGACAGGCCGGCGGGGAACGGGGACGCGGCCACTGTGACAGCATCGGCGTTCCGAACGCGGGGGAGGCGTGCCATGGGCGACGGTTCGAGCATCCGACCAACAGGTCCGCCGACGACCCGCCGGGTCCCGGGTGGCATGGAAACACTGGTAGCGGCGGTCGCGGCGGCTGCCGTCGGGGCGGTCTTCGTGGCCGCGCTCCCGTCCCTGGTGGTGTCGACCGGCTTCACCGACCTGGTCCCGGCCGCGCCGGTCCGGGTCGGTGTGCTGGGCCCGGACGCGCTCGCGCTCGCCGCGGCGGTGACCCTGGCGCTGTACCGGGTGTCCGGATGGCTGGTCGCCGTCGCCGGGCTGCTGCTGGCCACCGTCGCCGACCGGGCCGCGGACGCGGCGCTGCTGGTCCCGGTGGGCGCGCCCGCGCCGGGGCAGCTGGTGGCGCACCTCGGCGCGGCGGTCGGCGGGGGGGTTGGCGCTCGGCGGGGTGCTGCTCGCGGTCGGCCAGGCCGCCCGTCCGGCACGCGCGCCGGTGGCCGTCGGGCTCGCCGTCGGCCTGGCCTGCCAACCGGCGTACGCGGCTGTGGTCCGGTCCGCCGTGGCGGAGCGCGGTCCGATCCCGTCGTTCCCGGTGCAGCTCTGGCTGGCCCTCGGGGTCACCGTGGTCGCCGCGCTGCTCGCGTACCGGCGGCGGGGTGCCGCACCGCGGCCCGTGCCCTCGCCGCTGCGCTGGACGCCGGTGATCGTGGTCGTCCTCGCCGGCCTCCTCGTGCTCGGCGGTCTCCTGGTGCGCTCGTGGATGGTCCGGGCGTTCCGGGTCAGTCCGGACGGCCTCGCCGGGCCGCGCCGGGAGCAGGCCGTGGAGACGCTCGCCAACCACTCGACCGTCGCCATCGCGGTGGTGGCGGGGCTGGTCCTGCTCTGGTACGCCCACCGCGCGGTCGGCCTGGTCGGGGCGCGCTGGGTGGTGCTCGGCTTCGCGGCGGCCCCGGTGAGCCTGGTGGCCTGGGCGCTCGACCTCGCCACCTCGCCCCGACGGGTGCTGCTGGTGGCGGTGACGGGCCTCGTCGCGGTGTCGGCCGGTGCGCTGCTCGCGCGGCACGCGGCGCGGGTCCTGCCGTGGGACGCCCTCGGCGTCGCCCTGGCGGCCGTCGCGCTTCCCCTGGCCGCCCCGGCGGTACGCGCCGAACTTCCCTCCGCGCTCACCGTCGGGCCGGTGCTCGCCGCCCTCGGGCTGGGCCTGGCTCTCGGGTTCGGGCTGACCTTCCCGGCCACCCGCGACCCCGACGAGGAGGACGGCAGCGGGGCCGTCGACCCCGGCATTGAACGGGGGTGGCTCCCGGCGGCGCTGGTGCTCGGCTTCGTCGCCTGGACGCTCACCGCCCAGGCGTTGTCACCGGTCGCGGTCCGGGCGCAGTTCCAGAACGTCCGGTCGGAGCCCACGTTCACGCTGCCGGTGCTCGTCGGCACCGCCGCCCTGCTGCTGGCGCTCCTCTTCGCCTTCGGCCGGGTGGTCGACCGCCTCCGGGACCTGGACACCCCGACCCGACCGGGCACCCCGACCGCACCTGGCATCCCCGGCTGATCCGCTCCCGGTCCCGGGAGCGGAGACCGGACCGGGGCGGTCGGGCCCGGGCGGCTCAGGCCAGGGAGTCGCGCCACTGCCGGTGCAGGGCGGCGTACCGGCCACCGTCGCTGACCAGGTCGGCGGGCGTGCCGTCCTCGACGATCCGGCCGCCGTCGAGCACCAGAACCCGGTCGGCGATCCGTACCGTGGAGAGCCGGTGCGCGATCACCAGCGCGGTCCGGTCGCGCAGGATGGTGCCGAGCGCGTGCTGCACCACCCGTTCGGTGGGCGCGTCCAGGCACGAGGTCGCCTCGTCGAGGATCAGCACCCTCGGGTCGGCCAGGAACGCCCGGGCGAACGCGACGAGCTGCCGTTGCCCGGCGGAGAGCCGCCCACCGCGCCGGTGCACCTCGGTGGCGTACCCGTCGGGGAGCGCGGCGATGAAGTCGTGCGCCCCGACCGCCCGCGCGGCCGCCCGCACCGCCGCGTCGTCCGCGTCCGGTCGGCCGAACCGGATGTTCTCCGCCACCGTGCCGCTGAACAGGTGGTTCTCCTGGGTGACCAGCACCACCGTCCGGCGCAGGTCGGCGTCGGACGTGTCGCGCAGGTCCACCCCGTCCAGGCTGACCGTACCGGCGTCCGGATCGTGGAACCGGGCGAGCAGCTTCGCCACCGTGGACTTGCCCGCCCCGGTCGCCCCCACCAGGGCGACGGTCTGTCCGGCCGGCACCTCCAGGTCGAGGTCGGTGAGGACCGGTGTCCCCGTCCGGTAGCCGAAGCTCACCGAACGGAACCGCACCGCGCCCCGGACCCCGCCGGCCGGCAGCGGTTCCGGGCGGGTCGGCTCCGCGACTTCGGGCCGCTCGTCGAGCACCCCGGCGAGCTTCTCCAGCCCCGCCGTGGCGGACTGCAACGCGTTGTAGAACTGGCTCAGCTCCTGCATGGGCTCGAAGAAGCGGCGCAGGTAGAGCAGGAACGCGGCGAGTACGCCGAGGTCGAGCCGGCCGCCGAGTACCCGCCACCCGCCGTAGGTCAGCACCCCGGCCACGGTGACGTTGCCGACCAGCTTGATGCCCGGCGAGTACACCGCGATCAACTGGAACGCGTGCACGCTGGAGCGCCGGTAGTCGTCGTTCACCGCCTCGAAGATGCGCTGGTTGCGGGCCTCCCGCCGGTACGCCTGCACGGCCCGGATCCCGCGCAGCGACTCCACCAGGTGGATGATCACCAGCGCCGCCGCCTCCCGGGTGCGCCGGTACGCGGCGGTCGACGCCCGCGCGAACCAGCGGGACAGCCAGAACAGCAGCGGGAAGGCGAGCAGGGTCACCGCAGCCAGCGGCGGATCCAGCCAGAGCAGTACGCCGGCCACCGAGAGGATCGACAGCACGGCGAGTACGAGGTTGTCCACACCTCCGTCGAGCAGCTCCGCGATCGAGTCCAGGTCGCTGGTGAGCCGGGAGACCATCCGTCCCGAGGTGTACCGCTCGTGGAAGGCCACGGGCAGGCGCAGGAAGTGCCCGTACACCCGCTGGCGCAGGTCGAGCAGGACGGCCTGGCCGATCCGCGCGGAGAGGGTGAGGAAGCCGCGCTTGCTCGCGTACTCGACGACGGCGGCCACCCCGAAGGCCGCCGCGACGGTCACCAGCGGTCCCGGATCGTCGGCGCGCAGCGGCCCGATCGCATGGTCGATGCCGTACATCACCAGGAACGGTCCGGCCAGTCCGGCGGCGTTCTGCGCCAGCAGCAGCGAGACGGCCAGCGCGAGCCGGCCCCGGTGCGGCCGCAGCAGGTCTCCCAGGAGGGCCCGGCTGCGGGCCCGCAGCCGCGCGACCGCCTCCGGACCGTCCTCCTCGGCCCGGCTCCAGTCGGCGTCCGGATCGGTGCCGCGCCCCCGCCAACGTCCCAGGTCCACCGGATCCGCTCCGTCGGACCGCGCTGCTGCGGCCGGCTGTTCCGTACCGGCTGCGGTGATGTGCGCTGCTGCGGCCGGCTGTTCCGTTCCGGTGGTGCGGTCCGTTCCGGTCGGCTGCTCCGTCCGCACGGGTTCCGGGGCCGTCACGGGGAGACCGCCCGGTCCACCGGCTCCGCCCCGGCCGCGAGCCCGACCAACCCGCCGCCCGCCACCACGATCGGCCGCTCCTCCACCGTCGTCGTTCGCGCGGTCGTCGGTCCGTCCGGCGGGACGGCTGTCGTCCGGGCCACCGCCGTCGGTCCCTGCGCCGCGACCGTCGCCTGCGTCGCTGTCGTCGGCTCCGGACAGAGCAGCGCACGGTACGCCGGCTCGGTCGAGAGCAGTTCGGCGTGGGTGCCGACGGCGGTGATCCGCCCCCGGTCGAGCAGGGCCACCCGGTCGGCCAGGGCGACCGTCGAGGGGCGGTGCGCCACCAGCAGTGCCGTGGTGTCCCGCAGCACCCGGCGCAGCGCCTGCTCGACCAGCGCCTCGGTGTGTACGTCCAGCGCGGAGAGCGGGTCGTCCAGCACCAGCACGGCCGGGCGGCCGAGCACCGCCCGGGCCAGGGCGAGCCGCTGCCGCTGCCCACCGGAGAGGGAGAGCCCCTGTTCGCCGACCCGGGTGGACAGTCCCCACGGCAGGCCGTACGCGAAGTCGGCCTGTGCCAGCGCGAGCGCCGCGCGCACCTCGTCGGCGTCGGCGTCGGGATGGCCGAGGGTGAGGTTCTCCCAGACCGACATGCTGAACAGGGCCGGCTCCTCGAAGGCCACCCCGACCAACCGGCGTAGCGAGGCGAGTCGCAGGTCGCGCAGGTCGTGCCCGTCCAGGGTGATCCGTCCGGTCCCCACCTCGTGCAGCCGGGCGACGAGGGAGAGCAGCGTGCTCTTGCCCGAGCCGGTCGCGCCGACCAGGGCGAGCGTCTCGCCCGGTTCGACGGTCAACTCGACGTCCCGCAGCACCGGGGCTGCGCTGCCCGGGTAACCGAAGCCGACCCGCTCGAAGCGCAGCCGTCCGCGTACCTCGTTGCGGGCCGGCGTCACCGCGTACGGCCGGTCCGTGATCGCCGGTGGGGTGTCCAGCACCTCCTGGATCCGGTCGGCGGCGGTCGCCGCCTCCTGCCCGTTGGCGATGATCCAACCCAGCGAGTTGACCGGCCAGATCAGCATCAGTTGCAGGCTGACGAAGGCGACCAGCTCGCCGACCGTGAGGGTGCCCCGCGCGGCGGCGGCCACCCCGGTGACCAGCACCACGCCCAGGGTCAGGTTCGGCACCAGGTCGAACAGGGCCGAGGTGCGGGCCAGTAGCCGGCTCTTGCCGACGGCGGTGTCGTGCAGGGCCCGCGCACCGGCCCCGAACCGGGTGGCCAGCTCCGGGCCCCGGCCGAACGCGCGGGCCGTCCGGATCCCCTGGGCGGTCTCCTCGACCAGCGTCGCGACGTCGCCCTGCTGGTCACGCATCCGGCGGGCGGCGGCGTGGTACGCGCGGGCGAACCGGCGGCTGATCAGGACCAGCGGTACGGCGCTCGCCGCGACCAGGAGCCCGAGTGACGGGTGCAGCCGGAGCAGCAGCACCACCACGGCCAGGTAGGTGACCAGGTTGAGAATCAGGAAGAGCAGCCCGAAGGAGAGGAAGCGGCGGATCATCGACAGGTCGCCGGTGGCGCGCGCGATGAGCTGCCCGGACTGCCACCGGTCGTGGAAGCTCGCTGGCAGGCGTTGCAGGTGGGCGTAGAGGTCGGCCCGGATGGCCGCCTCCATGCCCACCGACGACGACGCCTGGGTCCACCGTCGGACGAAGATCAACACCGCCTCGACCAGGCCGAGCAGCAGGACAAGCGTGCCGAGCTGCACCAGCCCGGCCGGGTCGCGTCGGGCCAGCGGGCCGTCGACCACCCGCTGGACCAGTAGCGGCACGGCGAGGCCGGCTGCGGTGGCCGTCAGCCCGGCGACCAGCAGCCAGCAGAACTCGCTGACGTGCGGGCGCAGGTAGCTGCGCAGCCGCCACAGGTTGTGCATGCTCCCCCTGGTGGCGGGAACGCGGTCACCGTCCGCAGCCACTCCCCGACGGTATCGGTAAGCGTGACTTCCATGACGGTCAACTTGCCGTCAACCGCCGCTCGTGACCGAGAAGCCACTTTTTCACGTCCAGCCCCCATCGGTAGCCGCCGAGGCTCCCGTCGGTGCGCAACACCCGGTGGCAGGGGACGAAGAGGGCGGCGGCGTTGCGCGCGCAGGCCGCCGCCGCCGCGCGTACCGCCGCCGGGCGGCCGGCGAGCGCCGCGTACGTGGTGTACGTGACCGGGTCGCCGGGTTTGACGTCGCGCAGCACCTGCCAGGCGTGCGCCATGAAGACCCCGCCGGTGTGCTGCTCGACCGGCACCGTGTCGATCGCGGCGAGGTCCCCGTCGAGGTAGGCGGCCACGGCCACGGTCACCGCCCCCACTTCGGGCCGGCTGCGCAGGTCCCCGCGCAGGGTCGGGTGGACCAGGCCGAGTAGCCCGTCCGGGTCACCGGTGAACCCGGCGGCCCGGACCGCCCCGTCGGGCGTGACCAGGACACTGAACGGTCCGGCCGGGGTGTCCACCGTGCTGCTGTCGATCGTGCTCGTTCCGGTCATGCTGCTGCTCTCCAGAGTCGGACCACCGCGTACGAACGCCAGGGACGCCAGCGTTCGGCGTGCGCGTCGAGGGTCAACGGGTCGTCGGGAAGGCCGAGGGCGCGGGCGCCCCGGCGGACCGCGAGGTCGGTGGGAAGGAAGACGTCCGGGTCGCCGAGCCCCCGCATGGCGACGTAACCGGCGGTCCAGGGGCCGATCCCCGGCAACGCCAGCAGCTGCCGGCGGGTCTGGGACCACTCCCCGTCCAGGGACACTTCCCCGTCGGCCACCGACCGCGCGAGTGCCCGGATCGCCTCCCGCCGCCCCGTCGGCCCCCGGAACCCCTCGTCCGCAACCGCCGCCACCTCCCGTGCCCCCGGAAACCCGCGCAGCCCGTCCCGTCGGGGGTGCTCCCCGAGACCGGCATCCCGGCCGATTTCACGATCGACGGGAGGAACCTCGGGCGGGCAGTGGGTGAGGAGGAGGGAGAGGAGTGGGCGGGCACTGCGGAGTGAGATCTGCTGGGTGAGGATGGCGCGCACGGCCGCCTCGAAGGCGCCGTCCGGGGTGCGGGGGAGTCGGACGCCGGGCTCCGCCGCGACCGGTCCGGCCAGGGCCGGGTCCGCCGCCAGGGTGGCGTCGACCGCCACCGGATCGGCGTCCAGGTCCAGCAGGCGGCGGCACCGGGCCACCGCCGGGGCGAGGTCGCGCAGGTCGGCCAGGCGGAGCGTGGCCGAGACGTACCCGGCCGTCGGGGTCAGCGCCGCCTCGCCGGGACCGTGCGGGAGGGACAACCCCCGTTGGTACGTCCCGTCGTGCACCTCCTCGACGCCGGGGACCGCCCGTAGCGCCAGGAACTCCAGCAGGGACCCGACGTGCAGGGGCGGCCGGTACGCCAGCCGTACCGTGATGGTGCCCGCGCCCCCGGCCACCGGCCCCCGCCCCTGGGTGGCGCGCAACTCGGACGGGGCGAGTGCGAAGACCTCGCGTACCGTGTCGTTGAACTGCCGGACGCTGCCGAACCCGGCGGCGAAGGCGATCTCCGCCATGCCCAGTCCGGTGGTCTCGATCAGCACCCGGGCGGTCTGCGCGCGTTGCGCACGGGCCAGGGCCAGGGGGCCGGCACCCAGTTCGGCGCGGAGCATCCGGTGCAGGTGCCGTTCGGTGTAGCCGAGTCGCGCGGCCAGTCCGGGCACGCCGTCCCGGTCGACCACTCCGTCGGCGATCAGGCGCATCGCCCGCCCCACCACGTCGGCCCGGACGTCCCACTCCGGCGAGCCGGGCGCGGCGTCGGGCCGGCACCGGCGACAGGCACGCAGGCCGGCGCCCTGGGCGGCGGCGGCCGACGGGAAGAACCGGACGTTCTCCCGTTTCGGCGTCATTGCCGGGCAGGACGGTCGGCAGTAGATCCCGGTCGAGGTCACGCCGGTGTAGAACCAGCCGTCGAACCGCTGGTCACGACTGTCGACCGCCCGATAGCACCGCTCGAAATCCAGCTCCACGCCACCGATCCTGCCCCGCCGACCGGCCCGCCGGCTCGCGGAAAACGGACCTGGCCCACCTCACTTTGTTTGCCGGGGCACCTTGTTACCGCTTTCTGTCGTGCAGGGTGCCCCTGCAACCCTTTCGGGCCGGCCGGCGCGGAAAGTGTCGGAGGGAGCGGGTACCGTCCGGGGCCAACTCAAGAAGGGGTGCGTCGATGGGGAGCGTGGCCGGGCCGGGACGGGTGGAGGCATGGTCGGCGCGACCCGGGCTCGATCGGGCGGTGGTGCAGGGGTTCTACGACCGGATGCGGGCGGTCGCCCCGGCGGCGGTCGGCGCGATCGAACGGGACCGCGCCGGCGATCCGGGTCGCAGGTTCGCCGACACCGCCTGTGGCCGACTCGTCCGGTCGCTCGACGATGCCGGGCTGCGGGCGTTGGGCATGTGGACGCACCACTGGTGCCTGCGGTTCTACGACGACGACACCCGGGTCGGTCGCCGGCTGATCGGGGAGATCGCCGGTCGCGCCGGGCTCGGCTGGACGGTCGACGAGGTGCGCTGGATGCTCGGCGAGTCGTACGCCGCCCCGCCCACCGCCGGTGACCGGTTCGCGCTGCCCAGGTCTGCTGCCGGTGAGCTGGACGCGGCCGACCTGCCCGAGTTCGACGCCGGCCCGCCAGGCGCGCCGACCGGATACGACGCCGTCGGCTGAGTGGCCGCCGGAGGCTGAGTGGTCACCGGAGGCTGAGTGGTCACCGGGGGCTGAGTGGTCACCGGAGGCTGAGTGGCCGCCGGGGGTTGAGTGGTCGCCGGAGGCTGACCAGCGGAGGAGGCCGAGGGCTGGTCACCGGCAGGGATCGGGCAGCCGAGTGGTGGGGGAGGCGGGGTCTGGTCAGCGGAGGGCGCCGGGGGCCGGGCACCGGGCCGTGGTGCGAGTTGCCCGGCGACGGTGGCGGCGACGGCGACGGCGAACCCGGCCTGCTGCACCGGGGTGAGCGCCTGGTCCAGCACGAGCCAGCCCAGCACGGCGGCGGTGAGCGGGCTCAACGCGCCGAGCAGGGAGACCTGGGTGACCGCGAGCCGGGCCGCGCCCCGGAACCAGAGCGCGTACGCCAGCGCCGTCCCGACCAACCCCAGCCAGGCGTATCCGAGCACGGCCGGGGCGTCCGGGACCGGTGGTGGGCCCTCGTCGACCAGGGCGAGAGGCGCCACCAGCAGTCCGCCCACGGTGAGCTGCCAGGCGGTGACGGCGAGGGTGCCGGCGCCGGCCGGGCGTCCCCAGCGGCGGGTGAGGACGAGGCCGGTGCCCATCGCCAGGGTGGCGGCCAGCCCGGCGGCCACCCCCAGGGGGTCCAGCGCGGCGTCGGGGCGGAGCACCACCAGGGCCACCCCGAGCGGCGCGGCGACGGCGGCGACCAGCGCGCGGGGTCGGGGGCGCTCACCCAGCACCAGGACGGTCAGTCCGGCGACCAGGAGCGGCTGGATGGTGCCCAGCACGGCGGCGGTGCCGCCGGGCAGGTGGTACGCCGAGTAGAAGAGCAGCGGGAAGAACGCGCCGATGTTCAGGGCGCCGAGCACCGCCGAGCGCCACCACCACGATCCGTGCGGCAGTTGACGGGTGACGGCGAGCAGGAGCAGTCCGGCGGGGAGGGCGCGTAGCGTCCCGGACCACAGCGGCCGGTCCGGCGGCAGCAGTTCGGTGGTGACCAGGTAGGTGGTGCCCCAGGCGACGGGAGCGAGGGCGGTCAGGGCGGTGTCGGTCCAGCGGCGGATCATCGGAAACTCCTCTCACCACCAAATAGCTTAGCGCTAAGATACTTGCCGGTGAGATTGATGTGGGATGCGGCACCACCGGGTCGGTCGGCAGGGCCGCCCGGCGCGTGGCCGGCGGTGGGTGCCGGGGAGAATCCGGGGGTGGCTGAGCGGACGACCCCCGACGACGTGGACGTCATCGTCGAGCAGTGGCGCCGGGAGCGCCCCGACATGCGTCCCGAGCCGATGGCCGTCTTCGGCCGCGTCTACCGGCTGGCCCGGCTCGTCGGTGACGCGCAAGAGCAGGTCTACGCCCGCTGGGGGATCACCCGTGGCGAGTTCGACGTGCTGGCCTCGCTGCGGCGGGCCGGTGCTCCGTACACCCTCTCGCCGAAGGCGCTCACCGCGGCGCTGATGCTCACCTCCGGCGGTATGACCGGTCGCCTCGACAAGCTGGAACGCGCGGGACTGCTGCGGCGCTCGCCGGACCCGGCGGACCGGCGCGCTCTCCAGGTCACCCTCACCGACGCCGGCCGTCGGGTGGTCGAGGAGGCCGTCGACGCCGGACTGGAGGTGCAGCGCCGGATCCTCGACGCGCTCCCCGCCGACGACCAGGCCCGCCTCGCCGACCTGCTCCGGGACCTGCTCGCCGCGGTGGAACCCGAGCGTCCCTGACCGCCCCCGTACCGGGTACCCCCGATCAGTCGTGGGCGGCGGCGTGCGGTGCCTGCAGGGGTCCCCTGCTACCGCTTTTTGACGAGGAGGGGGCCCCTGCAGGCACCTCAGGCGACGGCCCCGGGCCGGCGGACGCGGCGGGCGACGGCGGTCGGTGCCGGTACGGCAGGATGGGGCGGGTCCCGGTAAGCCGGACCGGAAGGGGAGCCCGTGCCCGCCAGCGAACCCACCATCCTCGCCACCAGCATCGGTTTCTTCAGCCGTCGCCGTGGCCCCTGGGACTGGCGACCCGGCCCGGTCTTCGAGCTGGCCGCCGAGCTGGCCGAGGCCGGCCCGGCACCGAGGATGTGCTTTCTCGGGCAGGCCGAGGGGGACCAGCCGACCACGCTGACCGCCCTCTACGGAGCGTTCGCCGGCACCCGGTTCCGCCTCTCCCACCTCAACCTGTTCCCGATGCCCAACGTCGAGGACGTCCGGGCCCACCTGCTCGCCCAGGACGTCGTCTGGGTCGGCGGCGGTAGCGTCGCCAACCTGCTCGCCGTCTGGCGGGTGCACGGGCTCGACGAGATCCTCCGCGAGTGCTGGGCGGCCGGGGTGGTGCTGGGCGGGGTCTCCGCCGGCTCGATCTGCTGGCACGTCGGCGGGGCCACCGACAGCTACGGCCCGACACTGCGCCCGTTCACCGCCGGACTGGGCTTCCTCCCGTACGGCAACGGGGTGCACTACAACAGCGAGGACCAGCGCCGGCCGCTGATCCACCAGCTGGTCGGCGACGGCACCCTGCCCACCGCCCACTGCACCGACGACGGCGTCGGCCTGGTCTACCGGGGGACCACGCTGGTCGAGGCGGTCGCCGACCGCGAGGGGGCGTCCGCGTACGAGGTGAGCCGCAACGCCGACGGCACGGTCACCGAGACCCCGATCATCCCTCGTCTGCTGGGCTGAGCCCGCGCCGTTGCCGGGACCGGCGGAGGGCGTCGAACACCTGGGCCAGCTCGGCGGCGTCCTCGCCGGCGTGGTGGGTGTGCGACAAGTGGGTCAGCCCCAGTTCCCGCTTCGCCGTGCTCTTGTGGCTGCGGGACCACTCCCGGCCGGTCAGCCCCATGTAGTAGCTGCGCAGGTCCACCCCGGAGCCGGTCGCCCCGAACGGGCTGCGGCCGACGAACCGGACGAAGTACCAGTGCACGAACATGCCGTCCCAGACGGCGGGAGCGGCGAGGAACACCGGCCTACCGATCCGCCGCAGCCCCTCCACCCAGCGGGCGGCGGCGGCCATCGCGACCTCCGGCGCGGGTGCCTCCCGCCGCAGCCGCTCCCGGTCCAGCCCGGAGACGGCGAGCGCCTCGGAGACGTACTCGTCCGAGATCGGCCTCAGCTCGGTGTAGAAGGTCAGCCGGGGGTGGCCGGCGACCGCCAGGCCGAGCGACAACATACTGTACGGGCCGGGGATCGGCCCGTCGGCCTCCACGTCCGCCGCGACGTACAGCTCGGGCAGCTGTGCCGGGACAACTCGCTGGGCCATCGTGCCTCCCCGTAGATCTTCGGCAGCGCAGGGTAACAACGGCCCGTCGTCCCCGGCACCCGTTTTCCGGGTACGCCCGTTCGCCGCGCGCCCGCGACCCCGTCGACCTGGACGCGCCGCCCGACGTGAACGGCCGGCGGTCGGCGCGTAAGCTGGCTCGTCGTGAGTCTGAGCATCGGGATCGTCGGCCTGCCCAACGTCGGCAAGAGCACCCTGTTCAACGCGCTGACCAAGAACGACGTGCTCGCGGCGAACTACCCGTTCGCCACCATCGAGCCGAACGTCGGCGTGGTCGGCCTGCCCGACGAGCGGCTGCACAAGCTGGCCGAGATCTTCGACTCGCAGAAGGTGCTCCCCGCGCCGGTGTCGTTCGTCGACATCGCCGGCCTGGTCCGGGGCGCGTCCAAGGGGCAGGGCCGGGGCAACGCGTTCCTGGCCAACATCCGGGACGCCTCGGCGATCTGCCAGGTGGTGCGCGCCTTCTCCGACCCGAACGTGGTGCACGTCGACGGCAAGGTCTCCCCGGCCGACGACATCGAGACGATCAACACCGAGCTGATCCTCGCCGACCTCCAGACCCTGGAGAAGGCGCTGCCGCGACTGGAGAAGGAGGCCAAGCTCCGCAAGGACCGGGCCGCCGCCGTCGCCGCCGCCAAGCAGGCGGTCGAGGTCCTCGACTCCGGTACGACGCTCTACGCCGGTGCGAAGGACGCCGGCATCGAGCTGGAGCACCTGCGTGAGCTGCACCTGCTCACGACCAAGCCGTTCCTCTACGTCTTCAACGTCGACGAGGAGGAGCTGGCCAACGCCGGGTTCCTCGACGAGCTGCGCGCCCTGGTCGCCCCCGCCGAGGCGGTCTTCATGGACGCCAAGATCGAGTCGGAGCTGGTGGACCTGCCCGAGGAGGAGGCCCGCGAGCTGCTGGAGTCGATCGGGCAGTCCGAGCCGGGCCTCGACCAGCTCGTCCGGGTCGGCTTCCGCACGCTCGGGCTCCAGACGTACCTGACCGCCGGGCCGAAGGAGGCGCGGGCCTGGACGATCCCGGTCGGCGCGACCGCGCCGGAGGCCGCCGGGGTGATCCACTCCGACTTCCAGCGCGGCTTCATCAAGGCCGAGGTGGTCTCCTTCGGCGACCTGGTCGCGGCCGGATCGATGGCCGCCGCGAAGGCGGCCGGCAAGGTCCGGATCGAGGGCAAGGAGTACGTCATGCAGGACGGCGACGTCGTCGAGTTCCGGTTCAACGTCTGAGACTGCGGCTCCCATGTCCAGCGACGTCACGGTCGATCTCATCCGCTCGTTGATCGAGGCCATGAACGAACCCTCGTTGGGCAGCACCGTGCAGGGACCGGTGGAGGACTGGGAATCGCTGGCCATCGTTCTGGAGTTCGGCGACGGTTATCGCAGCGCGTCCGGATACGCGTACCTGCCTGAAGGCGCGGTCGCGCCGGTGGCCTGTAGGTGGTCGAGCATCCGACCGGCTGTGGATGCCTACCTGGGGAGCTACTACGAGCCTGGTGATCTGCTGCCGGTGAAGATGCTCGTGCAGTTCGACCGGACGACCGGAAAGTACGAGGTGACATTCGAGGAGACGAACGAGGACCGCTGGAAGACGCGACCGACGAACTACCGGCAGATGCGAGAAGAGTTGCGCCCGAGGTTGGACGGAGTGCGCAATGTCTAGCGGCACGAAGTGAGCGGTCCGCCGAACGTCGGCCGGAAGGGCGACGGTCTGCCCCTGGTGGCGATCCACGGCAACGGAGTGGACCACCCGCTGCTGCTCGCGCTCGACGACTGCCCGGCGGAGCCAGGTTGTGGGGAGCGGATCTATCTCGACCTGCCTGGCTTCGGCGGGACCCCGCCGTTGGACGGAACAGGTGGTCTGCCGGCACTACCCATGTGCGACCTTCGTGGCGCTCGACGGAGCAGGGCCAACGTGCATCTGGAACAGCCGGACATCGTCCACGCCCTCCTGCGGGAGTGGTCGGGGAGGGTCCGATCGACGATCGGCGGTGACCCGGGTGAAGTCCGCTTCGGCGTCTGAGCACGGCTGGGAGTGGGACGAGTCCCTGTTCGCCGGCAGCGCGCCCTACTACTCGCGGGGCCGGCTGCCCTACGCCGCCAACCTCCCCGAGGTGCTGGAGCAGGCCCTCGACCTGGACGGCTCCGGGCGCCTGCTCGACGTCGATTGCGGACCGGGCACCGTCGTCCTGCCGCTCGCCCCGCTGTTCGAGGCGGCGGTGGGAGTCGACCCGGACGCGGGAATGCTGGCCGAGGCGCGCCGACGGGGCGAGCAGGCCGGCGTGCGGAACGTCCGATGGGTACGGGCGCGAGCCGAGGAGCTGCCCGCCGGCCTCGGTACCTTCCGGGTGGCCGTCTTCGCGCAGTCCTTCCACTGGATGGACCAGGCGCAGGTGGCGGGTACGGTCCGCCGGATGCTCGACCCGGACGGGGCGTTCGTCCACATCAGCGACGCCAAGGAGCCGCTGCCCCCGGACGGGCTCCCGCACCCGCTTCCTCCCGCCCATGGCATACGGGAACTCGTACGGCGTCACCTGGGCCCGGTGCGCCGGGCGGGTCAGGGCGTGCTGCCGCACGGCACCCCCGGCGGGGAGGCCGCCGTGCTGGCGCAGGCCGGCTTCGCCGGCCCCGAGCGGCTGAGGGTGCCGGTCGACCTGGCACTGGAGCGGACCGTCGACGACGTCGTCGCCTTCGTGTACTCCCGCTCGGACTCGGCACCCCACCTCTTCGGACCGGGGCTGGCCGAGTTCGACGGTGAGCTGCGGAGCCTGCTGACCGAGGCGTCCGACGACGGTCGGTTCTCCGAGCGGGTACCGGACACCGAAGTGTTCGTGTGGCGTCCGTCCCGACCGTGACCCCGACCGTCCCGGGTGGACGGAGCGCCGCAGGTGACGGGCGGTATGGTGACGCGATTGTCGTCATACACCACGGGGGTTTCCATGACGATCCGCCGGTACGTCTGTGCCGTGAGCGCCACACTCCTCGCGGCTGGACTCGCCGCCACACCCGCCGCAGCCGCCCCGGATCCGAGCGCGTCGGACCCGGCGAAGCTCGCCGCCGGCACGTTGAAGGACCCGGAGACGGGCAAGAACCGTAAGTACCTGGTCGGTCAGGGCGAGGCCGTGCCGGTCGTACTCGGCGTGACGAACGTCGGCGACGCGCCGGTTGACGGCCTCGTCCTTTAGGTCCGCGTCCTCAACGACCTCGACCTCACCACGAAGTACGAGAACTGCTGGTACGCCGTCGACAGCAACCAGGAGACGGCCTGGTGCGAGTTCGACGCCGAGCTGGCGCCCGGCGCCAGCCTGGCCGTGACGGGGGCGGGGATCTCCACCAGCCCGGACGCCCGTGCCGAGAACATCTCCTCCGTCGTGTACATGTGGTTCAAAAGACGCATGCCGACGCGCAGGGCGGCATCCAGGCGCTGGCCGACAAGTGGGCCGGGCAGGGCACCAAGGCGGTCCGGGGCACGGGTGACACGCTGCCGACGGCCACTCCGTGGGGCGAACTCGGGGGAATCGGGGGGCCGATCGGCTTCGCCGGTGTCGGCCTCACCACGCCGCCCACCGCGACGCCGACCCCGTCGAGCACGGCGAGTGCCACGCCCAGCGCCACCCCGACCGGCGCGCCGACCGCCGCTCCCTCCGCCAGCGCGGGTGCCGGTGGCGAGGGCGGCGGTCTGCCGGTGACCGGTGCCGGCACCGCGACCGTGGCCGGCGTGGGCGGTGTGCTCCTGCTCCTCGGGGGTGCCGGCTACCTGATCGCCCGCAGGCGTCGTACCCGTTTCGTGGCGTAGCCCCATTCCGATCTCCAGCGCTCACCGACGTGCCCGAGGGCCAGTGACAAGACCCCGTCACTGGCCCTCGTCGTTGTCCGCCGCTGACCCTCCTACGCTCTGTTCGGGATGAGTCGCTCGGCGGTCTGCGCGACAAGGCGGAGCTGCTCGTACCCAGCACCGTCACGGGCTTGCACGGACATCCCTTGGATCAAGGCGGCCAGTGTCCGAGCGAGTGCGTTGGTGTCGACTCCCTCCGGGAGTTCACCAGCCGTCACGGCATGGGTGAAGCGCTCGCGGAGCATCTCGACAGCGCGCTCACGCTCAGCCCGCACAACGTCAGCCGCGAAGCGGGCGTCCGGGCTCGTCGCCAGCATCCCCGTGGACACCAGGCACCCGCGACCGGGCAGCGTGGTGAACTCTCGTGCGGCTCGGTCGAGGTAGTCGCCGACCGCCGCCACGAGGGGAAGGTCGTCACGGATCCCGAACCCGTACCGCTCCTGATACCGCTGAACAGCCAGTTCGAAGAGGCGCTCCTTCGACCCGAACGCTCGATACCAGGCGGGAGCGGTCAGCCCCGTCGCCTCCTGCAGCCGGGCAAGGCTTGTCCCCTCGTACCCGTGCTCCCAGAACAGCAGAAGAGCCGCCTCCAGGGCGGTGTCCGGATCGAACGAGCGGGGGCGACCCCGCGGCCGCGTCTTCATTTCCATAGCGACTGCTACGATATCCCGAACATGATTTCGTAGCGATCACTACGGAGGAACCTTGCCCCGCTCGACCGCTCTCATCACCGGCGCCTCCCGTGGCATCGGCGCCGCCATTGCACGTGGACTCGCCCGCGACGGGATCAGGCTGGTCGGCATCCACTACGGCCACGACCGTGCCGCCGCAGAGGACACCGCCACCCGGATCCGCGCAGGGGGTGCAACCCCCGTGCTCATCCAAGCCGACCTGGCCCGGGGTGCGGCGGCTGCCGCGCAGGTTGCCGCGCAGTGGAAGGATGCCGTCGCGCTCCACGGGCATACGGGCACCGACGTGCTCGTGAGCAACGCAGGCATCAATGGAGCGCAATCTATTGGTCAGCTCGACACCGCCACCTACGATCGCGTCCTGGCCGTGAACCTCGCCGCGCCGACGTTCCTCCTCCACCACCTCACCGATCACCTGAACGACAACGGCCGTGTCGTCGCCATCTCGACCGGCTACACCCGCATCGCGGCACCCACCCACATTGCCTACACGGCATCGAAAGCCGGACTCGAAGGCGTCATCAGGGCAGTCGCGCCCGAACTGGCCAAGCGAGGAATCACTGCCAACTCCGTCGCGCCCGGAGTGGTGGACACCGACATCAACGCCGACTGGATCGACGCACCAGGCGCACGTGAACACGCCGAATCACTCTCGGCCTTCGGTCGGTTGGGCACCTCCGAGGACATCGCCGACGTCGTCCGCTACCTGGCCGGCGACGGAGGGCGGTGGATCACCGGGCAGACCATCGACGCCACCGGCGGCACCCGCCTCTAAGGGCCGTTGACAGAGTGGCGCGCCTGCCTGGATGCCCCGGGGGCTCTGGCGGCACGTCGCGCGGTGGCTGGCTCGCCGGGCGATGGCCGGATCATGACGCATGTTGTCGATCTGGCCACTGGTCCGGCCTCGCTCATGAGGGGATGTTGGACCTGCGCAGCCGCGCATGCGGCCAATGCGACAGGTGAGGAGCGAAGTGACAACCAGTTCAGCGCGAGTGCCGGCACGGATGCTCGCCGTCAGTCAGGACGTGGGCGGGCCGCCCGACGTCCTGAAGATCATCGAGATGGACCGCCCGGTCCCGACCGTCGGCGAGGTTCTCGTCCGGGTCCACGCCGCCGGGGTCAACCCCACCGACTGGAAGACCCGGGCTCGCGGGCAGTTCGCCACCGGCGCCGTCCCGCCGTTCGTTCTGGGCTTCGACGTCTCAGCTTCCCCTGCCCCTTGCGGGGCCGCCGTGGGGCGGGAAAATGGTGCCGCTCGTCCGGGTCGAGGTCGAACCGTCACTGATGCCTGAAGCTCGTGTCTCAGCTTGACCCTGGCAGCCGCGTACTTCGGGAGTCGTGGATTGTTGCCGTAAGAGCACGAGTACCAGATTCTTTGCCTCCCGCAGCTGCCGGCTCGGACGGCTATGTGATGTCGCGAGGGGAAGGAGACGGCAGGCCGTGGATGTGCTGCATGATCGTTGTGCCGGGTTGGACATCAGCAAGCGGGACGTGAAGGCGTGCCTGCGGACCCCGGGAACACGGCGTAACCAGCGGCGAAGCGAGGTACGTACGTTCGCCACGACCACCAACGACCTGCTGGCGCTGCGGGACTGGCTGGTCGCCGAGCAGGTCAGCCTGGTCGTCATGGAAGGCACCGGCGACTACTGGCGGGCCCCGTACTGCCTGCTCGAAGACGCCCTGAACGTGGAGTTGGTCAACGCTCGGCAGGTCAAGGCGATGCCCGGACGCAAGACCGATGTGGCCGATGCGGTGTGGCTGGCACAACTGGCCGAGTGCGGGTTGCTACGGGCCAGCTTCGTGCCGCCCGAGCCGATCCGCCAGCTTCGCGATCTGACGCGGTACCGCACGGTACTGACCGAAGAGCGTACCCGGGAGGCCCAGCGGCTGGAGAAGGAGTTGGAGGACGCCGGGATCAAGCTGTCCAGCTTCGCCACCGACATCCTCGGTATCTCCGGGCGCGCCATGTTGGAAGCGCTCATCCGTGGAGAGCGCGACGCGCAGGTATTGGCGGAGATGGCGCGAGGCCGGATGCGGTCCAAGATCCCTGACCTGGCCCAGGCGATGATCGGCCGCTTCGGTGATCACCACGCGTTCCTGTGCCGGATGCATCTGGACCGCATCGATGCCATCAGCCGGGACATCGCCACGTTGAGCACCCGGATCGAGCGGGTGATGGCACCCTTTCGTGACCAGCTGACCCGGTTGGATGGCATTCCCGGGATCAGCCTCCGGGTCGCTGAGGTGATCATCGCGGAGACCGGTGGGGACATGTCCCGGTTCCCCACCGCCGGGCATCTGGCCTCCTGGGCCGGGGTGTCGCCCGGTAACCACGAATCCGGCGGCAAACGCAAGTCCGGCAAGACCACCAAAGGCAACCGGTGGCTGCGCGACGCCCTCGGCACCGCCGCGATGGCCGCGGCCCGTTCCAAGAACACCTACCTCGGCGCCCAGTACACCCGCCTCGTACGCCGACTCGGCAGCAAACCCAAGGCCCTGGTCGCCTTGGAACACTCCATCCTGACCTCCGTATGGCACATGCCCACCGACGGAACCGGCTACCAGGACCTCGGCGCCGACCACTTCCTACGCCGCGACCCCGAACGCGAACGCCGCCGCGCGATCGCCGCACTGAACAAGCTCGGCTACACCGTCACCCTCAACCCGATCGAACCCACCACGAAAGCCGCGTGAACAGGTAAGACGATCAGTCACGGTCGTTATTTTCGTACCAGGGGTCGTCGAAGAGGTCGGGCCCGGGGTGACTCTCTTCTCGCCGGGCGACGAGGTGTTCGGCATGCCGCGCTTCCCGCACCCGGCGGGGGCGTACGCGGAGTTCGTGACCGCTCCCGCCCGTCACCTCGTCCGCAAGCCGGCGAACATCGACCACACGGCCGCTGCGGCGTTGCCCCTGGCGGCGCTGACCGCCTGGCAGGCTCTGGTCGACACCGCCGACATCCAGCGGGGCCAGCGCGTCCTTGTCCATGCTGCTGCGGGAGGGGTGGGGCATCTGGCTGTCCAGATCGCCAAGGCGCGTGGCGCACGGGTTGTCGGTACCGCGAGTGCCGCCAAGCACGACCTCCTTCGGAGGCTGGGTGCGGACGAGCTGATCGACTACAGGACAGCAGATTTCGGTGCCCTCCGTGACATCGACGCCGTGCTCGACACCATCGGCGGGGACTACACTCCGCGTTCCCTCCGGACCCTGCGGAAGGGCGGGATTCTCGTCTCGCTTCTGCCCATGGACCCGGGCTTCCCCGCCGGCCTGGCCGAGGAACTCGACGTGCGTGCCACCCGAATCCTCGTCGAGCCGGACCACGCAGGCATGCAGGCGGTCGCAGATCTGGTCGCTCGCGGCCAGTTGCGGGCGCTCATCGACACCACCCTTCCGCTGGGGGAAGCAGCTCAGGCGCACAAGCGCGGCGAGACGAACAGCGCCACGGGAAAGATCGTCCTCTCAGTCGTCGCCTGAGCCGTCCTGGTGATCGCACACGATGGCCTACCCGGCCACATCCAACAGAAATGGAGTTCCACCCGCATGAGCAGTGCAACGTCAACCAGCACGGCTGCCGTCGTCGAGTCCTTCTTCACGCGTTTCGCCGCTGGTGATGTACCTGGCCTGATCGACCTCTTCGCCGACGAGCTCGACTTCGTGGTCGAAGGGTCCCCTCGCATCCCGTGGTCGGGGCGCCGTTCCTCTCCGGCTGAGCTGGAGGCGTTCTTCGCATCGTTCGGTCAGGTCCTCGGGCCGGCCAAGGAGTACAACGTCACGGCGACGGTCATCGACGGGGACAACGCGGTGGTGATCGGGCACAACTCGTTCGAGGTTCTCGCCACGGGGAAGGTCTTCGACAACCACTTCGCACTGCACATGGTTGTCGAGGACGGCAAGATCACGACCTATCGCATGTACGAGGACAGCTACGCGATCAACGCCGCATTCGCGGACTGAGCCGCTGGTGGGACGCCCAAGGCTGAAGCGTGCGGTGACCGTGACCGATCACCGGTTCTGGTCACCGCACGGTGCCCCGACGCCTGCCCCGCACGCCCTGTCGTACGGGTCGCCTACGCTCCCACCATGATCACAGAGCTGCCCCGGCTGCTCGCCGCCTCGCCGGCGGGGACGCTCCCGCCCGGTCGGCCGGTCACGCCGGAGGACGGCGGGCCGCCGCCGTACTGGCTGAGTGACGACCCGGCCGAGTTGACCTCCTGGGCCCGACTGCGGGCCCGGCACCACGAGACCGGGCTGTGGCCGCTGCTGCTGAGCGGCCTGTCGTGCCAGGAAGACCGGCCGTGGATCGTCGGTGAGGTGAGCCCGGCGCGGATGTCGTCGCCGGACCGCTACGACGCGGCGGAGCTGCTGGCCGAGGGGTGGGCGGGCGGGCAGCCCGACGAGGACGACCCGGAGGCGCAGGAGATCACGCTGCCGTTCGGCACCCGCTGGCCCGGCCTGGCCGCCCCCGGTGAGTCGACCGATCCACCTGACGATTTCGCCGACGAGTGCGCCGAGTTCGTCGCGGACGGCCGGGCGCGGCTCGGCCTGGTGCCGGCCGCCCGGGGCGCGGACACGCTGGCGTCGATCGGCTGGACCGGCCCGATGAACATCACCGGCGACTCGGGGAAGATCGCGTCGGTCGTCCGGAGCTGGGAGGACCGCTTCGGGGCCCGGGTGATCGGCGTCGGGTTCGACACCCTGCGCCTCAGCGTCGCCGCCCCACCGACCACGACCGAGCACGCGCTGCGGGTCGCCGCCGAGCACTTCGCCTTCTGCCCCGACAACGTCTGGCAGGGCAGCGGCACGCTCGCCGACTACGCCGACGAGATCATCGGTGCGAACATGTGGGTGTTCTGGTGGGACTGACCGCGCCGGTGCCCGACGACGCACCCGTCCCGGACTTCCTGGCCACCACCCGCGCCGGGTACGACACGATCGCCGCCGACTACGCCGAGCACTTCCGCGCCGAGTGGGCCGACCTGCCCCTGGAGCGGGGCATGTACGGCGCCTTCGCCGAGCTGGTCCGGGCCGCCGGCTCCGGGCTGGTCGCCGACGTGGGCTGCGGTCCGGGGCAGCTGACCGCGCACCTGCACACGCTGGGCCTCGACGTCCTCGGCATCGACCTGTCGGCGGGAATGGTGGCCGTGGCCCGCCGCGACCACCCCGACCTGCGGTTCCACCTCGGCTCGATGACGGCGCTGCCGATCGCCGACGGCGTCCTCGGCGGCCTGGTGGCGAACTACTCGATCATCCACATCCCGCCGGAGGTGCTGCCGACGGTGTTCGCCGAGTTCCGGCGGGTGCTGGCACCCGGCGGTCACCTGCTGGTCGCCTTCCAGGTGGGGGAGGACATCCTGCACCTGAGCAGCGCCTTCGGCCGGGACATCGCACTGGATTTCCGCCGCCTGATGCCGGAGCGGGTGGTCGAGCTGCTGGAGCGGGCCGGGCTGTCGGTCCAGGCCCGCCTGCGGCGCGAGCCCCGCCCCCACGAGCGCTCACCACAGGCCATGCTGCTCGCCCGCCGGTCGAGTGGGCGGCGAGAATGACACACCGCTCGTCACCGGTTCGTCCACGGCCCGGTCAGCGAGGCGGTCAGAACCGGTAGACCTCCCGGCGGGTGGCCCAGGTGAACAACGAGCACCAGCAGCACCGAGTCGTCGACCGTGTAGACGATCCGGTAGTCGCCGACCCTGACCCTCAGCAGTCCGGCATGACCGGCGAGGCTGATCGCACCCTCGGGCCGTGGGGCCACGCTCAGCGCGGCGATCGCCACGACGAGCCGTGCCTGTACCGACGGGTCAAGCTTGCGGAGCAGCTTTGCCGCCGCTCGATCGAGCTTGACCTCGTACCGTCCGGGACCGCTCACAGGCCCAACTCGGCGCGCAGATCGGCCAACGAGATCGGCTCGTCGCCCGCGTCGATGCGGGCCAGTGCCTCCCGCGCGGCGGCCACGTCCTCGGCGTCCTCCGCCCGTTCGATCGCTTCCGCTACCTCGACCGGCACGATGGCCGCCATCCGCTGGCCGCGTCGGGTGACATAGGTGATTCGACCGGCGTACGCGGCGCGGGACACCACATCGGCCAGGTGATCACGAGCATCGGAGATCGAGAGATCGCGCGCAGGTTCGGTCACGTACGGATCGTACAACTCGTACGACTGCTCCTGCCCCGCCTGGCCGACGTCGGCCCAGGCGCGCACCGAGCTACAGCAGGCGGGCGACATTGAATTCAGGGCCGCCACGGTCCGGGCGGGCGGGCTCGGCGCGAGAATGACACACCGCTCGTCACCGGTTCGTCAAAATGTCACAGCCTGCCGATTGTTCGAACTGAATTGGTCGTGACCGGGCAATCCGCGCACCGTGGAGACGCGTCGGCACGGAACCCGAATGTGAGGTCGCGCCCGCGTTCTCGCCCGGGGCACGGTTTCCCGGAAGCGAGTCGCATTCGAACGTGACACGTTCTCGCGGATCCGTGGGCCGGCGCAGCGAAGGCTGTCGCCTCACCACGGGAGTTGGCATGACCACGAAATGCTTCACCTGGACCCGCACCCTCAGTCGGGGAGCCACCGGCAACGACGTGAAACAACTCCAGATCCGCATCGCCGGCTGGGTCGCCTACGGCGAGACCCTCGCGATCGACGGCGTCTTCGGCCCGGCCACCGCCGCCGCCGTCAAGCGCTTCAAGGCCGGCTACGACCTTGCGGACACGTCGGAGACCGCCGGCCCGTCGACCTTCAACCTGATCTACTCCATCCAGGACGACGACTGCACCCCACGCCACTTCGCGTATTCCGAGTTTGACGGTGGTTGTGGCCAAGCCGGCTTTTCCGGTGGTGCGGTCGACGCCGCCACCGTACGGGAGAACCTGTTGCGGGTCATGTGGCAACTGGAGGCATTGCGGCACAAGCTCGGTGACCGGCCGATCGTCATCTCCTCCGGATTCCGGAGTATCTCCTGCAACAGCAAGGTCGGCGGGGCGTCCGGCAGCCTGCACACGTACGGCAAGGCCGCCGACCTGGGCACGTCGAGCGGGCCGAGTCTCTGCGAGATGTGGCGGATGGCCCGGTACTGCGGTTTCAAGGAGATTCTGGGGCCGGGTTACCCCGACCACGACGACCACGTCCACGTCGGCAACAAGTCCAGCCAGTTCTGGCGCGCCCCGAACTGCTGAAACGGCGTCCTGATACCCCGCCGTCAGCTGCCCCCGCGCCGCCGTCGATCTGCCGCTGACGCAGGGCACTACTCGGTCGGGTCGTACGTGGGAACAGGGACAGGACGATGCAAGACACTACGACGCAAAGGATCACCCCCGCGTGCGCGGGGAACAGCCCCCCGCCCCCTGCCCGGCGACGACCGGACCGGGATCACCCCCGCGTGCGCGGGGAACAGGCGGAACGCGTGAGGTTGCAGCGCCTCGGCGAGGGATCACCCCCGCGTGCGCGGGGAACAGGAGAGAGCAGGTACGAGAGCCGTGGATCTTTGGGGATCACCCCGCGTGCGCGGGGAACAGTGGACCAGGCCGCGCCCCTGATACTCGGCAACCGGATCACCCCCGCGTGCGCGGGGAACAGCTCCGGGACGTCGACGACGTGGCCGACGCCATCTGGATCACCTCCGCGTGCGCGGGGAACAGGCGAGATAGCGCAGGGTGGCCCGGATCGTCGCCGGATCATCCCCGCGTGCGCGGGGAACAGGTGACAAAGTCGACCAGGGCGTCAATGTCGTCGGGATCACCCCGCGTGCGCGGGGAACAGTACCGGCGGACCTGCTGCTCCCCACACAGATCCGGATCAATCCCGCGTGCGCGGGGAACAGCGGCTGGGCCATGTGATCATGGCGTGGCGCTACGGATCACCCCCGCGTGCGCGGGGAACAGGGGCACTGCACCCTGACCTTCACGCTGCTCTCCGGATCACCCCCGGTGCGCGGGGAACAGGTTGACCCGTCAGGTCGGGTGAAGGTGACCTCGGGATCACCCCCGCGTGCGCGGGGAACAGTTCGAGCTGGCCGCCAGCGTCGGCATGTCGTTGGGATCACCCCCGCGTGCGCGGGGAACAGGCGACCGCGAAGACTGCGGCCCCGGTGAGTGAGGGATCACCCCCGCGTGCGCGGGGAACAGGCGGTCGCCGCGAGGATGGACGTCTGCGCCAGGGGATCACCCCCGCGTGCGCGGGGAACAGAAGGGGACGCTGACCGACATCACCCCCTTCACGGGATCACTCCCGCGTGCGCGGGGAACAGGAGCACGTGGCCGACCATGCCGACGTCGACCTGGGATCACCCCCGCGTGCGCGGGAAACAGGCGGTTCTGTCACGTGACGTTATGCCTGGAACGGGATCACCCCCGCGTGCGCGGGGAACAGGCCTCGGCCTCGGCCTGTAGCTCGGCGTGTCGCGGATCAACCCCGCGTGCGCGGGGAACAGAGGGCCTGCGGGGCTGCGCCACCACGCCCACCAGGATCACCCCCGCGTGCGCGGGGAACAGTCGCCCACGATGTCGGGCAGCTGCTTGTGGATGGGATCACCCCCGCGTGCGCGGGGAACAGGGCCTCGCCGTCGTCGGCGAGCGCGGACCCGAAGGATCACCCCCGCGTGCGCGGGGAACAGGCTCGGAAAGCAATCGACGGACGATCGAGACGAGGATCACCCCCGCGTGCGCGGGGAACAGGACACCTCGCCGTTCTTCCAACGCCGGATCGTCGGATCACCCCCGCGTGCGCGGGGAACAGGGGACGTGATGGCCCACGGCCGTCGCTGGAGGGGGATCACCCCCGCGTGCGCGGGAAACAGGACCCCAGGACCCGCATAAGAGGTCGCGCGGAATGGTGGGTTGATCGGCGCGCCTGAACGGATGCAGGCACAGAACTGGTGATCATGAAGTTGCTGACGCTCCGTGATCACGGGAGGTTCTGTGCCTGCCATCCCAGCATGGCTGATCGAGCCGTTGTGGGTCCAGTTCGCCGCGCTGCTCCCCGATCGGCCGACCTACCAACCGACACATCCGCTGGGCTGTCACCGCAAGCGGATCGATGACCGCATCGTGTTCGACAAGCTGGTCCAGGTGTTGCGGTTCGGCTGCGCCTACGAGGCGATCGCCGATGCCACCTGTTCGGCCACCACGATCCGCGGCCGCCGTGACGAGTGGATAGAGCTTGGGGTGTTCGCCCAGCTCAAACAGATCGCCCTGGACGCCTACGACCGGCTCGTCGGCCTGGTCCTCGACGACATCGCCGTGGACGGCTGCATCACCAAGGCTCCCGGCGGCGGCGAGGCCGCCGGACGCTCACCGGTCGACCGGGGCAAGCAGGGCATGAAACGCTCGTTGATGGTCGACGGCTACGGCATCCCCCTCGGCCGGGTCCTGGCCGCCGCGAACCGACACGACTCACCCCTGCTCGGCCCCACCCTCGACCACCTCGACGACCTCGGCCCACTACCCCAGGCCATCACGGTGCACCTCGACGCCGGATACGACTCCCAGGTCACCCGCGCCCTGCTGGCCGAGCGCGGCCTGACCGGTGAGATCGCCCACAAGGGCGACAAGGCGCCCATCCAGGCGAGCCAACGGTGGCACGTCGAACGGACGAACAGCTGGCACAACGCGTTCAACCGGCTGCAACGCTGCTACGAACGAACAGAGAAGGTCATCGACGCCTTCTTCGACCTCGCCGACGCGATCATCACCGTCCGCAGCCTCATCCGGCGTGCATGGACCCTCTACCGGTGGAACAACCGACCCGCCCGCCGCCGATGATCAACAACCATTCCGCGCGACCTCTAAGGTCCGACTTCGTGGGATCACCCCCGCGTGCGCGGGGAACAGAGTTCCTTTCTCTGCACGTCAGGAGTCCTTTCAGGATCACCCCCGCGTGCGCGGGGAACAGCTGGCGGTGATCGACAAATTCGGGGGCTACAAGGGATCACCCCCGCGTGCGCGGGGAACAGGGGCGCAGGTCGGCCAGCCACCGGAGGGGAGCAGGATCACCCCCGCGTGCGCGGGGAACAGGTCATCGCGTTGATCGTCCAGCGGTCCGAGCCGGGATCACCCCCGCGTGCGCGGGGAACAGGTGCCACGCCACATCAGCAAGTCCACCACCTACGGATCACCCCCGCGTGCGCGGGGAACAGGCGAAGGTGATCCGGTCCGCCTCACGCTTGGCCGGATCACCCCCGCGTGCGCGGGGAACAGGCCCACCGCCGGGAGCATGCCGCCGGTCAGCAGGGATCACCCCCGCGTGCGCGGGGAACAGCTGAGCATCTCGCTGTAGGCGCGCTTGGTGCGCGGATCACCCCCGCGTGCGCGGGGAACAGACTGACCCGTCAACGCCCGCCGCCCTCACCAACGGATCACCCCCGCGTGCGCGGGGAACAGGCCGACATCATGGAGGGTGTCGCGGTCGGCAAGGGATCACCCCCGCGTGCGCGGGGAACAGGGGATCGTGGGAGTCATGGACGCCGCGCAGACCGGATCACCCCCGCGTGCGCGGGGAACAGCCTCGACAACCCGCATGGCGGGTACCTGCTCGGGGATCACCCCCGCGTGCGCGGGGAACAGACCGCCGCGAGGGTCCGCTGCCGGGTATTGCCGGGATCACCCCCGCGTGCGCGGGGAACAGATTCCGTCCGTGGTCCGCAGGTAGCCGCGCCGGGGATCACCCCCGCGTGCGCGGGGAACAGACCGCCTGGAGCAGTTGGAACCCCAGCACCGACGGATCACCCCCGCGTGCGCGGGGAACAGGTCTGCCCGGTCGCCACGATCATGTCGGACCAGGGATCACCCCCGCGTGCGCGGGGAACAGATCGGCCAGCTCGCCGCGAACGCGCGGCCATTCGGATCACCCCCGCGTGCGCGGGGAACAGCCGGTGCGGACCGATGAGGTCGTCTTCGACGTCGGATCACCCCCGCGTGCGCGGGGAACAGTCATGCGTGACGGACGCGGCTGGGCTGCCGTGGGGATCACCCCCGCGTGCGCGGGGAACAGGAACCGCCGGGGGAACTGACGGCCTTGGGTCGTGGATCACCCCCGCGTGCGCGGGGAACAGGCCCCGGTGGTCCGCGAGTTGGCGCCGGTGGTGGGATCACCCCCGCGTGCGCGGGGAACAGATCGCCGGCCCGGACGGCAAGGTCGCCCTCGAAGGATCACCCCCGCGTGCGCGGGGAACAGCGAACGCCTGTGGACCGTCAGCGACGTCTCGGCGGATCACCCCCGCGTGCGCGGGGAACAGGTGGACCAGGCCCCTCAGTTGGTATTCGGCCACGGATCACCCCCGCGTGCGCGGGGAACAGGCTTTCGCAGGTTCTGCGGGATGCGTCGTCGCGGGATCACCCCCGCGTGCGCGGGGAACAGGCGTCCCACCACGCCTTGATGAAGGCGCGCATCGGATCACCCCCGCGTGCGCGGGGAACAGGTCACGGGTCCGGTCCAGCCACACCAGCAGCCGGGATCACCCCCGCGTGCGCGGGGAACAGGCGAGGCTGGTTCCGGGCGCGGGGGACACGTAGGGATCACCCCCGCGTGCGCGGGGAACAGTGGACACCCGGCGCCGGCACCCTGGCAACCCGAGGATCACCCCCGCGTGCGCGGGGAACAGGGGCCGGTAAGGCGGGGCTCGGCTGGAACCTGCGGATCACCCCCGCGTGCGCGGGGAACAGGCGTCCTGACCTGGTGCGCTAAAGATCAACTAGGCCAATTTTCTTCACTTTGGTTGGCATGACGCTCCACCGGGGCAAGGTGACGGGCTCACGTCGAACACAGCGCACCCGATGTTAGTTGTCAGGTTGAGGGTGGGCCGCCGCGTATCCCGGTTCCTGTACCGCTGATAGGCCGGGCGCGCTCGCCAGCGGTGTCATCGTCGTAGCTGCGGCGGGGTTCGCCTGCCTGCACCCGTTCGGGGCGAGGCGAGGCAGCAACGGGGGCTGAGTCTGACCCTGCGCGTCGATCGAGCCGGTCGGGACGTCCGGCTCGGGCGCTTCCCGAGGGAGGCGACCATCTTGGACCTGCGGCGTCTGGGGATGGTGGATGACGAGGTCAACAAGCCGGGCCCATCAGGTCCACGGCTGGAAGAAGGCATCCGAGGCGTTTGCCGGAATCGTCGAGACGGATCCTTCCGCAGGCTGAACTCACCGGGCTCGGGCGGCGGGTACTGATGGTGGGGCCAGGCCGAGGGCGCCCGTGGTCAGGCCGTCGCCGATCTCGCTGGCCAGGGCAGCTCCGGCCGCTGCCGCCTGGTCCAGAGCGGCGCGGAACTCCACGAGCTGGCGGAACGCCCTGCCGTATGCCTGCTGTTGGTCGAGTGGCACCACGGGGATGGCGAGACGCCGGATGTCGATGCGTAGTGCCCCGTTGGCGGTGCTGGAGGCGCGGCCGGCGATCCGCGCGTTGTCCGGGCGCGACATGACACCGGCGACGAACCACGGATCGAAGCGGTCGGTGTCGACGCGGATCAACTGGACGCTGGGCCCGAGTGTGGCTCCGATCTGCGCCGGGGTGGCAACCCGAGCACTGATCTTCCGGCCGATGACGGGAACGAGGATGTCGCCCGCAGCTACCTGCGGCCCCGGGTCGTCGTTTGCGCTGCGGGCCGCCGAACCGGTGGCCGGGCTGCCAGCTAGGACGTCGGCAGCGGTCAGTACGGCGACGCTGGAGGTGACACCGGTTGTCCGGCTGCGGATGGCGGTGCGCTGGACGGTGATGCTGCCGGATCGAATCAGGTCGGCGAGGTCGGCTTGGGGAGCCTCGCGTAGCGGCGCTGCCGATGTCTCGCGTACTGCGGGCAGGATGCGCCGCATGTCGTCGAGGAGCCGGTCGAACTCGTTCATTCTGGCGATGATCTGTGCCGGTGTGGCGACGAGTTCGCTGGCCTGCGGTAGGTGGCGTTGCGGTGTCAGGTCGACCTGGTCGTCGAGCAGTTCGATGGCGGGAACGGTGCGGTGGACGCCGGGCAGTTCCGCGCGGTCGTCGGACTGGTGGGCACGCCATGCGGTGCCGACGATTTCGGCGAGGGGCCGGGTGGCGGATTCCGTGGTGGTGTCGACCACGAGCAGGTCGGCAGCGTGTGGCTGGTGCGGATCAGACGGGGTGAGGACCCAGACGTGCAGTCCGATGCCGGCTGGCGGCATCAGGCCGGCGGGGAGCGCGATGATCGCGCGTAGTGCGCCGCGGCGGATCAGTTCTGCGCGAACCCGGCGGCCTGCGGGGCGCGCCGCGGCAGCCGGGGGCATGAGGACGACGACGGTGCCGCCGGGGGAGAGATGCGCCAGCGCGTGTTGCACCCAGGCAAGTTCGGGTTCGGTACGCGGGGGAAGCCCGTACGTCCAGCGGGGGTCGTACGCGAGACGGTCGTGACCCCAGTCGTGAATTCCGAACGGAAAGTTCGCCACGACGACGTCGGCCTGCAGGTCGGGTAGGGCGTCTCCGAGCAGGCTGTCGCCGATTCGTACGACGGGCGGCTCCACGTCGTGCCCGGTGTGCCGGGCACGCAGGTGCACGAACCACAGCCGCAGCAGGGTGATCACCGCGTACTGCCGGTTGATCTCCTGCGCATAGCACCGGGTGGGCGTGCCGTTCCGCAGGGCCCGGTCGGCGGCCATTCGCAGGAGCGACCCGGTACCGCTGGTGAAGTCGAAGGTGCGGGCTCCGGAGCCGGCGAGGGTCAGCATCACGTCGGCGACGACGTCCGGTGTGCCGGCGAGGCCGGACAGTGAGTGGGCTGAGGACACGTACTGGTTGTGCAGGTGCTCGAAGGCGGCTTCGGGGCCCTGTTCCGCCCCGAGTTGGTCGACTGTGCGAAGCAGCGTGGTGAGCTGCGCGGTCCACTGTCCCGGAAGGACGCCACCGATGAGCTCGGCCAGTCCGGGATCGAGGACGTGCAGGTGATTGACGAGCTGCCTCGGCGTGGGCAGGTCGGTGTCGGTGGTCGTGGTCTGGTCGGCGCGGACGAGCAGTAGCGCGCCGGCGACCCCGAGGATGTCGCTGATCTGCGTCGCGGGCTGGTAGCTCTCGATGTGTCGCCAGGCCCATTGTTCGGTGCCGGCGTGGTGCAGCCGGCCGTGGCGGCGCAGCCAGTGCTCGACTTCCCGCGCGTCGAACGACGGACTCGTCGGCGTGCCGCCCACGGGTGCTGGGAAGTCGGCGTACCGGCGGCGCCAGTTGCTGACCGCGGCCCTGCCGACGCTGGCCAGTCGCGCGATGCCACTTGCGGTCAGGGTGGCCTCGTTCGGGGCCATGATCGGCTCATCTGTCACTCGTGAACGCTAGCATGACCCAACAGCTTGTGTATACGGTTCACAGCGTCTATGTTCCTTGGTGTTCCGGCCAACCATGCCTTTGGAGGCGCAAATGCCGCGTCGTGGACGTAGTACGACCATCGGAAAGATCGGAAAGGTCCACCAGGACCGTCGAGTCTCCGAGATCAGGGTGCTCGGCGAACTGCTGCGGCGGGAGCAGGCCGCCACGCCGGGCGAGGCTGCGCCGCCGCAGGACAGGTGGACGAACGCGGAAGTTCACTGACCGGACCGACCCGTACCGACGTCTGAAGGAGGACCATGAACACCTTTGCTCGTATCTGGACTGCCGAACACGCTGTCCCCGCGCTTCCCACCGGTGGCGTACGTTCGCCACGGCACCGCGCGGTACGGCTCGACGGACATCACCACACCCCAGGCGTACGCGCGAGTGCGCCTTGATCCCGTCGTCGGTGCGGCCATCGCGGACGCCTACCTGGCGGCGCCGATCCGGGACGACCGGGCCTATCCCGCCTACGCCGCCTTCTGCCGGGAGACGGTCCGGCAGTACCACTTCATGGTGGGCCGGGCGGAGTTCGGTGGCCTGGGCGTCGAGGTGCGGGTCGTCGACGTCGACCCGTACCCGGACGTCGCGTCGATGGTCGACGACGTACGGCGGCGTCGGCTGAAGGTGTGGGCCAGCGCGGCCAGTGGCAACCCGCACCCGTTCCTCGGCGACGGGGAGAACGACATGTTCCGGGCGGTCCACGACGTGTTCGGACACGCGGCCACCGGTCGTGGCTTCGACCGGCACGGCGAGGAGGCGGCGTGGTTGAAACACGCCACCATGTACTCGCCGCTGGCCCGGCGGGCCCTGGCGACCGAGACGCGTGGTCAGAACTGCGCGCGGATCTTCCGCTGTGGCGGTGACCGCTTCCCGGAGCAGAAGGCGGTGTTGCTGCCTCGGCTGTTCAGTGATCCGCGCTCGGTGTCGGTCAGGAGGGCTGACGCGGAGCTGGGGGTGAGGACTCCTCGCTGAGGCGCGCGATTTCCTGGCGCAGGCGCAGCACCGCCGGATGCTCCGGCCCCTCCGCCCGAGCCCGGTCCTCCAGGAGTTCCTGGAACAGTCGCGACGCCCGGCTGTGTTCGCCGAGCGCGCGGTGGGCGCGAGCGACCCCGAGCCGGAAGTCGAACACCAGCGGGTCGTCGTCGCCGTGCTGCCGTGCGTGCTGGGCGGCCAGGTGCCGCCACTGCCGTGCGGCAGCCCGGTACTCGCCTGCGGCGTGCAGCTGTTCCGCCTGCTTGGCGGCCAGTCTCACGTCGAGAGGGGTCGGCTCGGCGGTGTCCGTCGCGGTGGGGCGGGTGTGCGGGGGTACCCGTCCCACGATCGCGGCGTAGGCCCGTACCGCCCCGGCGGTGTCGGTGAGCACGCCGGGAATCGGCGGCAGGTCGTGGCAGAACGGTGCCAGCACCGCGTAGACGTCGGCGGCGGTGGCGGGCCGGTCTCGGGGATCGATCGCCAACAGCGTGTGCACCAGGTCGTCGAGTTCGTCGGGGATGCCGGGTCGTAGCTGGGTGGGGCGCGGCGGAGGACCGTCGATCTGACGCCGCAGCGTGGTCGTGGTGGTCACCTCGTCGAAGGGCGGAGAGCCGGTGAGCAGGTCGAAGAGCGTGGCCCCCAGGCCGTACAGGTCGGTGCGGTGGTCGGTGGGCTCCCCGAGGACCTGCTCCGGCGCCATGTAGCCCACCGTGCCGAGAGCGTGCCCGGTCAGGGTGATCCTGGAGTAGCGGTCGTCGTCCCGTACGACCGCCAGGCCGAAGTCGAGCACCTTCACCGCGCCGCTCGTGTCCAGCATGACGTTGCTCGGCTTGATGTCCCGGTGCACCAGGCCGATCTGCCGTGCGGCGAGCAGGACGGCGCAGACCTGCGCCCCGATGGCGGCGGCCCACCCCGGCGGGAGCGGCCCCTGTTCGCCGATCAGGTCGGTGAGCGTGATTCCGTCGATCTTCTGGAGGACGACGTACGGCTGGCCGGCATGCTCGCCGAGGTCGTAGATGGCGGGTACGCCGGGGTGGTCGAGCCGTGCGGTCAGCAGTGCCTCCCGTCGGAAGCGGCGCACCAGGTCCACGTCCGGCCTGGCGGCGTTGACGAACTTCACGATGACGGCACGGTCGAGCAAGGTGTCCTGGCCGGGCCAGACCTCACCCATGCCCTTGTGAGCCAACGGAAACCGGCCCAGCCGGTACCTGTCCTTGAGGCTCGTACCGGGGACCACGTGGCTCAGCATATCGGCCGAACCGCTGGAGCCCTCGCCGCATCCGTCCGGTTCGGCGCGCACTATCTGGTGAACTTGATGCACCAATATCGGCTTGCAAGCGGAGTTCACAAAGTGCTCTAATGTGGAAGCGGCGTGAGCAGCTTCTTCGACTACGCCGCTCTCCCATGCTGCGAGATCGGCCCGGTCGACCGTGTCCGACTCGCGACAGTTCCACCTTCCGCGCTCCGGTGCCGGCCGAGCGCCACCGACAGGGGATGGCATGCCTGAGTTGGCCCTCGGCCGGGACTTCCTTCCTGCCTACGCCAAGCTGCAAACCCGCGTGCAACGCGCCGTGATTGCCGCCATCGCCAAGTTCGCCGAGCACACCCACGCGGGCCTGCACCTGGAGAAGCTGACCGGGGCCCGGGACCCGAACGTCCGCACCATCCGTATCGACAGGTTCTATCGGGGAGTCGTCCTCGCGCTCGGCGACGAGAGGTACGCGCTGCTCAACGTCCTGCCGCACGACGACGCCATCGACTTCGCGCTGAGCCGTCGGTTCACCGTCAACCAGACCCTCGGCGTGCTGGAGATGCGTGACCAGGCGGGCATCGAGGAGTTCGCCCGCACCGAACCCGTGAGCACGCACGGCGGACTGTTCGACCACGTCTCGGCCGCCGACTTCGTCCGGCTCGGCATCGACGAGGACCTGGTGCCCCTGCTCCGCGTCATCACCACCGACCAGCAGTTGAAGAGCCTCGCCGGACGCCTGCCGGAGACCCAGCTCGGCACGCTCAACGATCTGGCCACCGGGATGACCGTGGCGGAGGTCTGGGCGGAGCTGGCCGACCGGGTCGTGTCGGGTGTCGACACCGACGACCTGCTGACCGCGGCACGCCGGACGCCCGAGCGGATCGCCTTCGTCTCCGGCCCGGTGGAACTCGCCGCCATCCTCGCCCACCCGTTCGACGTGTGGCGAACCTTCCTGCACCCGACCCAGCGCGACGTCGCCTACCGCGAGACCTACAGCGGCCCCGCGCTGGTGACCGGCAGCGCCGGGACCGGCAAGACGGTGACCGGCCTGCACCGGGCGGTGTTCCTCGCCGAGCGGCTGCCCGACGGCGAGAAGGTCCTGCTGACCACGTTCACCCGCGCGCTCGCCAACGCCCTCACCAGACAGTTGTACCGGCTCACCGCCGACCCGGCGGTCCGCGCGCGGATCGACGTGATCAGTGTCGACAAGCTCGCCCACGACATCGTCACCCGGCACAGCGGGAAGGTCTCGGTCGCCGAGAGGGAGATCCTCGACCACCTGTGGGAAACCGCTGCGAAGGCCGGGCCCACCTACGTGAACCGCGCCGGCCAGGTCACCGGCGTCAGCGCCGCCTTCCTCCGGCGCGAGTGGGAGCAGGTCGTCCTGGCGCAGCAACTGACCACCCTGGACGAATACCTCGGCACCACACGTAAGGGCCGTGGCGCTGCTCTGCGCGCGACCCAACGCGCCCAGGTGTGGACCGCTGTCGACAGCGTGGCGCGGGAGTTGGCGAAGCGACGTCTGCGTACCCACACCCAGCTCGCCGACGACGCGGCCGCGATCCTCCGCCGGTCGTCGGCCCGATACCGGCACGTCGTCGTCGACGAGGGACAGGACCTGCACCCGGCGCAGTGGCGGCTGCTGCGCGCGCTCGTCCCACCCGGACCGAACGACATGTTCCTCCTCGCCGACCCGCACCAGCGCATCTACGACAGCCACGTCTCACTGACCCAACTCGGAATCGAGGTCCGGGGCCGGACCCGGCGGCTCACCGTCAACTACCGGACCACCCACGAGATCCTGAACCTGTCGGTCAGGGTCCTCAGCGGCGACGCCGCCACCGGCCTGGATGGCCAGGAGGACACGTTGCGCGGCTACCGCTCGATCACCCGGGGCGGGGCTCCCGACCTCGTCGCCCACCCCAGCCGCGACGACGAGCACGAGGCGCTCGTCGAACGGGTCGGGACCTGGCTGGACCAGGGGGTGGAGGAGCACGCCATCGGTGTCGCCGCCCGGACCGGACAGCTGGTCAGGACCATCAGCCGGATCCTGGGTGAGGCGCACATCCCCGTCGCCGACGACAAACGCGGCGTCGACGGGGTGCGCGTGGCCACCATGCACCAGATGAAGGGGCTGGAGTTCCAATGTCTCGCGGTGGTCGGGCTGGACGCCGGCATCCTGCCGGCGCCGAACGCCCTCACCTCGGCCGCCGAGGACCCGCACGCCCACCGGCAGGATCTGCAACGGGAACGCTGCCTGCTGTTCGTCGCCCTGACCCGGGCCCGCGACGTGCTGTACCTGTCCCACGCCGGCACGCCCAGCCCGCTGCTGCCGGCGGGCCGATGAGCGCCGCCACCGCCGGAGGCGGTCCGGAACTGGGCGACGCGGCCCGCTCCGTCTGGGGCAAGACCGACCGCCGGGGCACCTCGCCGGTCGGGTGGCTGCCGCTGTGGCGGCACCTGGCCGACACCGCCGACGTGGCCGGGCACCTGTGGGACCACTGGCTGGGCCGGGCGGTCCGCCGGCGCATCGCCGACGAGCTGCCCGGTGGTGAGCGGGACGGCCGTACCCTCGCGGTCTGGATCGCCGGTGTGCACGACGTCGGTAAGGCCACCCCGGCCTTCGCCTGCCAGGCGTACGCGCTGGCGGACCGGATGCGCGACCACGGGCTCGGATTCCATCGGGACCTGGTCCGCGCCGACCGCCGGTACGCCCCGCACGCCACGGCCGGACAGCTCGTGTTGGCGGACTGGCTGCACCAGCAGGACTGGACCGACCCCCACCCGTACGCCGTCATCGTCGGCGGCCACCACGGCGTCCCGCCGACCGACGAGGGGCTCCGCAACGCGCAGGTGCGCCCGTACCTGCTCGGTGACCCGGCCTGGCAGCAGGTGCAGCAGGAGTTGCTGACCTGGATGACCGAGCGGTCGGGCGCGGCGCAGCGACTCGGCGAGTGGCGCGACGTGCCGCTGTCCCAGCCCGTCCAGGCCGCGCTCACCGGTCTCGTCATCGTCGCCGACTGGATCGCCAGCAACGAGGAGTTCTTCCCGTACGTCCTCGGCGGCACGGACGGGGAGAGACTGCGGTCCGGCTGGGAACTGCTGGACCTGCCCGTCCCGTGGCAGCCCGCCGCGCCGCCACCGAGCGTGGACGAGCTGTTCGGGGCGCGGTTCGCGCTTCCCGTCGGCGCGGTGCCCCGCCCGGTGCAGCGCACCGTCACCGAGCTGGCCGAAACCATGCCCGTGCCCGGCATGATGATCGTCGAGGCGGCGATGGGCGAGGGGAAGACCGAGGCGGCCCTTGCCGCGGTGGAGATCCTGGCCCGCCGCACCGGCGCGTCCGGCTGCTACCTGGCACTGCCCACCCGGGCTACCAGCGACGCCATGTTCGGCCGGATGCTGGCCTGGTTGCGCCGGTTGCCCGACGCCCAGGTCGGCCGGGGTGACCGGGACGTGCGGCTGGCTCACGGCAAGGCGGCGCTCGACCCCGACTACGACCGGCTGCGGACGACGTCCTTGCCGAGCGGAATCGCCGTGGACGCCGGTGGTGCCGACGTCGGCGTGCACGTCTGGCTGGCCGGACCCAAGCGGAGCCTGCTGTCCAGTTTCGTCGTGGGGACCATCGACCAGCTGCTCTTCGCGGCGTTGCGCGGCAAGCACCTCGTGCTGCGTCACCTCGGCCTGGCCGGCAAGATCGTCGTCATCGACGAGGCCCACGCCTACGACGTCTACATGGGGCGGTTCCTCGACCGGGCGTTGGAGTGGCTCGGCGCGTACGGCGTCCCGGTTGTCGTCCTGTCGGCGACCCTGCCGGCACACCGGCGGGCCGCGCTGATGCGGGCGTACGACGCGGGCCGGCTCGGACCGCTGCCCAAGCCCACCTGGCGCGACCGGGGTAAGCCGCGTGTCGACCCGTACGCGCCACTCCGCACCGACCTGCGCTACCCCCTGGTCACGGTCTCCACCGCCGACCGGGGCGCCACCGCCACCACCTGCGCCGACTCCGGCCGGGGCAACGAGGTCACGGTGCGACCCCTGGCCGACGACCTGCCGGCCCTGGTCGAGCTTTTCCGCGGCCGGCTGGCCGGCGGGGGGTGCGCGCTCGTGGTCCGCAACACCGTGGCCCGCGTCCAGGAGACCGCCGCCGCGTTGCGTACGGCCCTCGGACCGGACACCCCCGTGTCGGTGGCGCACTCCCGGTTCATGGCCCTCGACCGCGCGGCCAAGGACCGTTGGCTGCGCGACACGTTCGGCCCACCCGGCACCGGCAACCGCCCGGACCGGTATGTCGTGGTGGCCAGCCAGATCGCCGAGCAGTCCCTCGACATCGACTTCGACCTGCTCGTCACCGACCTCGCCCCGGTCGACCTCGTGCTGCAACGCATCGGCCGGCTTCACCGGCACCCGCGCGACGACCGTCCCGCCCGGCTGGAGACACCGACGTGCTGGATCACCGGTGCGGACTGGACGACCGAACCGCCGCAGCCGGTCAGCGGCTCCCGCCGTGTCTACCAGCCGGCCACCCTGCTGCGCAGTGCGGCGGTGCTGCTGCCGTACCTGGACGGGACGCCGCTGCGGGTTCCGTCGGACATCGCGCCGATCACCCAGGCCGCCTACGGCGACGCGCCCGTGGGCCCGTCGTCCTGGCAGCCCGTGATGGCCGAGGCGGAGGCGAAACAGCGGGACGCGTTCGAGGCCAAGGAACTCAAGGCCGACGGGTTCCGCCTGGCCGCCGTCGGGGAGCCCGGGGTGCCCCTGATCGGCTGGCTATCCGGTGGCGTCGGCGACGCGGACGACCGCACGGCACGAGGTCACGTCCGCGACACCGACGGCGAGTCACTCGAGGTGCTGCTGCTGGTACGCACCCCAGCCGGCCTGGTCGTCCCCCCATGGGTCGCTGGGGGTGGAGAGGTGGTGCCCCTCGGCTCGACCCCGCGTTGGCGACTGGCCCGTTCCGTCGCCCGGTGCACCCTGCCCCTGCCCCGCGCGATGACCTCCGCCGACGTCATCGACGACGTGCTCGCCGAGCTGGAGAGTCGGCACGACCTCAGTGCCTGGCAGGACAGTCCCTGGCTCGCCGGTGAACTCGTCCTGGAAATCGACGGTGACGGCCGGGCCCGCGTGGGCCCCTTCGATCTGCACTACGACCTCCATACGGGCCTCGATGTTGTCCGAGCAGACTGATGTGGGAGCTGAGTTGACAAACCTCGATCACGGATCTGGGTTCTCGCTGGTGGACGAGGAGTGGATTCCGGTGCTGGACGCGGCGGGCCAGCGGCGCGACGTGTCGCTGACCGGCCTCTTCGCGCAGGCCGCCGAGCTGCGGATGATCGCCTGCGAGCTGCCCACGCAGTCCTTCGCGATCCTCCGGCTCGCCCTGGCGATCCTGCACCGCACCACCGGCGGCCCACCTGGTGAGGCGGCCTGGCGGGCGCTGTGGCGGGACCGGGAACTACCGACCGGGGAGGTCGCCGACTACCTCGGGGAGTTCCGGGACCGGTTCGACCTGCTCCACCCGGAGCACCCGTTCTACCAGGTCGCCGACCTGCGCGCGGCGAAGGACAACACGTACGGCCTGGAACGCCTCATCGCCGACGTGCCGAACGGCATGCCCTTCCTGACCACCCGTGCCGGGCCGGGAATGGACTCGATCACGCTGGCCGAGGCGGCCCGCTGGCTGGTGCACTGTCAGGCGTACGACCCCTCCGGCATCAAGACCGGTGCGGTCGGTGACCCGCAGGCCAGGAACGGCAAGGGCTACCCGATGGGCCCCGGCTCGCTCGGATCGCTGGGCGGCGTCCACCTCGAAGGCCAGACCCTGCGGGAGACCCTGCTGCTCAACCTGGTGCCCGTCGCGCCCGAATGGCAGGTGGCCGACGAGCGCGATCTGCCGGTGTGGGAGCGCGATCCGCAGACCGCCGCTGAGGAGGCCACCTCCACCCGGGGCCCGTACGGCGTGCTCAGCCTCTACACCTGGCAGTCGCGTCGGATCCGGCTCTTCGTCGAGGCGGGCCGCGTCACCGGCGCGATGATCTCCAACGGTGACCGGTTGGACTGGCAGGACCGGCACCTGCGGGAACCGATGAGCGTCTGGGGACGCAGCGGGCCACGCGAGCGCGAACAGAAGCGGACCCCGATCTACCTGCCCCGGCCACACGACCACAGCCGGGCGCTCTGGCGCGGCCTGCAAACCCTGCTGCCCGCGCCGCCACCGCCCAACGCCGAGCCACCGCAGCGGCTGCCGCCGATGGTGGTGCAGTGGCTGGCCCGGCTGACCGTCACCGGTGTCGTCGGGTCGGACTTCCGGGCCCGGACCCGGGCACGAGCGTCACCTACGGCACCCAGCAGGCGGTCGTCGACGAGGTGTTCACCGACGCGCTCACCCTGAACGTGCTGCTGCTGGTCGAGGACTCCGCGTTGCGTACCACGGCGGTCGACGCCGCCGCCGACGCGGAGGCCGCGGTGACGGTGCTCCGCCGGCTCGCCACCAACCTGGCCCGCGCCGCCGGCAGCCGGGACACCGACAGCGGCGTGGCCGACCGGGCGGCCGAGCACGCGTACGGCCTGCTGGACCGCGCGTTCCGCGACTGGCTGGCCCGGCTCGGACCGGACAGCGACCCGACGGCCGAGCGGGTGGCCTGGCAGCGCCGGCTCCGCCGGGCCGTCGAGCGGCTCGGTTTCGAACTGGTCAGGAATGCCGGCCCGAACGCCTGGACCGGTCGCACGATCACCGACCAGAACGGCCGGGACGTGCACTACTCAAGCTGGCAGGCCGAGGCGTGGTTCCGCGACGGCCTGGCCAAGGCGCTGCCGATGGCAACGGACCGTTCGCACCAGAGGCAGGAGGAAGCAGCATGACCGTGGTGGAGACCGCCCAGCCGGACGGCTCGGCACGAAAGCAGTGGGGGCGGCGGCGCGCAGCACTCGGTGATCACGTCGCCCGCACGGTCGGCGCCCTCCAGGCGAGGGTGTTGCGCACCGCCCCGGTGCCCGAGGCGGTCAGCGCGCTGGCCCGGCTGCGCCGGGGCATCGGCCGAACGCCGGGCTTCGACTACACCCTGGAGCACTACCTCCAGGTGCCGGACGAGCTGCTGGGGTGGCGGTCGCCCGCCGACGACGAGCCCACCGACGCCGAGTACGCCGTGCACGACGCGGTGACCCTGTACGCGCTGCACCAACAGTCCCGTCGGGAGCGGATGCACGTCGACGGGCGCGGACTCGGTCAGGCCCTGGCCCAACTCGTGAACACCTCCCGCAGCCCGGAGGGCGTACGCCGCCGCTTCGCCGCGCTCGGCACCGGCAGCACCTACCACGAGAGCACCTACCACCTGCGCAGCCTGATCACGATGCTGCGCGAGCACCAGATCCCCCTCGACTACGGCCTGCTCGCCGACGACCTGAAAACGCTCCGTCGACCTGCCGACCGTCCCAGGATCCAGGCCATCTGGGGTCGCGAGTTCTTCCGTAGCCGACCCCGCACCGACGTCGACACCCCCGACACCGACTCGCCCGAGGAGAACTGATCATGAGCCGCGCCATCATCGACGTCTACGCGCTCCACACCGTGCCGCCGAGCAACCTCAACCGCGACGACACCGGCTCGCCGAAGACCGCCGTCTACGGCGGCGTACGCCGGGCGCGCGTCTCCAGCCAGGCGTGGAAGCGGGCGATCCGGCTGGCGTTCGCCGACCTGCTCGACCGCTCCCAGCTCGGTGAGCGGACCAAGCGGGTGGGCGAGTCGCTCGCGGTGCGGATCAGGGACCTCGACCCGAGCCTCACCGACGAGGCCGCATCCGCCCTGGCCGCCGACGTGTTCGTGGCCGGCGGTCTCGCCAAGCCCAGCAAGAAGAAGGGGGACGCGAAGGACGTCGAGTCCGACTACCTGCTGTTCCTCAGCCACCGACAGGTGGACAACCTGGCCGCCGCCGCCCTGGACGCTTTCCGCAGTGGCACCGCCCTCAACAAGGCCCGGTTCAAGGAACTGGTCAGCTCGGACCACTCCGTCGACATCGCGATGTTCGGGCGGATGGTGGCTGACATGTCGGATATCAACGTCGACGCCGCATGCCAGGTGTCCCACGCCATCAGCGTTCACGCCGTCGACAACGAGTTCGACTACTTCACCGCCGTCGACGACCGCAAGGCCGACGCCGCCGAAACCGGGGCCGGCATGATCGGTACGGTCGAGTTCAACTCGTCCACGCTGTACCGGTACGCCACCGTCGACGTCAACGCGCTGCACCGGACGCTCGGCGACGCGGGCGCGACCCGAGCCGCCGTCGAAGCCTTCCTGACCGCGTTCGCACGCAGCATGCCGACCGGCAAGCAGAACACCTTCGCGCACCGGACGCTGCCCGACGCCGTGCTGGTGCGGGTGCGCGACACCCAGCCGATCAACCTGGTCGGAGCCTTCGAGACGCCCATCCGCGAGACGGACGCCGCCGGACGGATCGAACAGGCCGCGACCGCCCTGGCAGAGCACGCTGTGGCGGTGGAGAACGCCTACGGGGATCGGCCGGTCGCCAGCTGGGTCACCCACGTCGGGCAGAAGACCGCAGTGCTGGCCGACCTCGGCAAGGCGGTCAGCCTCAGCGAACTGGTCACCGCGGCGGGGGAGCAGGTCACCACGGCACTCGGACAGCCAGCATGAGTGTGCTGGTGCTCAGGCTGGCCGGTCCACTCCAGTCGTGGGGTTCGTCCAGCCGCTTCGCCCGCCGGGGAACCGAGATCGCACCCACCAAGAGCGGCATCATCGGCCTGCTCGCCGCCGCCCGGGGCATGCGCCGCACCGAGCCGCTCACCGACCTGCTCGGGCTGGAGTTCGGGGTACGGCTGGACCAGCCCGGGCAGATCCTGCGGGACTTCCAGACCGCCCGCAGCCTCGACGGTCGCCACAGCGCACCCCTGACCTACCGCTTCTACCTGTCCGACGCGGCCTTCCTCGCCGGCGTCAGTGGTACACCGGAGCTACTGCACGGGCTGGCGGAGGCGTTGCGCCGGCCACAGTTTCCCCTCTACCTCGGGCGGCGGTCGTGCCCACCTGTCGGGCCGGTCAGCCTGGGCGTGCACGACGGGACCTTGGACGACGTACTGACCGGGTGGCCGTGGCTGGCCGCCGAGTGGCACCGCCGCAAAGCGGCCCGCACCGTCCGGCTGGAGATCATCCGGGACGCCCGGCCGGGGGAGCCGGTCACCGAAACCCTGCCCGACGAGCCGATCAGCTTCGACCCGGCGCATCGGCAGCACACCTGGCGGTCCGTGCTGCGGCGGCACGTCGACGTCACCAACGACCTCGCGGAGCGGGCCGCCGTCGCCGAGCACGACCCGCTGAGTCTGCTGGGAGGCTGAGCATGTACCTCACCCGGTTCCAGATCAACCCGGCCCGTCGGAACGCACGGAAGCTGCTCTCCTCGCCGCAGGCCATGCACGCGGCGGTCCGCGCGGCCTTTCCCGTCGCGGAGGACCATGCACGCGGCGACACCCGTACGCTGTGGCGCCTCGACACCGTCGGCACCACGACCGTCTACCTCTACGTCGTCAGCCCCGGCCGACCCGATCTCACCCACCTCGTCGAACAGGTCGGCTGGCCGACCAGCACCGCCGAGCCCTGGGTGACCCGGGACTACGACGGGTTGCTCGGCTCGCTACGCTCCGGAGAGCGATGGGCGTTCCGGCTGACCGCCAACCCCACCCACAGCGGACGCAAGACCGCCGACGCCAAGGACACGCAGCGCTTCGGCCACCTGCGGGAACACGAGCAGGTGGAATGGCTCACCAGCCGCGCCGAGCGGAACGGCTTCGCCATCGCCAGCCAGCAGGACGGTCGCCCCAACCTGCGGCTGCACCGCCGCCAGACGCAGACGTTCAGACGCGGGATGGGCACCGTCACCCTCACCACCGCGACGTACGACGGCATCCTCCAGGTCACCGACGCGGACGCCCTGCGTCGGGCCATGACCAGCGGCATCGGACACGCCAAGGCGTACGGCTGCGGTCTGCTGACCCTCGCCCCCGCGCAGGCCGAGCCGTGAAGATCCCCGGTGTTCCCCCGGCCGAGCTGGCGGAACTCAACCGTGCACAGGACCGGCTCAGCTTCGTCTACCTTGAACGCTGCGTCATCCACCGGGACAGCAACGCGATCACCGCGACGGACGACAAGGGTGTGCTCCACATTCCGGCGGCCACCCTCGGCGTCCTCATGCTCGGCCCCGGCACCAGCGTCACCCAGCAGGCGATGATGCTGCTCGCCGACAACGGTGCCACGGCGGTGTGGGTCGGTGAACAGGGCGTCCGCTACTACGCGCACGGGCGGTCACTGGCCCGGTCGAGTCGGCTGATCGTCGCCCAGGCCGCCGCCGTGTCGCACCGTGACCGGCGACTCGACGTGGCTCGTGCGATGTACCGGATGCGGTTCCCCGACGAGGACACCCACAACCTCACGATGCAGCAGCTACGCGGCAAGGAAGGAGCACGGGTACGACGCTGCTACCGGGAACACGCCCGGCGGACCGGCATCGTCTGGACCAACCGGGACTACAACCCGGACGACTTCACCAGCGGAGACCCGGTAAACCAAGCCCTGTCCGCAGCGCACGCCTGCCTGTACGGCATCGTGCACGCCGTCATCGTCGCCATCGGCGCCTCACCGGCACTCGGGTTCGTCCACACCGGGCACGAACGATCCTTCGTGTACGACATCGCGGACCTCTACAAGGCCGAGATCACCATCCCGGTCGCCTTCGACATCGCTGCCAGCGAGTCGACCGACATCGGCGCGGACACCCGTCGCGCCGTCCGGGACAGGGTGAACGGCGGCGCGCTGCTGGACCGCTGCGTCCGGGACATCCGGAACCTGTTGCTGCGGCCCGCCTGCTCAGGGCCGATCGACGACGAGTGGGTCGACGAGGACACTGGCGACGACACCATCCGGCTCTGGGACGCAGACGGGCCGGAACTCGTCGGCGGGCGCAACTACGGCAGCGAGCTGGACTTCTGATGACCGTCATCATCCTCACCGCCTGCCCCGAGGGGCTTCGAGGGCATCTGACGCAGTGGTTGTTGGAGATCTCCGCAGGCGTGTACGTAGGACACGTCAACAGCCGGATCCGGCAGCGGCTCTGGGGCAAGGTGATCGAGATGGCCGGGCCGGGCCGGGCCCTGCTCGTCTACCAGGCACCCGGCGAGCAGCGGCTCTCCTTCAGCGTGCACGACCACCACTGGAAGCCGGTGGACCTCGACGGTGTCACACTGATCCGCCGCCCCACCGAACGGAAGATGTTCAACCCCGCCCTGCCGAGAGGCTGGAGCAAGGCGTCGAAACGCCGTCGGTTCGGCCGGAGGTCACCGGACTCCGCCGTCCCAGCGGCTCCGAATCAAAGTGAACAAAAAACCGAAAGTTGATCTCCAGAGCCGCAGGTCAGGAAGCCCGCTCCCCGCGCACGCGGGGGTGATCCTGCCGGTCGGCGCGTGCGGGTTGACCGGGCGACCCGCTCCCCGCGCACGCGGGGGTGATCCCCGGTCCCCGGCGATGAGCGCGCTCGACCAACTCCGCTCCCCGCGCACGCGGGGGTGATCCAAAGCGCCTCGCGTCGGACGCTCGGCTGCCGCGCCGCTCCCCGCGCACGCGGGGGTGATCCCTGACCCCGGGAGGGACACCATGACCACCACCGCCGCTCCCCGCGCACGCGGGGGTGATCCCGACTTCCCGCCGGCCCTTGTTCTTGACCTTCCCCGCTCCCCGCGCACGCGGGGGTGATCCGCCAGCCGGCGGCGGGCACGAGATGCAGGGACTCCGCTCCCCGCGCACGCGGGGGTGATCCGTTGACCTAAGTCCGACCGGCTACGGTGTCGGCCCGCTCCCCGCGCACGCGGGGGTGATCCGGAGCAAGGCATGAGCAAGGAACAGCGCGACCACCGCTCCCCGCGCACGCGGGGGTGATCCGCTGACGGCGACCGTGACGTCGGTGTCGGATATCCGCTCCCCGCGCACGCGGGGGTGATCCGGAGACGCAGTGAGCACCCGCCGGACGCCGTACCCGCTCCCCGCGCACGCGGGGGTGATCCGGTTTCCGATATGGACAATCGCGGAAACCGTTGCCGCTCCCCGCGCACGCGGGGGTGATCCCTTGCCCAGCATGCCTACGATTCGGTTTACAGCCCGCTCCCCGCGCACGCGGGGGTGATCCCCTGCCCTCGTCGACGTCGAGACCGACCTTGACCCGCTCCCCGCGCACGCGGGGGTGATCCCGCGACCCAGACCCGCCACCCCTGGCGGGCGACCCGCTCCCCGCGCACGCGGGGGTGATCCCGGCTGCACCCGCTGATCCGGCACGCTCGCCGGCCGCTCCCCGCGCACGCGGGGGTGATCCGTTCTCCAGGTTCGGTCCGGCCTTCGAGAACCGCCGCTCCCCGCGCACGCGGGGGTGATCCCAGCTTCACCGGGCCACCTCCCGCTCGGCCGGGCCGCTCCCCGCGCACGCGGGGGTGATCCGGCGGATCATCAGGCGGACTGGCGGGAGCGCACCCGCTCCCCGCGCACGCGGGGGTGATCCGGGCAGTGACCGGTGATGCGCCGCCTCGACCAGCCGCTCCCCGCGCACGCGGGGGTGATCCCAGGACGTTGAGCTGGTACGTGGTGGTGCGTGACCGCTCCCCGCGCACGCGGGGGTGATCCGATCGCCATGTGCGCGACGAGCCGGAACGACGTCCGCTCCCCGCGCACGCGGGGGTGATCCCAGTCGTTCGGCAGGCCAGGCCGTTCGGACGACCCGCTCCCCGCGCACGCGGGGGTGATCCCCCGCCGAGGTACGACATCAATGAGCCGAAGCACCCGCTCCCCGCGCACGCGGGGGTGATCCCCACGCGCGACAGTCGTCGCGGATGGCGCGCGACCGCTCCCCGCGCACGCGGGGGTGATCCCGGCCACGCGACGTCGCGGACCATCTGCTTGAGCCGCTCCCCGCGCACGCGGGGGTGATCCGGATCGTCGGTCGACTGTCTTGATAGGACAGAACCGCTCCCCGCGCACGCGGGGATGATCCGTCCGGCAACCCGATCCCGGTGCTCTGGTCGCACCGCTCCCCGCGCACGCGGGGGTGATCCGCTCAAGCGCAGCACGCTTGAACGGCAGCGGTTCCGCTCCCCGCGCACGCGGGGGTGATCCGTGCCGACCCGGCCCGGTTCGATGAGGTGGAATCCGCTCCCCGCGCACGCGGGGTGATCCGAACTTGATGTCCTTCGGGTCTTTGATGCCCTTCCGCTCCCCGCGCACGCGGGGGTGATCCCCAGGACCAGGAGGACACGCTGCGGGAGGCCATCCGCTCCCCGCGCACGCGGGGGTGATCCCTCGTCCAGCACCACGGCTCGGAAGCTGTTAGGCCGCTCCCCGCGCACGCGGGGGTGATCCCGCCCGCTCCATCTGCGACTTTGACGGGATGCCCCGCTCCCCGCGCACGCGGGGGTGATCCCAGCTCAAGGCGCAGACCGCATTGGTCCGGCAGCCGCTCCCCGCGCACGCGGGGGTGATCCGCTCAGCCATGGTGTCCTCGTAGGTGCGGTCGTCCGCTCCCCGCACACGCGGGGGTGATCCTCGCCTACGGGGATGACCTTCTCCAGGGTGAGCACCGCTCCCCGCGCACGCGGGGGTGATCCCGGCCCGTTCACTCCGAGCGGATCGATGCGCAACCGCTCCCCGCGCACGCGGGGGTGATCCCCACCACCGGCCCGGACTTCCACGGCCGCGTACCCGCTCCCCGCGCACGCGGGGGTGATCCCGTGCGGTAAATCGCTTGCCAAGAAGAGTTTTCCCGCTCCCCGCGCACGCGGGGGTGATCCTCGCACACACCGCCGCGAACGGCCCGTGGACCCCGCTTCCCGCGCACGCGGGGGTGATCCGCGAGCGCATCGGTCAGGGCGCGGACGGCCTGCCCGCTCCCCGCGCACGCGGGGGTGATCCCGAGGGCGCCGACGTCGATCGCTCGGTTTGCTCCCGCTCCCCGCGCACGCGGGGGTGATCCCCACGTCGTTTTCGTGGCGATCAAGACGATGATCCGCTCCCCGCGCACGCGGGGGTGATCCTGTCCGGATTCATGTTGTGCGTTCCGTGACTCTCCGCTCCCCGCGCACGCGGGGGTGATCCCGTCCACCAGGACGGCGCGTGCCCGCAGCAGGCCTGCTCCCCGCGCACGCGGGGGTGATCCGCCGTCGACCAGGCCGGACAGGACTTCTACGACCTGCTCCCCGCGCACGCGGGGGTGATCCCACCTCCGTCGTCGGCGCCACGGTCAAGAGGATCTGCTCCCCGCGCACGCGCGGGTGAGCCTCACAGAACAACCCTGTTGACTGACGCTCCCACCTGCTCCCCGCGCACGCGGGGGTGATCCCCGGCCCGTCACGCTCACCGTCGACCTGGCCACCTGCTCCCCGCGCACGCGGGGGTGATCCCAACGAGCTGCTTGAGTGGGTCAAGCAGATGCGCTGCTCCCCGCGCACGCGGGGGCGATCCACAGACTCATGCCCGGCGGGCACGTCGACCAACTGTTTCCCGCGTACGCGGGGGTGATCCGTAAGGCTGTGCGACGGCGCAAGCGCTCCGTGTCTGCTCCTCGCGCACGCGAGGATGAGCCTGCGGGGATCGCGGCCCGGGTGGTCGAGATCCACTGCTCCCTGCGCACGGGGGTGATCGGCACCGGGACACCCACGAGGCGACCGGCGCTCCCCGCGTCCCCGGGGATGGTCCCCGGATCGACGTTGACGCGCCGTCTCGCATCGACTGTTCCCCGCGCAGCGGGGACGATTCGAGGTGCCCGCGTCCATGTGGCCTGGCTACTGGGACTGTTCTCCGCGCACGGCCGGGGTTTGCCCGTTTGGCCGGGCCCCGCAACCGCCCGCGCCGAGCCATTAGCAACTACAGCTCCTCGGGTGGCTGCTCCCTTGTCCTTGGCCCCGGACAGGGGCAGTCAGGGACGGATCAGCTCGGTTTGGTCGCCGGGGAGGACGTAAACTTCGCCCTTCGGGCCTCGGATTTCGATCACGGGTACGCCCTCGTCCAGATCCATCTCGCGCCGCTCCCGGCTGGAGGGCATGCGAGCGATCGCCGAGCTGCCGGGCGTCAGCTCGATGTGTTCGCGCTGAAGCGCTTCTCGTACCCAGGTGCCGCGACCTCGGCTCGTCCTGATCAACCCCTCGGAACGCAGGAGTGCTACCGCCATGCGGACGCTCTCCCTGCCGATCTGGTGTTCCTGGCTGAGTTGCAGTTCGCTCGGAAGCGTGGAGCCTGGAGCGAACTCCCCAGATTCGATCTTCTCCCGAAGCAGGTCTGCGAGCTGGATGTAGATCGGCGTGTGCGAGCGGGGATCGATCCTCATATCGCTGAAGCCTTGTCGCCCTGTGGGCACGTAGGAATGCGCCCCTATCCGGACGGCGAACGTGCCCCTGTCCCACAAGGGTTGTGCGGATGTCCGGATGTTTGTAGTCTCGCAGTCACAACCCGTGTGCGGGTGTGAATGGCTGCTCGGCGTGCTGCCGTTCAGCCCATCGGGTTACTGGTTGGCCCTGGTGCCGTACCGCTGATAGGAGCTGCGGCGGCAGGGCGGGGTGGTCCGCCCGTGCGCGGCGGCGGGCGGGCTGCCCCTTCCAGGTCCGGGCGTCACGGGAGCATCCTCCCGGCCCGGTGTGACGGAGCGCGACACAGAGAGGCGGAACGGGCATGAGGTTCTTCCCCCGGCGGGCCGGCGACAACCGGCGGCCGACCGGCGGCGGTAGCCACCAGCGGACCGGCGGCGGCAGCCACCGGCCGGGCGGTGGTGAGCCGGCGGCGACGCGTCCGCCGGGGCCGGGCGTCTACCGCTCCCGGGCGTACGCCCCGCTGCGCTCCTGGCAGGTGCGGCGGCGACGGTTCCGCACGGTCGGCCTGTTCCGGCGAGGGCTGGACCCAGCGGACGTGCGGGAGTTCCTCGACCGGGTCGCCGACGACCTGGCCGACCTCTACGACGAGCTGAACCAGAGCCGGGAGGAGACCAGCCGGATCAAGGATGCGCTGCGGCGCTGGCAGTCCGAGTACGCCTCCCGGGTCAACGAGCGGACGTACCGGTGACGCGCGGGCGGGAGCGGTTCGTGATCCACCTGCCGGTGCTGGCCGGGGACCTGACCGGCGCGGTGCGCCTGGCCCGGGTGGTGGCCCGGTGGGCGAGCATCCTGCCGTACACCGACCCGGGGGAGGCCACCGTGTCGTACGAGGACGAGCAGGGCGTCCACCATCGGGTCTTCTGCGACACCCGGCTGCCCGGCGGGCAGCGCTGCCTGCTCCGGGCCGGTCACGACGGCCCGTGCACCCGTCGGCTGCTCCGGTAGCCGGTAGCCGGTAGCCGGTAGCCGGTCGGCGGTCGGCGGTCGGCGGATCGGCGGTCGGCGGCCGTGCCCCGTCTGTGCGGGCAGCTCCAAAGGACGCCGGTACCTTACGTTGCCCGGCGGCGGCCAGCCGGTGAGCCGGTCGTCCCGATCAGGCCGGAGGTCGCTGGGCGGGCGGTCGACGCTGGGCCGGCCGTCACGCCGAGCAGGGCGTCAGCCGGCGAGCAGGGCGTCGTCGACGCCGGTCTCGCGGCGGCCGAGGTGGGCCGGGTCGCGGCCGGAGAGGACGTCCAGCACGGGCCTTCACGGCGGCACCGTGCTCACGGCTGGAGCTGATCCGCCAGGTTCGCTCGTACGCGCGGGCGGTCTCGTCGCCGACCCCGTTGGCGTCGACGCCGAGGCGCCGGCACACCGTCACCGCGCGCGGCAGGTGGAAGGACTGGGTCACCACGGTGGCCCGGTCCACGCCGAAGATCCGCTTGGCCCGGGCGCACGAGTCGTACGTGTCCAGGCCGGCGTGGTCGCGTACCACCTTGTTCGCCGGCACGCCGCGCTCGACCAGCCAGCGTCGCATCGCGGTCGGCTCGTCGTACTCGGGATCGACGTTGTCGCCGGAGACCAGGATCGCGCCGACCTTGCCGGCGGCGAAGAGCTGCCGGGCGATCTCCAGGCGGGCGGCGAGGAACGGCGACGGCGTGCCGTCCGGCTGGACCTTGGTGCCGAGCACCAGGGCCACCGGTGCCTCCGGCACGCTCGCCGTGGTGAAGAGACGCCCCTCCGCGCCCCGCTGGATCCAGTTCACGCTGGCCACCGTGCCGGCGGTCAGCAGCACCGCGCCGACGAACCCCAGACCGACGGCGAGGCGTAGCCACCGGGGGACGGCCCCGACCGCCGCGCGCCACGTCCCGATCGTCCTCGCCAGCCGTCGCCCCATGCCGACCAGTATTTCAGCGGCCGGCGAAACCTGATCTTGCCGAGGACGCGGTCCGGGCGCGCGGTCCGGCGACGGGTCAGGAGATGTAGTGCAGGACCACGTTGTGGACGTGGTGGGCCTTGTCCGAGCCACGGAACTCGACCTCGTACGTGTGCGTGCCGACGTGGATCGCGATCGCCCCGGTGGAGAAGAACTGCCCGCCCCAGGACTTGTTGCTGACCACGCTCACGCTGGTGATCTTCGAGTACGGGATGCTGGTGATCGCGAACCGCTTCCCGACGAAGGAGCGGTCCTGGATGATCACCCGCCGGTCGGTGAGGCCGATGAAGCCGGTGCCGGTGCCGATGGCGTCGTAGACGGCGATGATCTGCTCGCCCTGGAGCAGGCCGCTCGCGATCTGGTTGTACTGCTCTTTCCGGTCGTACGTCGCGTTCGCCATGAATGCCACGGTAGGCGGGGCGTGCCAGTGCGCGCGCCGGCGCTCAGTCGTCGGCCAGCATCAACCAGAACACGACCAGCAGCCAGAAGTACGGGCGGGACGTGTCGTGGACGATGGAGAACCTGCCCCGGGCGGTCGCCAGCAGCACCAGGGCCAACATCAGCACGAGCAGTAGGGGCACCACCACGTCCACGCGCATCGGACGAGTATGGCCGCTGTCCCTCGTGGAGCTTGCGGCGGGCGGCGAAGGGCCCCGCCGGTCGACCACGGGGAGGCTGTGGTCGTCGACGGGGCCCTGAGCCGCCGGGGGTCAGCGGCTGGTACGGGGGTCGTTGTCGCGGGTGCGGCTGCCGGCCTTGGCCAGCCCGCGGCTGACCATGTAACCGATGGTCAGCAGGGTGATGTACCACCACGCCTTGTCGGCGGCGAAGATGTCACCGGCGCTGCCGCCGGAGTCGCCCACCGACGCCGAGGCGATCAGCACGCCGAGGACCGAGAGCACGTAGATGGCCAGCTCGGTGGTCTTCCACGACGGTTTCGTCTCGTCACCGCGGTGGACGTGCCGGACGTCGCGGTCCATGTGACCGACGTGGCCGTGGTGCCCGTTGTGGTCGACGTGGCCGACGTGGTCGGTCATGCGGTTCGTGGTCGAGGTCATTCCAGTGGGGGCGGTCATGATCAGCTCCTACGGTTTGACGCGCTATGAGACATTGGTTCGTTAGGCGGGGCTTGTCTGTCCCCGTGCCGCTTTAGCTACCCGTCAGGCCTTCCGGCCCAAACACTTGTCGTGCGGCAATGTCTCATTGAGTGCGTGACCCGCCGGTGCTCCTGGTGGGATGCCCGACCGCCGGGCGCGCGGGTGCCGCCGGGCGAGCGGGGGTGGACGCGACCGGGCGCGCAGGGGTGGTGTGACCGGGCGTGCTCAGGAGCCGGTGACCGCGCGGTACGCGTCCTCGATCCGCGCGGCCAGCAGGACCTCGCCCTCGCTGAGCGGCTCGTCGTCGCCGTGTCCGACCCGGATCAGGGTGCGGTCGGCCGAGCGGCTGATCTCGGGGCGCAGGTGCAGGGCGTCGGCGACGACCTTGACGCGTTCGGTCAGCGCGGCGTGCTGGCAGTCGTCGATCACGAGGGTGCGCCGGATCTGCTCCCCCTCACGGGTCCATCCGGAGAGTAGGGCGAGGGCGTCGCTGAGGTAGTCGCGCTTGGTTCGACCGCGGAACAGCGCGCGCATTACCGCACCTCCCAGGCGTCGTTGCCGGCTCGTGGCCAGATCGTCGCCGTCCTGTGTCCCTGTTGGTGTTCCCTAGTCTGTCGTCACATCGGGGATGTGTCCACGCCCACACTTCCCTCTCTTGCTGGCCTAGCGGTCGGCGACGGTATCCAAACCGCCGATTGATCTGGCACGCTGGTCAGCCGTGCGGACCGAACGGATTAGCGGTGACGGGCCGGCCGAACGCCGGGACGTGAAGGTGGTCGTGGGCGCGGCCATCGTCGTCGGCGGGCGGGTGCTGGCCTGTGCCCGGTCCGCCCCGCCGGAGGTCGCCGGCCGGTGGGAGTTCCCGGGCGGCAAGGTCGAGCCCGGGGAGAGCGAGACCGCCGCCCTGGTCCGCGAGTGCGCCGAGGAACTCGCCGTACGCGTCGAGGTCGGCGACCGGGTCGGGCGGGACGTCCGGATGGCGCACGGCCGGTCCGTGCTGAGGGTGTACGCGGCCCGGCTCGTCGGCGACGACCAGCCGAGGGCGCTGGAGCACGCCGAGCTGCGGTGGCTCTCCGCCGACGAACTCGACACGGTCGACTGGCTCCCTGCGGACGTTCCCATCGTGGCTGCGCTCCGCCCCCTTCTCGCCCGGCTCTGACCGCCGGTACCCACCGCCGACCTACCGCCGCGTGCCGCCGCCTGCTCCGGGTGGTTGCAGGGGGCCCTTCTTCGACAAAAAGCGGTAACAGGGGACCCCTGCTACCACCCCACAGCGTCGGGGTGCGGGCAGCTGTCACGGCAGAAACCGTTGTCCCCACGCGAAACGGGGGCCGTGCGGCGCGCGCCGCACGACCCCCGTTGCCGTTCGCTGTGTCGCTCAGTGCTGCTTCTTCTGGTCCTGCTCCGGGTGCGCGTAGTTCAGGTGCCCGGCCGGGATCGGGAACGTCACGTCGTCACCGAACGGCGACGGCGCGGCGGCCCGGTTGAAGGTGAGCTCGCTCAGCGGCAGCTTGCCCCGGTCGTCCACGGCCGGAGCGGTCGGCTTGGGCACCTCGCGGTTCCAGTTGAGACCGCGCTGCGCCTGCGCCTCGGCTGCCGGGTCGTGCGAGCCACCGGCGTGCGAGTGCAGGCCGTGGTGCACGCCGACCTGCGGCCGGAAACCGGGCTGGGTGGACTCGTCCTGACCCCGACGGAAGATCTTGCTACCAAGCCACACGAGGGGATCATACTTGCGATCCACCACCCGTTCCTTCATCGGGATGATCCCGTTGTCGGTGATCTTGATGTGCTCGGGGCACACCTCGGTGCAGCACTTGGTGATGTTGCAGAAGCCCAGGCCCTGCTCGGCCTGCGCGTACTCCTTGCGGTCGGTCTTGGTGTCGAGCGGGTGCATGTCCAGCTCGGCGGCCCGGATGAAGTACCGGGGACCGGAGAACGCCTGCTTGTTCTCCTCGTGGTCCCGGATCACGTGGCAGACCGTCTGGCACAGGAAGCACTCGATGCACTTGCGGAACTCCTGCGAGCGCTCGACGTCGACCTGCTGCATCCGGTAGTCGCCCGGGGCCACGTCCTCCGGGGGCGCGAAGGCCGGGGTCTCCCGCGCCTTCTCGTAGTTGAACGAGACGTCGGTGACCAGGTCCCGGATCACCGGGAAGGTCCGCAGCGGGGTGACCGTGACGGTCTCGTTCTCCTCGAAGGTCGACATCCGCGTCATGCAGCCCAGCCGCGGCTTGCCGTTGATCTCCATCGAGCAGGAGCCGCACTTGCCGGCCTTGCAGTTCCACCGGCAGGCCAGGTCGGGCGCGTCGGTGGCCTGGAGGCGGTGGATGACGTCGAGGACGACCTCGCCCTCGTTCACCTCGACCGTGTAGTCCTGGAGGTCGCCGCCGTTCTCGTCGCCCCGCCAGATCCGGAATTGGCGCTTGCCGCCCATTACTTGCCCGCCTCCTCGGTCTTGGCGTCGGCGACGAGGGCGTCGAAGTCGGCCAGCTCCTCGTCGGTCAGGTACTTGGCCAGCTCCGCCCGGTCGAAGAGCCCGATCAGCTCCGCCCGCATCTTCGGCAGCGGCTTGTGCTCCAGGCGTACGGTGTCGCCGTCGAGCGAGCAGACCAGGTTCACCCGGCGCCACTTCGGGTCCATCCCCGGGAAGTCCTCCCGGGTGTGGCCGCCCCGCGACTCCTGCCGCTCCAGCGCCGCCTTCGCGGTGCACTCCGAGACGACCAGCATGTTGCGCAGGTCCAGGGCCAGGTGCCAGCCCGGGTTGTAGCGGCGGCCGCCGGCCGCGCTGACCTTCGCCACCCGCTCGCGCAGCTCGGCGAGGCGGACCAGCGCGTCGGCCAGCTCACCCTCACGCCGGATGATGCCGACCAGGTCGCCCATCACCGCCTGGAGGTCCTGCTGGAGGGCGTACGGGTTCTCGCCGGTGTCCCGCTGGAGCGGGGCGAGGGCGGTCTCCACCGCGGCCTCGACCGCGTCCACCGACACCTTGGGACGGGCGGTGAGCTGGTCGGCGTAGGTCGCCGCGTGCCCACCGGCCCGCTTGCCGAAGACCAGCAGGTCCGACAGGGAGTTACCGCCCAGCCGGTTTGAGCCGTGCATGCCGCCGGAGACCTCACCCGCGGCGAAGAGCCCCTGCACGGTGCCGTACGCGGCCCCGCTGTCCGGCTCGACCTCGACACCACCCATCACGTAGTGGCAGGTCGGCCCGACCTCCATCGGCTCCTTGGTGATGTCGACGTCGGCCAGCTCCTTGAACTGGTGGTACATCGACGGGAGGCGACGGCGGATCTCCTCGGCCGGCAGCCGGGAGGCGATGTCCAGGTAGACGCCGCCGGCGGGCGTACCGCGACCGGCCTTGACCTCGCTGTTGATCGCGCGGGCGACCTCGTCGCGGGGGAGCAGCTCCGGCGGACGCCGGTTGTTGTCCGGATCGGAGTACCAGCGGTCCGCCTCGGCCTCGTTGTCCGCGTACTGCTTGCGGAACACGTCCGGCACGTAGTCGAACATGAACCGCTTGCCCTCGGAGTTCTTGAGGACGCCGCCGTCACCCCGGACCGACTCGGTGACCAGGATGCCCTTCACCGAGGGCGGCCAGACCATGCCGGTCGGGTGGAACTGGAGGAACTCCATGTTGATCAGCGTCGCCCCGGCGCGCAGCGCCAGCGCGTGCCCGTCCCCGGTGTACTCCCAGGAGTTCGAGGTGACCTTGTACGACCGGCCGACGCCGCCGGTGGCGAGCACCACGGCCGGGGCCTCGAAGAGGACGAACTCGCCGGACTCCCGGTAGTAGCCGAACGCGCCGGCCACCCGGTCGCCGTCCAGCAGCAGCTCGGTGATCGTGGTCTCCGCGAAGACCTTGATCCGCGCGTCGTAGTTGCCGAACTCCTTCTTGTCCTCCTGCTGGAGGGAGACGATCTTCTGCTGGAGGGTGCGGATCAGCTCCAGGCCGGTCCGGTCACCGACGTGCGCCAGCCGGGGGTACTCGTGCCCGCCGAAGTTGCGCTGCGAGATCTTGCCGTCCTTGGTGCGGTCGAAGAGCGCACCGTACGTCTCCAGCTCCCAGATCCGCTGCGGCGACTCCTTCGCGTGCAGCTCGGCCATCCGGAAGTTGTTGAGGAACTTGCCGCCGCGCATGGTGTCGCGGAAGTGCACCTGCCAGTTGTCCCGGCTGTTCACGTTCCCCATGGCGGCGGCCGCGCCGCCCTCGGCCATGACCGTGTGCGCCTTGCCGAAGAGCGACTTCGAGATGATCGCGGTCTTCTTGCCGGCCAGTCGGGCCTCGATCGCCGCCCGCAGACCGGCTCCACCGGCCCCGATCACGACGACGTCGTAGTGGTGTCGTTCGATTCGCGTAGTCATCTGTGTCCGGGCCCTTTAGTTGATGAACCGCAGGTCGCTGAACCAGCCGGCGGCCAGCGCCATCACGTAGAAGTCGGTCAGCGCCAGGGTGCCGAGGGTGATCCAGGCGAGCTGCATGTGGCGGACGTTCAGCCACGACACGCCCGTCCAGGCGCGGTAGCGCAGCGGGTTCTTGGAGAAGTGCTTCAGCCGCCCGCCGATGATGTGCCGGCAGGAGTGGCAGGAGATCGTGTACGCCCAGAGCATGATCACGTTGCCGAGCAGGATCACGTTGCCCAGGCCGAAGCCGAAGCCGTCCGGGGAGTGGAAGGCGAGGATCGCGTCCCAGGTGTTGATCAGGGAGATGATCGCGGCCGCGTAGAAGGCGTACCGGTGCAGGTTCTGGCCGAGCAGCGGGAAGCGGGTCTCGCCGGAGTAGCTCTTGTGCCCGTCCGGCACGGCGCAGGCCGGCGGCGAGAGCCAGAACGACCGGTAGTACGCCTTGCGGTAGTAGTAGCAGGTCAACCGGAACAGCAGCAGGAAGGGCAGGGTCATCGCGGCGTCCGGGATGATCCACCAACCGGGCAGGAAGCGGCCGAAGTGCGCCGCCTCCGGCACGCACGCCTCGGTCACGCACGGCGAGTAGAACGGGGTCAGGTAGTGGTAGTCGTCGACCCAGTACCACTTGTGCATGAAGACCCGGACCGTCGCGTACGTGACCCACGAGCCGAGGCCGATGACCGTGATCAGCGGCGCCAACCACCAGCGGTCGGTACGCAACGTCTTCGCCGCGATGGCGGCGCGCGCTCGCGCACCCCGCGGCCTCGTTGCCGTTGAAGTCATTCCAGTTGTCTCCCTGACGGGGCCCTCGCGGGCACGGATCGGTTCCGGCCGGGCACGCGGGCCGGCGCACCGCCCCCGCAAGCCACGTCCCCTGCGCACACCCACAACCACGCCGGGGCGTACCGACGCAGCTAAGTGACACACGTTACGCCGCTCGCCGCGAGCCGTTCGCGCAGGGAGTGTCGCCCGAATATCCCCGGTTGGGAAAGCTGTGGCCCTCCGATCGCTGTCCGATGTTAAGAACCTCACGTCGGGGGACGATCCGGGCCCATGGGGGTCAACGAATCAGCGACCGGGGCAGCTCACCCGGAGGCGCCACCGGTGAAGTTCCACTCGGCCAGGCGCAGCGGCGGTGCGCTCCACCAGGTGTCCGCGGTCCGGTCCGGCTGGCGGAGGGCGACCCGACCCACCCCGAGCACCGCGCCGGGCGCCAGCGCGCGCGGGTACGCCTGGGTGAAGCGCAGGTCCCGGACGGGGCGGGTGACCACGCCGTCCTCGATCAGCCAGACGCCGTTGCGGGTCAGCCCGGTCACCGTCAGCGCCTTCGGGTCGAGCACCCGGGTGTACCAGAGGTCGCAGACCAGCAGCCCCCGCCCGACGCCCGCCACCAGGGCGGCGGTGTCCGGGTCGACCACCGCGCCGGCCGCCGTGTCCGCCGCCGGTGCCGCCCCGGCGGCGCCCAGCAGCCGGACGGTGCGCGGGAACGGGCCGAAGGTGGGCGAGTCGAGGGACCCGTGCCCGGTCGAGGCGGCCCCGGTGGCGGCAGCCGTGCGCCGGTCGTGCGTCACCGCGCCGGTCGTGCCGGCGGTCACCAGGGGCAGCGCGTGCCGGGCGGTGCCCTCGGTGTCGACGGGCAGCCCGGAGGCGGCGAGCGGATCGTCGAGCAGGGACACCGCCCGGTCGAACTGGGCCGCACCCAACTCGGCGAAGGACTTCCGTTCGGCGTACGCCTTGCCGTTGAAGCCGTACATGGCGAGGTTCGCCAGCAGGTCGGCGACGGCGGCCGGCTCGAAGACCACCTCGTACCGCCCCGGCGGCAGCTCGACCGGGTCGACGCCGGAGCGCGCCCTTCCCGCCGCCCGCGCGCCGAGGGCCGCGCCGTCCAGGTCGGCCAGCCGGTCGGCGGCGAGCCGGGCCATCCCGTCCACCCCACCGGCGCGCGCGATGCCGTCCATGGCCGCCTCGGCCATCCGCCCCCACGCGGTGTGCCCGGCGGTGTTGGCGAACGCGGCGGCCTGGTGGGAGGTGCGGCAGTAGCCGGCCGTCTCGAGCCCGCCGGCCGCGTCGACGAAGGCACGGACCCGCGCGGCCCGCTCGTCCGGTTCCGCGTACGCGGTGGCCTCGTCGGGCGTCGGGGCGGCCGGTGTCGGGGTGGGCGGGACCAGCCCCGGCCAGCCCGGGTCGGGCGGGCAGAGCCGGGCCGCGACCAGGGTCCGCTCGACCAGCTCCCGGAGCCCGTCCGGGCTGGTCAGGCTGCCGCTGCCGGTGGCCGTCCGCCCGTCGGTGTGCAGCCGTAGCCGGATCGACACGGTCGACTCGGCGACGTTCTGGTGGATGAACGAGTTGGCGAACCGGGTCAGCGCCGCGTCCGTCCGGGTCACCGTCACCTCGGCCTGCGCGGCCGGGTCGGCGAGGCGGCCCACCAGCTCGACCACCTGCCCGGCGATCTCCGTCTCGCGCCCGCTCACGCGGCGACCCCCTTGTTCGCGACGGTGGGAACCGCGTTCACGCGGAAACCCCCACCCGGACGTTGCGGAAGCGGGCCGGGGCGGCCGGATGGCCGGTGTGCCCGACCTGGCCCGGCTGGCCCTTGCCACAGTTGGGCGTGCCCCAGGGGACGATCTCGGAGGAGAGCATGTCCATGGAGCGCCAGAAGACCGGCCCGATCCCGGTGTAGGTGGGGTTGCGCAGCATCCGGCCGCGCCGCCCCTTTTTGATCTCCCACCCGATCTCGCAACCGAACTGGAAGTTGAGACGCTTGTCGTCGATGGACCAGGAGCGGTTGACGTCCATCAGCACGCCGTCGTCGGTCGCGGCGACGATCTCGGCCAGGGTGTGCGGCCCCGGCTCCAGGCCGACGTTGGTCATCCGCACCATCGGCAGCCGGGCCCAGCCGTCGGCGCGGACGCTGCCGCCGTAGCCCAGGCCGGCGACGGCGGCCGAGTCCCGGCCGGCGAGCACCCCCACCCAGCGTCCGGCGCGGACCGCGTCCCGGCGGACCGCCGGGGAGCCCTCGTCGTCGAAGCCGAAACTGCCCAGCGCGCCCGGGATGGTCGGGTCGATGGTGATGTTCATCAGGTCGGAGCCGTAGCGCAGCGAGCCGAGCTGTCGCAGGTCGAGCCAGGAGGTGCCGGCGAACGCCGCCTCCCAGCCGAGGATCCGGTCCAGCTCGATGGCGTGCCCGACCGACTCGTGGATCTGCAACGCCAGCTGCTCGCCGCCGAGGATCAGGTCGGTCTCACCGGCCGGGCAGAGCGGGGCGGTGAGCAGTGCCCGCGACTCCTCGGCCATCCGGGCGGCGTTGCCGACCAGGTCGAGTGAGTCGACCAGCTCCCAGCCGGTGGTGCCGTACTGGCCGCGGTAGCTGGGCCAGGACCGGCGCTGGGTCTCGCCGTCGCCGATGGAGGTGGCCGAGATGCCCGCACCGCACTCGCGGACGTGCTGGTCGATGCGGTGCCCCTCGCTGGAGACGAACCACTTGCCGGTGTCCCAGACCTGGTAGAGCCCCTCGGCGAGGTCGGCCCCGTGCTCGGCCATCGTCGCGGTCGCGGCGACCAGCAGGTCGCCCTTGCTGCTCAGCGGCACGCCGAGCGGGTCGACCCGGCAGGGGGAGGTCCAGGAGGCGGTGGTGGGCGTGGCCGGCACCAGCTCGACCGGCGGGCCGGAGACCCGGGCGCTCGCCGCGGCGATCCGCGCGGCGCGGTGGCCGGCGTCGCGGGCGGCGGCGTCGGCCAGATCGGGTACGGCGTAGAAGCCCCAGCTCGACCCGACCAGGGCGCGCACCCCGAGCCCGAGGTCGGAGTCCTGGGTCAGCTCCTCGATCTCGCCGTTGCGGGCCGACATCGACTCGTAGCGGCGGTGCATCACCCGGACGTCGGCGTACCGTGCACCGGCGTCGAGCGCGGCCTGCACGGCGAGGGTCGCCGCGTCGAACTCCGTCATGGGCCCGACCCTAGGCGAGCCCCCCGACACTTGTCAGTCCAGCAACGTCTCCGGCCGGATCGTCACGTGCACCGGCTCGGTCAGCTTCAGCACCCCACCCGGGCCGGCGGTCGAGTGCTCCACGTAGTGGCCGCCCTGTAGTTGGTACAGCTGGGCGACGAGGCTCTTCTGCTCGACCAGCAGATACCACGCGATCCCGGCAGCTGCGTAGTAGTGCATCTTCAGCACCTTGTCCGTGGCGGCGTTGTCAGGCGAGATGATCTCGCAGGCCAGTCGTACGTCGCCCGCGTCGACGTAGGGGTCGTCGAGGTCGATCGGATCGGTGACGACGAGGTCCGGAATCGAAATGCGGTCCGGGCGGAGCCGGACGTTCACCCCCTCCAGCACGCGCAGTCCGGCCTCGCGGACCGGTCGGCGCAGGGCGGCGCGGAGTTCACCGGAGATGTTCTGGTGCTGGGGCGTGGAGGCAGGGGTCACGTGGAGGCTCCCGTCGAAGAGTTCGACGCGCTGGTGCGTCTCGCCGAGGGCGAGGTACTCCTCCTCCGTCCACGGTCCGTCGTGGTCGAACACCACTGCGGTCATGGTCACCTCCACCTCGATCCGGCGGGAATCCTCTCGTGATCGCCTGCCCCATCGTCGCACCTCCGGTGCGCCGATCCGGGCTCATCAGCCACCACGTCGCGCGGTCAGTCGCCGTCGACCGGAAGGGGCATGGTCCGGCAGATCCGCGCGATGTCCCGGTCCGCGCCGAGGTCTGGCACCCTGCTGCCGGCGCAGCCCGTTCGGCGTGCGGCCTCGGCGGGACCGCCGGGGGCGAGCTGCTCGTCGGCGCGTCGTGGGGTGTCCGGGGCGGTGATGCCGACTCGTTACGGGACCGACGGCTGACAGGACGGCGCCTGTAGCTTATTTTCACCCTCTGGGAACCGCTGCAAGTTCTCTTCGTCAACCAGGGGGGGCGGTCGGTCGTGAAGAGAGCCGAGTCGATGCCGGCCGAGAAGCCGGACGACCACCGCGCCGCGCCGGGGGAGCATGGCGCGGGTGGGCCGTACCTGCGGGTGACCGATCTGCGGGTGCAGTTCGCCACCGAGGACGGCGTGGTGCGGGCGGTGGACGGGGTGTCGTTCGCGGTGGAACGCGGCCGGACCCTGGGGATCGTCGGCGAGTCCGGGTCGGGCAAGAGCGTGACGTCCCTGGCCGTCCTGGGCCTGCACGACCCGCGCCGGGCCACGGTGACCGGGGAGATCCGGGTCGGCGACCACCAGTTGATCGGCATGCCCGAGGAGCGGGCCCGCCGGCTGCGCGGCCGGGACGTCGCGATGATCTTCCAGGACCCGCTCTCCGCCCTGCACCCGTTCTATCCGGTCGGACGGCAGATCGCGGAGGCCTACCGGGTGCACCATCCGGGGGCGGGACGCCGCGCGGCGTGGACGCGGGCGGTGGAGATGCTGGACCGGGTCGGGATTCCGCAGCCGGGGCGGCGGGCCGAGCAGTACCCACACGAGTTCTCCGGCGGTATGCGGCAGCGGGCCATGATCGCGATGGCCCTGGTCAACGACCCGCAGCTGCTGATCGCCGACGAGCCGACCACCGCCCTGGACGTGACGGTGCAGGCGCAGATCCTGGACCTGTTGACCGATCTCCAGCAGGAGTTCGGCTCGGCGATCGTGTTGATCACCCACGATCTCGGCGTGGTCAGCCAGGTGGCGGACGAGGTGCTGGTGATGTACGGGGGCCGGGCGGTGGAGTACGGCGACGTCACGGAGGTGCTGCGGTCACCGGCGCACCCGTACACCTGGGGGCTGCTCGGTAGCGTGCCCTCGTTGCACGGGGACGCTGACGCGGACCTCCGGCCGATCGCCGGCAACCCGCCGAGTCTGATCGACCTGCCGCCGGGGTGCGCCTTCCACCCCCGGTGCCGGTGGGCGGACCGGACCGACGGCCGCTCCCGGACGCAGGTGCCGGAGCTGGTGCCGGTGGGCGACACGGGGCACCGGGTGGCGTGTCACCTGCCGGCGGACGAGCGGGCACGGATCTGGGCCGACGAGGCCGAGCGGGTGGGGGTGGCCCGGTGAGCGCCCCGATGACCGGCTCCGTGGAGCCGCTGCTGAGCGTCCGGGGGCTGACCAAGCACTTCCCGGTGCGGGAGGGACTGCGCCGGTCGGGACTGGTGCGGGCGGTCGACGGCGTGGACTTCGACGTCGAGGCGGGGCAGACCGTGGGCCTGGTGGGGGAGTCCGGGTGCGGCAAGACCACCACCGGCCGGATGCTGGTACGCCTGATGGAGCCCACCGCCGGCACCGTGACCTTCGCCGGGCAGGAGATCACCCGGGCGCGGGGCCGGGACCTGCGTCGACTCCGACAGGACCTCCAGATCATCTTCCAGGACCCGTACGCCTCGCTGAACCCCCGGCACACCGTGGGGCGGATCGTGGCGATGCCGCTGGAGGTCAACGGCATCACCCCGCCCGGCGGGGTCCGCAACCGGGTCCGGGAGTTGCTGGAACTGGTCGGGTTGAACCCGGAGCACTACAACCGGTACCCGCACGAGTTCTCCGGCGGCCAGCGGCAGCGCATCGGCATCGCCCGCGCGCTCGCCCTCGACCCGAAGCTGATCGTGGCCGACGAGCCGGTCTCGGCGCTGGACGTCTCGATCCAGGCGCAGGTGGTCAACCTGCTGCGCCGGCTGCAACGCGACCTGGGGCTGGCGTTCGTGTTCATCGCCCACGACCTGGCGGTGGTGCGGCACTTCAGCCAGCGGGTCGCGGTGATGTACCTCGGCCGGATCGTGGAGATCGGCGACCGGGACGACATCTACCAGCGCCCGCAGCACCCGTACACCCGCGCATTGCTGTCGGCGGTGCCGGACGTGACCGGCCAGGGGGCGGAGGGGCGGATCCGGCTCGTCGGGGACGTGCCCACGCCGCTGGACCCGCCGTCGGGCTGCCGGTTCCGCACCCGCTGCTGGAAGGCCACCGACCGGTGTGCGACCGAGACCCCCGCCCTCGTCCCGAGGGAGGGCGGTCGGCAGGCCACCGCCTGCCACCACCCCGAGACCGGGCCGCTGGCGTCGACCGGCGACGTGGTGGCCGTACCGAATGAGGTGTCGCGATGAGCCTGTCCCCGGTGGAGGGTGAGGTCCGGGCGGAGATCGCCCCGGCGACCGACGGCGGCGGCGTCGCGAGACGCGAGGTCGTCGGCCGGTCGCCGGGGCAGCTCGCCTGGGTCCGGCTGCGCCGCGACCGGACGGCGGTGGTCACCGGCGTGGTGCTGCTGGTGCTGATGCTGGTCGCGCTCGCCGCCCCGTTGATCTCGAAGCTGTACGGCGTCGGCCCGAACGAGCAGTTCCAGGAGCTGCTGGACGGCAACGGCATGCCGCTCGGCTACGTCGGCGGGGTCAGCGGCGACCACTGGTTCGGGCTGGAACCCCGGCTCGGCCGGGACATCTTCATCCGGATGGTGTACGGGCTGCGCACCTCGCTGTTCATCGCGTTCGCCGCCGCCGTGGTGACCACGGCGATCGGCGTGGTCGCCGGTATCCTCGCCGGCTACCTGGGCGGAATGGTCGACACGGTGATCAGCTGGATCACCGACGTGGCGCTGGCCCTGCCGTTCCTGATCTTCGCGCTGGCCGTGGTGCCGACCGTGGCGCTGCGCTTCTACGGCCCGCGCGAGGAGGTGCCGCCCTGGTTCCAGGTGGCCGTGCTGATCGGGGTGTTCGCCGCGTTCAGCTGGACCAGCACCGCCCGGCTGGTCCGGGGCCAGGTCGTGTCGCTGCGCGAACGGGAGTTCGTGGAGGCGGCCCGGACCAGTGGCGCAGGGCTGGGGCACATCATGTTCCGGCAGCTCCTGCCGAACCTCTGGGCGCCGATCCTGGTGGCGTTCTCGCTCGCCGTGGCGCAGTACATCGCCGGTGAGGCGGCGCTGTCGTTCCTCGGTATCGGCGTCCTCGAACCCACCGCCGACTTCGGCCGGATGATCTTCCAGAGCATCCCGTACCTCCAGACCGACCCCGCCTACGTCTTCTTCCCGGGCATCACGATCTTCGCGCTGGTGCTCGCGTTCAACCTGTTCGGTGACTCGCTGCGCGACGCGCTCGATCCGAAGTCGTCCCGGTGAGGAGCCCCTTATGACGCGATTCCTGGTCCGCCGGCTGCTCAGCGCCGTCCTCACCCTCTTCGCGGTGAGCGTGCTCAGCTTCCTGATGTTCTTCGCCCTGCCCAGGGACCCGGTCAGCGGCATGTGCCCGAAGAACTGCAACGCCGAGCGGCTCGAACGGGTCCGCGACGAGCTGGGCCTGAACGACCCGCTGGTGCAGCAGTACGCGAACTACATGAAGGGCATCGTCGCCGGGCGGGACCTGGGCAGCGCCCAGGGCGGCCGGTGTGACGCCCCCTGCCTCGGCTGGTCGTACGTGAACAACGAGGCGGTCACCGACACCCTGGTCCGGGTGCTGCCGGTGACGTTGAGCATCGTGCTGCCGGCGGCGATCCTCTGGCTGGTGGTCGGGGTCGGCCTGGGCATGGTCTCCGCACTGCGCCGGGGCACCTGGCTGGACAAGGCGGCGATCGGCTTCTCGCTGGCCGGTGCGTCGATGCAGCTCTACTTCGTCGGCGCGGTCCTGCTGCTGATCTTCACCTATCAGCTGCGGCTGACCCCGGTGCCGGGGTACACGTCGATGTTCGACGATCCGGTGGAGTGGGCCAGCGGGCTGGTGCTCGCCTGGGTGTCGCTGGCCTTCCTCTTCTCCGCGATCTACGCCCGGCTCTCCCGGGCGCAGATGCTGGAGACGCTCTCCGAGGACTTCGTTCGTACCGCCCGCGCCAAGGGCCTGCCGAAACGCACCGTGTACGGGCGGCACGCGCTGCGCGCCGCGATCACGCCGGTGGTCACCATCGCCGGGCTGGACGTGGGCGGCGCGCTCGGCGGCACGGTGATCACCGAGACGACCTTCGGCATCCAAGGGCTCGGCCGGACCGCCGTCGACGCGGTCCGCTCCGGCGACCTGCCCACGATCATGGCCACGGTGCTGATCTCGGCGGTCTTCATCGTGCTGGCGAACGTCGTCGTCGACCTGCTCTACGCGGCCATCGACCCCCGGGTGCGGTTGCGATAAGGCATCGACCCCGTTCCACCCGTGGAAAAGTATCCATCGGTTCTGTTAGACCACTCGTAAATTTCTTACAGGCAGGGGAGGAGGGCGCGACATGCGCCTGAAGAGGGCAGCCGCCGCAGGCGGAGCGCTCGCACTGCTCGCGGCCATGGCGGCGTGCAGCGAGAACAAGGGCACCGAGGGCACCGTCGACTCCGACCGGGTGCAGAGCGGGTCGATCGCCACCGACCCGAAGGACTCGATGGGACCGGCCCCCGAGGTGCCGGGCGCGGCGAAGGGCGGGACCTTCCGGGTGATCCGGGAGAACAAGATCTCGCACATGGACCCGCAGCGGATCTACTCGTTCGCCGGGCTGATGAACGCCCCGCTCTACAGCCGTTTCCTGACCACGTTCTCCGACGACGGCTCGGGCAAGGTCACCCTGGTCGGCGACCTGGCCGAGACGCCGGGCAAGGACGTCAACTCCGACTGCAAGGTCTGGGAGTTCAAGATCAAGGACGGGGTGAAGTTCGAGGACGGCAGCCCGATCACCTCGAAGGAGATCGCCTACGGCATCGCCCGCTCCTTCGCCCCCGACCTGACCGGCGGCCCGACCTACCTCCAGGAATGGCTCGCCGACACCCCCCAGTACGACACCAAGTGGAACTTCAAGGCCAACAAGACCTCGCTGCCGCCTGGCCTGACCACCCCGGACGCGAAGACTCTGCGCTTCGAGTTCGCGAAGGCGCACTGCGACCTGCCGTTCGCCGCGTCGCTGCCGTACACCGCGCCGCTCAAGCCGGAGAAGGACACCGGGGTCAACCTGGACAACCATCCCTTCTCCTCCGGGCCGTACAAGATCACCAAGAACACCGCCGGCGTCGAGCTGGTGATGGAGCGCAACGAGCACTGGGACGCGAAGACCGACCCGGTGCGGCACGCGTACCCGGACCGGATCGTCTGGAACTTCGGGCCGGACCCGGAGGCGGGAGCCAACCGGGTGATCGCCGACAACGGTGACGACCAGGCCGCGCTGGCTTTCAACGGCGTCCCGGCCGCGCTGGTCGCCCGGGTCGCCGGAGACGCCGCCCTGAAGCCGCGCACCATCCAGGGGCCGACGCCGAGCCTCTGGCGGCTGACCATCAACACCAGCCGGGTCACCGACCTGGCGGTCCGGCAGGCGCTCAACTACGCCATCGACCGCGACGGCTTCATCAAGGCGTACGGCGGTGAGTCCTCCGCCCGCGCGGTGACCACCCTGCTGCCGCCCTCGACCATCGGCTACCAGAAGCACGACGTCTACCCGGCGGGGCCGAACGGCGACATGGCCAAGGCCAAGGAACTGCTCGCCGGCAAGACCCCGGAGCTGGTGCTCGGGATCGGTGACGACTACACCGAACTGGCCACCCAGCTCAAGGGCAACCTGGAGAAGGCCGGCTTCAAGATCACGGTGAAGGTCATCCCGGCCGACGCCAAGCTCGACGAGGTCGGCAAGAAGGACAACCCCTGGGACATCTGGATCGACCAGTGGGCGGCGGACTGGCCGAGCGGCGCGGCGATCCTGCCGGTGCTCTTCGACGGCCGCACCATCAAGGCCACCAACAACAGCAACACGTCGTACGTCAACAACGACGCGATGAACGCCGAGTTCGACCGGGTGCTCGCGCTGCCGGTGGCCGAGCAGGGCGCCGAGTGGGCCAAGCTGGACGAGCGGATCATGAAGGAGCTGGCCCCGGCCGTGCCGCTGTTCGTGGAGAACGGCTTCTACGTGCACGGCTCCAAGGTCGGTGGCGTCTTCATCGACAGCATCTTCGGCTACCCGTCCTTCGTCAACGTGCACGTCAAGCAGTGACCGACCGGCTCGGCTGAGGCCGAGGTGGTAGCAGGGGTCCCCGGTTCGCGCTCTCCGCCGAGCAGGGGACCCCTGCTCACAGGTGGGTACGGAGGAAGTCCAGCTCCAACCGGAGCAGCCGTTCGGCGGTGCCACCGGCGGCCATGTGGGTCGCCCCGGTCAGCGGCAGCACCGCGTGCGGACGGCCGGTGGCCAGCAGCGCCGCCGACAGGCGCAACGTGTGCGCGGCCACCACGTTGTCGTCGGCCAGGCCGTGCACCAGCAGCAGCGGCCGGACGTCGTCCGTGCGGGCCGGCGGCTCGGCGGCCAGCTCGACCAGGTTGTGGTGGCCGTAGACGTCCGAGCCCTCGTCCGGCAGGCCCAGGTACCGCTCGCTGTACGCGGTGTCGTAGAGCGCCCAGTCCGACACCGGCGCCCCGGCGATCCCGCAGCGGAACCGCTCCGGGTGCCGGAGCACCGCCAACGCCGCGAGCCACCCCCCGAACGACCAGCCGCGCACCGCCACCCGCCCCAGGTCGAGGTCGGGGTGCTTCTCGGCCAGCGCGGTCAGCGCGTCGAGCTGGTCGGCGAGGACCACATCCGCCACCCGCCGGTGGATCACCTTCTCGAACGACGGCGAGACGCCCGGCGTACCCCGGTTGTCGACGGTCACCACCGCGAAGCCCGCGTCCGCCCACCACTGCCGTTCCAGCCAGGCCCCCCGGGCGGCCACCACCTCCTGGTGCCCCGGGCCGCCGTAGACGTCCAGCAACACCGGCAGCCGGCGTCCGGCGACGTGGTTGCCCGGGTAGACGACCGCGGCGGGCAACTGCCGGTCGGTCACCCGTTCCAGGGCCGGTCGGGGTGCCCAGGGCGGGGTGGCGGCGTGCGAGCGCAGCGTGGCGACCTCCTCGTCGCCCCGGCGCACCGTCCAGCGGACCCCCGGATGGTCCAGCGAGGCGTACCCGACCACCAGCACGTCCCCGCCGACGACGGCGGTGTGCCAGCCCTCGTCCAGGGTCAGCCGGCGGGCGTCCACCCCGCCCCCGATCACCGTCCGGACCCGGAACAGGTGCCGCTGGCTCGGCTCGCCGTCGCTCGCCTCCACCAGCAGGTCGGCCGGGCCGTTGCCGGCCGTGAGCCGGCCGACCACCCGGCGTACGTAGAGCGAGGGCGGGGTGAGCAGGGTGCCGTCGGCGAAGAGGCACCGGGCGTCGTACCCGTCGTGGGCCAGTTCACCGCCGACCAGCACCCGGCCGTCCGGCAGGTGCGCGGGGGTGCCCGGGATCGGGTCCACCCAGCGCGGGTCGGCCAGCTCGGCGTGCACCTGCGTCTCGCCGGTGCGCGGATCGACCGCCAGCACCAGGCCGTGCTGCTGTGACCGGCGCAGCACCGTGATCAACGGCCCGCCGTCGACCCAGTCCACCGCGACCAGGTATGGGTAGGTCTCGCGGTCCCAGTGCACGTCGACCCAGCCGCCGTCGAGGTCGAGCAGGTGCAGGCTCACCTCCGCGTTCGGGCCACCGGCCACCGGGTACGCGACGCTCACCGGGGGGCTCGCCGGGTCGGCGGGGTCGTGCAGGTGCCAGCGGGTCAACCGGGACTCGTCGACCCGGGCGGCCAGGATCGACCGGCCGTCCGGTGCCCACCAGTAGCCCCGGAACCGGTCGAACTCCTCGGCGGCGATGTGCTCGGCCAGCCCCCAGGTCACGCGGGAGTCCTCACCGGCGAGCATGGTGTCCGACCCGTCCGGCTCGATCACCCGCAGCTCGCCGCGGCGGGTCGTGGCCCCGGCGTCGGTGACGTACGCCAGTCGCTGGCCGGTCGGATCCGGGCGCGGGTCGATCGCCGGACCGGCGGTGGCCACCTCGACCACGTCGCCGTGCACCAGGTCGGCCCGGAACAACCGACCGGCGAGGGTGAAGACGGCCACCCGGGCGGCCGGGTCGGTCGCGTACGAGCCGATGCCGCCGGCGCTGAGCCGCAGCCGTTCGCGCAACGCCCGCTCGGTGGCCGGCAGGTCGCCGGCTGCTCCCTCGCCGCCGAGCAACGCGGTGGGGTCGGCCACCAGGCGCTCCTCGCCGGAGGCGACGTCGAGCAGCCAGAGCGCGTCGGTCGGATCCTGCGGACCGCCCGAGCGCAGGAAGACCACCCGCGATCCGTCGTCGGCCACGGTGACGGCGCGCGGCGCCCCGTGGCTGAACCGTCGGGTGCGCGCGGCCAGCTCCGGATAGTCCACACGGCCGATCGTAGAGGCGGACCGGGGGCGATGTGGCCGACCTGCCGGTACGCGTCGGGAGCCGCCGCCGGCCCGTGCGGTACGCGTGGAGAACCGCCACCGGTCGCCGCGACGGTTAGAGTGGCCGGCGTGACGACGCTGCCCGACCGCCGGCTCCTGCTGGTCCATGCCCACCCCGACGACGAGTCGATCGGCACCGGGTCGACGATGGCGCACTACGCCGCGACCGGTGCCCACGTCACGCTGGTGACCTGCACCCTCGGCGAGGAGGGCGAGATCCACGTGCCGGAGCTGGCCGGGCTCGCCGCCGCCGAGGCCGACCAGCTCGGCGGGTACCGGATCGCGGAACTGGCCGCCGCCTGCGCGGCGCTCGGCGTCACCGACCACCGCTTCCTCGGCGGCGCGGGTCGCTACCGTGACTCCGGCATGATGGGCCTGGCCACGAACGAGCACCCCCGCGCCTTCTGGCAGGCCGACCTGGACACCGCCGCCGGGTACCTGGTGGAGATCATGCGGGAGGTACGTCCGCAGGTCCTGGTCACCTACGACGAGAACGGGTTCTACGGGCACCCGGACCACATCCAGGCGCACCGGGTGGCGATGCGTGCCGTCGAGCTGGCCCGGGCCGAGGGCTTCGCCCCCGCCAAGGTCTACTGGACGGCGATGCCGATCAGCGTGCTGGAAGCCGGCCTGACCCACTTCGCCGACTCCGCGGACAACCCGTTCGCCGACGTCACCGACCTCTCCGAGCTGCCCTTCGGCACTCCCGACAAGGACATCGCGGCGCGGATCGACGCCACCGACCAGCACGCCGCGAAGGAGGCGGCGATGCGGGCCCACGCCACGCAGATCCCGGACAACTCGTGGCTGTACTCGATCGCCGGCAACTTCGGCAGCGAGTTCATGGGCGTGGAGTACTTCTTCCTCGCGGTCGGCGAGAAGGGGCCCGGCAGCGGCCCGTACGGCTGGGAGGACGATCTCTTCGCCGGGTTGGACGCGGCAGCGCCGAGGGACGCCGCCACGGCGGCCGGTCACCGGTGACCCTGCCCACCGCGTCGATGTCGGTCACCCCGGAGCCGGAGCAGGCCGCGCCGCCGTCGTCACCCGGGCGGGCGGTACGGGTGCTCGACCTGGCGCTGCGGGTGGCCGGCGGCGCGCTCGCCGTCTTCGGGGGCGCGCTGACCGCGGTGGTGGAGCTGGTGCTCGCCGGGGTCCGGGTGGGCGGTCAGCTCATCGGCGTGTCGGTGCTGGTGGCGATCGTGGCGAACGTCGTGCTGGGCTGGTTCGCCCACGTCACCGTGGGACGCCGTTGGGCGGTGGTGCTGCCGGCGGTGCCCTGGTTCGCGATGATGGTCGTGGCGGCGGGCCGCACGGACGAGGGGGACGTGCTGCTCTCCGGGAACAACTGGGTGGGCCTGGCGATGATCGTGGCGGGTGCCATGACGTTCGCCGTGGCGGGTTTCCGGCTGATGCTGGCCCCGCCGACCCGAACGGCCAAGTGACGCTGGCCCCACCCTGGTGGTAGATATTCCTGCCAGGAAGCCCGCCGCCGGGGCGGGCGGTACGGCGGGAGGCGTGCGATGAGGGACCAGTGGCGACCGGTCGGCGTGCTGGCGGGCGTGCTGTTCGCGGTCAACGTGGTCGCCCGGCTGGTGGCCCGGTTCGCCTTCGACGAGGATCCGGTCGCCGCCGACCGGGTCTCGCTGGCCATGTTCCTGGTGATCGGGGCGATCCTCGCGGCCGTCACCTTCAACTGGGCACAGCGCAGCGCGGTGGCCCGGTGGGGTGGTGACCTCGCCGCCGCCGTGGGCGTGGCGATGCTGCTGACCGTCCTGGTCGGCCCGCTGCTGGTCGGCAACGACCCGTTCGCCGGCAACGCGGGCACCTTCTTCGCCCAGATCGGGCTCTACCTGCTGGCCACCGGAGCCGGCATCCTGACCGGCTACCTGATCGCCACGGCGCTCGGCGTCGACCACCGCTCCCAGCAGCTCAAGCGGTACGCCGAGGTGAAGAGCGCCAAGCCCCGCCGCCCGGTCCGCCGCTGACCCGGCCCCGCGCCGGCCGGGTCAGGCGGGGGCGACCCGGGTCAGGTACGTGTGGTGGGTGGTGAAGCCGAGGCTCCGGTAGAGGGTGACAGCCGGCGTGTTGCGCTGCTCCACCTGGAGGAAGACGTCGGTGGCACCGGAGTCGGCACCCCAGTCGGCGAGTGCCCGGACCACCTGGCGGGCCAGCCCCCGGCCCCGGAACCCGGGCACCACCTCGATCAGGCTCAGCCCCAGCCAGCGGCCCTCTCCGGTGACCGTCCCCCGGCCGACCGCGACCAGCGCGCCGTCGGCGTACAGGTGGGCGAAGCGGAGTCGGTCCACGGCGGTGAGCACGTGACGCGCGGCGTCGGGGAGGCCGCCCTTGCGCCCGGCGGCGACGGCGAGCCACTGCGCCGACGGGGCGGCCCTCAACTCCACCGTGGGCCCGGGAGCCGGCAGCGTGGCCCGCAGCCGGTCCAGGGCCACGGTCTGCACCAGCGTGGGCGGCCGGGCGCCCCAGCCGCGCGCGTCCAGCTCCGCTCCCACGGGTGTGGCCAGCGGTAGCGGGGTGTTGACCATCGCGGGCTGTCCCTGGTCGGCGTACCAACGTTCGACGGCGTCGACGGCGGCCGGCAGGGGCCGGTCGGGGTCGCCGATCGGCAGCGCCGTGTTCGCGCGTCCGGTCCAGCCGGCGGCGCTGCGTAGCAGCCAGTCACCGAGGTGCCCGCGTACCGGGGCGGGCCAGGACTCGTCGGCGGCGAGTTCCAGCGCGACCACCGCGGCGGCGGTCGGCCGCCGGGCCGCCGGCACCCGCTTGGCCCGGTGCACCTCGTCCCGGGGGACCTGGACCCGGCCCTGGTCGGTGGCGAGGGTGATGTGGGTCTCATCCAGCTCGACCAATTCGCCCAACGCGTCCGAGAAGAGGGGGCGGCCCTCACGAATCCCCACAATCCGACGGACCACGATCCGATGTCCCACATCCTGCTGTCGGAGCACGATCGACCTCCTCCCCGGCGAGATACTAGGCTCTTACCGTCGCGGCGGATCGCGACGCGTCTTGCGGAGGAGAAGACCGGTGACCTACATCATCGCCGAGCCGTGCGTGGATGTACTCGACAAGGCATGCATCGAGGAGTGCCCGGTCGACTGCATCTACGAGGGCAACCGGATGCTCTACATCCACCCCGACGAGTGCGTCGACTGCGGTGCCTGTGAGCCGGTCTGCCCGGTCGAGGCGATCTTCTACGAGGACGACGTCCCGGAGAACTGGAAGGACTACACCTCGGCGAACTACGAGTTCTTCGAGGACCTCGGCTCTCCGGGCGGTGCCTCGAAGATCGGCAAGATCGAGAAGGACACGCCGTTCGTCGCCGCCCAGCCGCCACGCGGAGAGGGCCACTGAACCGGCCCGCGCCGGTCTCGTCGCGGCTGCCCGAGTTCACCTGGGACGCCCTGGACGCCGCGGCCGCCCTGGCCGCGGCGCACCCGGACGGGATGATCAACCTGTCCATCGGCACCCCGGTCGACCCGGTGCCCCAGGTGGTCCGTCGGGCGCTGGCGGACGCGTCCGACACACCCGGGTATCCGCTCACCGCGGGCACGCCCGCGTTGCGCGAGGCCATCGCGACCTGGGTGCGGCGCACCTGCGGGGCGACCGCCGACGGGTTCGGCGTGCTGCCGACGATCGGCTCCAAGGAGCTGGTCGCCTGGCTGCCGACCCTGCTCGGCATCGGTCCGGGTGACGTGGTCGTGGTGCCGTCGGTCTGTTACCCCACCTACTCCGACGGGGTCCGACTGGCCGGCGCCACCGAGGTGCGGACCGACTCGCTGACCGCGGTCGGGCCGACCCCCCGGGTCCGCCTCGTCTGGGTGAACTCGCCGGCCAACCCGACCGGCCGGGTGCTGCCCGCCGCGCACCTGCGCAAGGTGGTCGACTGGGCGCGCGAGCGGGGCGCCGTGGTGGCCAGCGACGAGTGCTACCTGCCGCTGGGCTGGTCGGCCGACGCCGAACCGGTGTCGGTGCTCTCGCCCGAGGTCTGCGGCGGCTCGTACGAGGGCGTCCTCGCCGTGCACTCGCTCTCCAAGCGCTCGAACCTCGCCGGGTACCGGGCCGGGCTGGTCGCCGGGGACCCGACCCTGGTCGCCGAGCTGCTCAAGGTCCGTAAGCACGCCGGCATGATCGTGCCCGCACCGGTGCAGGCGGCGATGGTGGCCGCGTTGACCGACGACCGGCACGCCGACGAGCAGCGGGAACGCTACCGGGCCCGGCGGGAGGCGCTGCTCGCCGCGTTCACCGGGGCCGGGTTCACCGTCGAGCACTCCGAGGCGGGGCTCTACCTCTGGCTCAGCCGGGGTGGCGAGGAGTGCTGGCAGACCGTCGACTGGCTGGCCCGGCGGGGCATCCTGGCCGCCGCGGGGGCGCTCTACGGGCCCGGCGGCAGCCACCACGTCCGGATCGCGTTCACCGCCTCGGACGAGCAGGTCGCGGCGGTGCCCGGCCGACTCGCCCGCTAGCGGCTTCCGCCGGGAGCGCCAGGAAAGACCGGCCCTGGTCGTACCTCGCCGTCGGGGCCTTCGAGCGCCTGCGGCGGGAGGTCGGCACGACCGCTTACCGACTGCGGGTGGGCCGTCCGCGTGCTGGTCGTGGGCGGCGCGGCCGTCCGCGTCGGGCCGTGCAGGGGATATCCTCGGCGCTCGAACGGGTCGGTTGGGACCCGCACCGAGCGGAACCCGAGGTAGGGAAGATGGCGGCAAGCTCCGGGGCGCGGGTTCGGGCGGCGGTGGTCGGTACCGGCCTGATCGGTGGCTCGGTCCTGCTCCGGCTGCACCGGGCCGGCCTCGACGTGACCGGGTGGGACCCGGACCCGGCGACCCGCCTGGCGGCCCGTGGTAGTGGGGTCACCTGCCCCGACGAGCTGACCGAGGCGGTCGTCGGCCGGAACGTGGTCTTCCTCTGCGGGCCGTTGCCGACCCTGCCGCAGACCCTGCCGACGGTCGCGGCGGCGACCGGCGAGGAGTGCATCCTCACCGACGTGGGCAGCACCAAGTCGGGTCTGGCCGCCCTCGCCGCCGCGCACGGCCTGACCCACCGCTTCGTACCGGGGCACCCGATGGCCGGCACCGACCGGGCCGGGATCGGCGCCGCCGAACCGGACCTCTTCGCCGGTGCCGCCTGGGTGCTCTGCCCCTCGGCGGGGCCGGGGCTCGCCTCGTTCCGGAGGCTGGCCGCGCTGATCCTGGAGGTCTTCCGGGCGCGGGTGGTGCCGATGGCGGCCGACGGGCACGACGCGGTGGTGGCGCTCTCCTCGCATGTGCCGCACCTGCTGGCCGGGGCCCTGGCCGGCGCCGCCGGCCGTTCCACGCTGCGTGACGCGGTGCTGGCGTTGGCCGCCGGGAGCTTCCGGGACGGCAGCCGGGTGGCCGGTGCGCCGGCCGAGCGGACCGCCAACATGCTGCTCGACAACCGGGAGTACGTACTGCGGGAACTGGCCGGTGTCCGGTCCTTCCTGGACGAGTTGGCCGGCGCGCTCGCCGACGCCGACGCCGGTGCGCTCACCGCCGCCTGCCGGGAGGCCCGAACGGCGCGGTCCGCCCTGCTCGGCCGGACCTTCACCGAGTTCCGGCGCACCTTCCCGACCGTTCCCGGCGACCGCCCCGGGGCGGTCGCCGGTGCTCCGGCGGCCGGCGGGCCGGGTGGGCCTGCGGGCAGCCCGGACGAGCTGGGGTTCCTGCTCGCGCTCGGTTCGGCCGGCGGGCACCTCGGTGGGTGCCGGGTGAGCGGTACGACGGTCGAGTACACCGCGCACAAGCCGGCGGGGTAGGCGGAGCGCGGTTAGGGTGAGCTCATGGTGGACGGACCGGTGGTGACGGTACGCGGCGAAGCGTACCGGGAGGTGGCGCCCGAGATCGCCCGCTTCACGGTGACCGCGATGGCCCGTGACCGGGACCGCGAGGTGACCCTGACCCGGCTGGCCGAGCGGGCCGCCGCGATCCGGGTGCTGCTCGACGGCTACGGTCCGGCGGTGGACCGCCGGGAGACCGGTGAGCTGCGGGTCCGGCCCGAGTTGAAGCGTTCCGGCGAGCGGGTGGTCGCGTACCACGGCAGCGTCACCACCACGGTCACGGTCACCGACTTCGCCGCCCTCGGCGAGCTGATGCTCCGGCTGGCCGACCAGGACCAGGTCTCGGTCGCCGGCCCGTGGTGGTCGCTGCGGCCGGACAGCCCGGTGCACCGCCAGGCGCGGCAGGCCGCCATCGCCGAGGCGCTCAACCGGGCCCGGGAGTACGCCGAGGCGCTCGGTGCCCGGGTGACCGGCCTGATCGAACTCTCCGATTCGGGGATGGCCGCCCAGCCGATGACGTTCCGGGCGGCCGGCTTCACGGGCGTGGCGGAGTCAGCCGGGGCCCCGGAGATCGACCTCGACCCGCAGCAGCAGACCGTCCAGGCCGCCGTCGAGGCACGGTTCGCGATCAGCGAGCCGGTTCTGGGCTGATGCCCCGGCCGTCCGCGCCCGGTCCCGTGCCGGCCCGGGAGTGCCCGGTCGACGAGCTGGTGGCCCGGGCCCGGGAGCTGGCCGTCGCCGGGCCCCGGCAGCTGCTCGGCATCGCCGGGGCTCCCGGTGCGGGGAAGTCGACCCTCGCCGAGCGGATCGTCGCCGAGGTCGGGCCGACCGCCCGGCTGGTGCCGATGGACGGCTTCCACCTCGCCCAGGCGGAGCTGGACCGGCTCGGTCTGGCCGACCGCAAGGGCGCGGTGGAGACCTTCGACGCGTACGGCTTCGCGGCGTTGCTGCGCCGGCTGCACCGGCTGGAGCCGGTCGCCGTGTACGCGCCGGCCTTCCACCGCGAGATCGAGGAACCCGTCGCCGGGTCGATCGCGGTGCCGCCCTGGGTCACGCTCGTGGTGACCGAGGGCAACTACCTCCTCCTTCCCGACGACCCCTGGGACGAGGTCCGCACCCTGCTGCACGACGCCTGGTTCCTCGACCTGGACGCCGGGCTGCGGCGGCGCCGGCTCACCGCCCGGCACGTCGCGTACGGCCGGTCGCCGGCCGAGGCGGAGCGCTGGGCGCGCGGGTCCGACGAGGCGAACGCGGCCCTGGTGGCCGGCACCGCGCACCGCGCCGACCTGGTGGTCCGGCTAGCCGACCCCCTCCCGGGGTGACGGGACGGTCCCGCGCAGCAGCCCCGCCACCCGCTCCCGCTCGACGAGGAACTCCGGGGACTCCGGGTACCCGCCGTGGTTGCGGATCGGCGGGTCGACGACCTCGCCGCCGGTCGGGTGCAGCCCCTCCGGGTCCCGCACGCTGACCTGACGGTGGGCGGCGGGCACCGGCCAGCCCAACGGGTCGGTCTCCCGCCAGAAGTTCGTCCAGCCGGTGCGACCGTGCCGGTCGGTGAGCGCGTCGGCCAGCACCGGCAACCGGTGGGGGCCGAAGTACGCCGGGAAGACCCGCCCGTAGAGCCGGGTCAGCTGGCAGCCGTACGAGAAGAACCGGACCCGGCGCCGCCAGCGGGCCGGCAACTGGAGGAGCACGGCCGCGCAGATCACCGCGCCCTGGCTGTGCCCGGAGAGGATGATGCCCGCCACCCCGCGCGGGTCGTCCTCGGGCAGCGCCAGCAGGCCGGCGGTGCGGGTCTGCAACTCCGGTACGGCGCGTTCGGCGTAGCTGGGCGGGGCGAACGGGTGGGCGGACCGGGGCCAGAACGTGCCGACGTCCCAGATCACGCCGACGGACCGGCGGACGGTGTCGTTGCGGTACACCAGCAGGCCCAGCGTCGCGACCACCACGGGCAGCAAGCCGAGGAGCCGGTCTCCGGCGTCGGCCGCCCCGTCGACCAGTGCCGCCCAGCCGCTGTCCGGCGCACGGTGGGGACCGGTCCCGGAGAGCGCGGCGACGCAGCCGAGCGCGGCGAGGGCGAGCAGTGCCGCGCCGCACCACCCGCCGAGCCGGATCGCGTGTTCGCCGACGAGTCGGTGCAGGGCACGGAACGTGCTCACGTCCCGGCAGCGGCGCAGGTCGTGGGCGGAGAGCCGGCGGCCGGGCAGGCTGAGGTGCTGGTACTCCTGCCGGCGCAGCCGGGCGAAGAGCATCCCGGCATGGACGGCGCTGACGAGGACGACCAGCAGCGATCCGCCGAACACCAGCCCGGCCCAGGTCACCGGCACGGGCGGGACGACGCCGACCCGGTCGTCGGGGTTGAGCCGGTTGCCGACCCAGTAGACCACCCCCGTGCAGTACGCGACGGCGAGCAGCCAGCCGAGCCCGGCGATCAGCATCGGGCCCCGACCACCCCAGGCCAGCCCGGTGTGCCCCGTCCCGGGCGGGTCGACCGGGGCGGCGCGGGGGAGGAGGAGCCCGGTGCCGGCCACCGCGACCGCCGAGCCCACCAGCATCCACAGGTCGGGGCCCTCGGGTGGCGCGGACGCCCCGGGCAGCCAGCCGGACGTCCAGGCGACCGCGGCCACCAGGGCGAGCCCCGCGCCGGCCGGTACGACGAGCGCCCGCCGCCCCGAGCGGGCGACCGCGCCGATCGCGACCAGCAGGAACAGCTGCCCGACGCCCCACCCGGCGATCACCCCGTCGTAGCCGGGCAGGGAACGGTCGGCCCGGCAGCCGGCGGCGTCCGGTGTGGCGACGCAGCCGTGCGGCGGGCGCAGCTCGGCGAGGGGCACGCCGGCCGGGCCGTCGGGCAGGAGCAGGAGCGCGAAGGTGCCGGCCAATCCGCCCAGCGTGCTGACCACGACCAGGGCGCTGTACGGCCCGAGCGGGGTCCGGCCACCGCGTCGGGTGAGGTACGGCCGACCGAGGGCCACCACGGCGACCGTCACCGGGAGCACCAGCAGGGCCACGGTGAGCCCGGCGAGGACGGCCCGTGGTCCGGCCGGCGGGTCCATCACCAGTACCGCGCCGAGCGGTACCGCCGCCGCGACGGCCGTACCGGTGCACAGGTGCAGCACGGCGGCCCGCCGTAGCTGCCCCTCGCCGCACCAGAAGGTGGGGTCCTGCAACGGGTTGACCATCGGCACCCCGACCGGGGGGACGACGCCCGGTCCGACCGGCATCTCCGCCTCGTACTGGTAGGTACGCCAGCTGAGCAGCCCGACCAGCGCGATCAGGGCGAGTGGCACCAGCAGCCCGACGGCGAGCGCGTGCGCGTCCTGGCTCCACCAGCCGTGCCCGAGGAACTCCCAGGGGCCGGGCAGCCGGCGCAGGCAGCTCCGGTCCACGCACTGCCAGCCGATCAGGTCGACCCCGATTCCGGTGGCGGTGAGGACCAGGGTGCCGGTCAGGCTGAGACAGAACAGCCGGATCAGCCAGCCGACGATGCCGGCACGGCAGGACCACCGTTCCCGCTCCGGGTCGGCGGGGATCTCCGGCCGGGCGTGCAGGGCGACGTTGGCGAGGGTGAACGGGAGCAGCACCGTCCAGAGTGCGCGTTCGACGTCCCGCGCGGTCCGCGCGCCCGAGGTCAGCCGACCCCAGCTGTACGCCTCGACCGTGACCCGCTCGTCCTGGTCGGACCCGGGGCGACGGTAGAAGCCGGTGACCTCGTCACCGGCGACGAGCCACGGCTGCGGGGGTGGTCCGTCCGGTTCCGGGAGCAGGCCCAGCAGCTCGTCCGGTGGCGTATTGGACACGCCGTGCACGCGTAGTTCGAGCACTCGACCAGCCATCCCTGCCTCCCGGTGACGGCGTCACTACCCAGAGTGCTCCGATGGGGGCGGGTGGGGCCAGTAGTTCTATCCGTTTTTGCAGCTCAGATGGATCCGAGGCGGTCAGCCGAAAGTGCGGACCGCGCGGGCGGGGTTACCGACGGCCACTACGTTCGGTGGCAGGTCCCGGGTGACCACCGCGCCCGCGCCCACCACGGTGTTGTCCCCGATGGTGACCCCGGGGAGCACGATCACGCCACCGCCGAGCCAGACGTTGTCGCCGATGGTGATCGGGCGGGCCGCCTCCCACTTGTCCCGGCGGGGCTCCGGTTCGACCGGGTGGGTGGCGGTGAGCAGTTGCACGTTCGGCCCGATCTGCGCGTCGGCGCCGATGGTGATCGGGGCGACGTCCAGGAAGACCGCGTTGACGTTGACGAACCCGCGTGGCCCGATGGTGATCCGGGAGCCGTAGTCGCAGTGGAACGGTGGCCGGACCCAGGTGCCCTCGCCGACTGAGCCGAGCAGCTCCCGGAGGGTGGCGAGCCGGCCCTCGGGGTCGTCCGCGCGACTGCCGTTGAACCGCTCCATCGCGAGGGCGGCCCAGTCCAGTTCGGCGAGGATCTCCGGGTCGTCCGCCCGGTACAGATCCCCGGCGAGCATGCGTTCCCTCATCGACGTCACCCCGTCGAGCATGCCGCAGGGACGGCCGGCAGGCCAGGAAGGTTGCATATGGTTCCGGGTTTTCTGGTCGGATCAAGGACATTTTGTGGAGATCTGATATGGAAACGTGGGGCGGGCCGTGTCGATGTGATCAGCATCGACGAGAACGCTCCTCAAGGAGGTCGCGTGCCATGAACAGGGAAATCCGTGGGTGTCGGGCTGGTCCTGGGTCTGCTGCTCGGCGCGGCCACGGCCGTACCGCCCGCGTCGTCCGCTCCGGCCGCGACCGGCCCCGGACCGGCCGTCACCCCGGCAACGGCCACGGGTGCCGGACGTCCGGTAACGGTCACACTGATCACCGGGGACCGGGTCACGGTCACCGGGGGCACCGCGGTCAGCGTCCGCCCGGGTTCCGGGCGGGCCGGCATGACGTTCGTGACCCGCCGGACCGGGGACCACCTCTCCGTCCTGCCCTGGGACGCGGTGCACCTGGTCCGGTCCGGTCGGGTGGACCAGCGGCTCTTCGACGTCACCGAACTGGTCTCCGCCGGGTACGACGACGCGCGGCGGGACACCCTGCCGCTGCTGGTGCGGTACCGGGGCGGGGCGGAACGGAAGGCCCCTCCCGTCGGCACCCGCGTCACCCGGGACCTGCCCGCCATCGGCGGCGCGGCGGTCGCGGCCACGAAGGACCGGGCCGCCGCCGTCTGGGCGGCGCTCACCACCGGTACGGCCGGCAACCGGGTCGACACGACGGGGGGCGTCGACCGGATCTGGCTGGACGGCCGGCGTCGGGTGAACCTGGACCGGAGCGTGGCCCAGATCGGCGCGCCCGAGGCGCACCGCGACGGGTGGACCGGTCGGGGCGTACGGGTGGCGGTGCTCGACACCGGCGTCGACGCGACGCATCCGGACCTGGCCGGACGGGTCGCGGAGAGCCGCAACTTCGCCGAGACCGCCGACGGAGACGACACGGTCGGGCACGGCACCCACGTCGCGTCGATCATCGCCGGCAGCGGAGCCGCCGCCGACGGCCGGTACCGCGGGGTCGCGCCGGACGCCACCCTGCTCTCCGGCAAGGTGTGCGAGAGCGAGTTCTGCACCGAGTCGGCGATCCTGGCCGGCATGCAGTGGGCCACGGTCGAGCAGCGGGCCGCGGTGGTCAACCTGAGCCTGGGTGGCCCGGACACCCCGCAGGTCGACCCGTTGGAGGAGGCGGTCGGAAAGCTCACCGCGCAGACCGGTGCGCTCTTCGTGATCGCCGCCGGCAACGACGGCTCCGACGCCTCGGTCAGCTCCCCGGGCAGCGCGGACGCGGCGTTGACCGTCGGCGCCGTGGACCGCGCGGACGACCTCGCCGAGTTCTCCAGCCGGGGCCCCCGCCCGTACGACGAGGGAATCAAGCCCGACGTCACCGCACCGGGTGTCGGCATCGTCGCGGCACGGGCCGCCAGGGGACAGATCGGCGACCCGGTCGGGGAACGCCACGTGAGCCTCTCCGGCACCTCGATGGCCGCCCCGCAGGTGGCCGGCGCGGCGGCGCTCCTGGCCCAGCAGCGTCCCGGGGCGGACGCGGGTCAGCTCAAGGCCCTCCTGATGGCCTCGGCGCGGGCGCACCCGGAGCAAACCGTCTTCCAGCAGGGCGCGGGCCGGGTCGACGTGGCCGCCGCCGTCGACCAGCGGGTCACCAGCGACCCGCCCAGCGTCTCGTTCGGCCGGACCATGTGGCCGCACCACGACGATGCCCCGGTCGTCCGGTCGGTGGCGTACCGCAACCCCGGCGGCAGTCCGGTGACCCTGCACCTGACCCTGGTGGTCACCGGCCCCGACGGCGCGCCCGCGCCGGCCGGCATGTTCCGGCTCGGCGCGGACCGGGTGACCGTCCCGGCCGGTGGTCGGGCGGAGGTGCCGGTCGCCGCTGACACCAGCGTGGCCGGGCCCGACGGGTACTACACCGGCCGGCTCGTGGCCCGCTCCGACGCCGGCACGGTGGCGACCCCGCTGACCGTGCACCGGGAGGTAGAGAGCTACCAGTTGACCGTCGAGATCCTCGACGGGACCGGGGCGCGCGCGAACGACCACTGGACCCAGCTCTACGGCCTCGACCAGTGGTACGTGCAGGAGCTCCACGGTGCCGGCGACGTGATCACGGTCCGGGTCCCGAAGGGCCGCTACGGGCTGGCCAGTGCCCTCTTCACCGAGGCCCAAGGCGGCTTCGCCCTGCTCGCCCAGCCGGAACTGACCCTCGACGGGGACACCCGGGTCACCGTCGACGCACGGCGGACCGGGCCGGTCCGGATGGCCGTGCCCGACGATTCGGCGGTGCCGGGGATGGTGAACGTCACCGTGCACTTCACCGCCGACCACGGCTCCTACGGCTTCGGCGTGGGGGGCGACGACTTCACCGGCGTCCGGACCGGCCGGGTCGGCGGAAGTGTCCCGGCGGAGCGGTTCGTCAGCTCGATCTCCAGTCAGTGGGTCCACCGCGAGGCGGAGGTCAGCCCGTACCTGTACGCGCTGAGCGAGACGTTCGGCGGCACGGTGCCGACCGGGTTCGTCCGGGACTACCGTCACCGTGACCTGGCCGCCGTCCATCAACGGTTCCTCGGTGACCCCACGGTGGAAGCGGACCGGGTGGTCTTCCCGCGGCAGGAGGGGGTCGGCTTCGCGTACGCGGTCGCGCTGCCCACCGCCCTGCCCGGCAGCCGGGTCGAGTACGTCAACGCCGCCGCCGGGCTGCGCTGGTGGTCGATCCTGGGGACCGGGGAACGCGCCGACGGCGGGTGGTTGGAGAGCCGCACGACGCACTTCTCGGAACCGGTCGCCTACCCGGCGGGGCGCTCCCACCGGGACGAGTGGAACGGCGCGCCGTCGGGGCCGGCCCTTCCCGCGCCGGACTCCGGCATCACCCGGTACGGCGACACGATCCTGGTGGACATCCCGGTGTTCAGCGACGCCCGCGGCCATGCCGGAATCTCGTTCGCCGACACCGAGCGGACGGTCCTGTACCGCAACGGCGAGCTGGTCGGGGAGAGCCCCTCCGCCGGGTCCGGTCTGTTCGTCGTCCCACCGGAGGCCGCCGAGTACCGGCTGGAGGTGTTCGCCGCCCGGGACTTCACCGACCTGAGCACCGAAGTGGCCGCGAGTTGGACGTTCCGCTCCGCCCGCGTGCCGGGGGACGCCCCGGTCGGGCAGCCCGCGATGGCGGTCCGCTTCGCGCCGGGGCTGGACGGGACCGGCACCGCCCCGGCCGGGCGGGTCGCGACGATCCCGGTGACGGTGCAACGGCCACCGGGAACACCGGCGGCCACGGTGACCGCGCTGACCGTGGACGTCTCGTACGACGGGGGCGACAGTTGGCAGCCGGCGCGAGTGCGGAAGCAGGGCTCCGGCTGGGTGGCCACGGTACGGCACCCGTCCGGGCCGGGCTGGGTGTCGTTACGGGCCAGCGCCACCGGCAGTGACGGCAGCGTGGTCACCCAGAGGATCATGCAGGCGTACCGGTTGGGGTGAGGCGCGTCGGCGTCCCGGCCCGTGGGCTCGCCACGGGCCGGGACGGGCCGGGTCAGTCGTTGGCGTGCAGGGCGGCGTTCAGGGTGATGCCCTGGCCGGTGCGCGGCCGGGCCTCCAGCGCGCCGGTGACCGAGTTGCGCAGGAACAGCAGCCCGTCGACGCCGGACAGCTCGCGGGCCTTGACCACCCGGCCGTCCGGCAGGGTGATCTTCGCCGCGGCGGTGACGTAGCAGCCGGCCTCGACCACGCAGTCGTCACCGAGGGAGATGCCGACCCCGGCGTTCGCCCCGATCAGGCTGCGCTCGCCGATGCTGATCCGGTCGGTGCCGCCGCCGGAGAGGGTGCCCATGATCGACGCGCCGCCGCCGATGTCGGAGCCGTCGCCGACCACCACACCCTGGACGATCCGCCCCTCCACCATCGAGGTGCCGAGCGTACCGGCGTTGAAGTTGACGAAGCCCTCGTGCATGACGGTGGTGCCCGAGGCGAGGTGCGCGCCGAGCCGGACCCGGTCGGCGTCGGCGATCCGCACCCCGGAGGGAACCACGTAGTCGGTCATCCGGGGGAACTTGTCCACCCCGTACACGGCCAGGTGGCGGCCGGCGGCCCGCTCGATCACCCGCAGCTCGTCCACCCGCTCCGGCGGGCACGGCCCGGCCGACGTCCAGGCCACGTTCGCCAGCTTGCCGAAGATGCCGTCGAGGTTGAGGCCGTTCGGCCGCACCAGGCGGTGGGAGAGCAGGTGCAGCCGCAGGTACGCGTCCGAGGTGTCCTTGATCGGGTCGTCCAGCGAGCCGATCACGGTGACCACCTCGACGGTACGCAGACCCGGCAGGGCCCGCTCGCCGACCGCCCCCGGCGGCAGGTCGAGCACGTCCGCCTTCTCCTCGCCGGGAACCAGGGGCAGCTCGCCGAGGCCGAGCTTGCCGGTCGGGTACCAGGTGTCGAGGACCTGGTCGTCGGCGGTGACGGTGGCCACGCCGATACCCCAGGCAGACTGTGCGGACGTCACGGTTTCACCCTTCGTTCACGGCCGGCGGGCGCGCACGCTCACTGCCGGCTCCTACCGCCCTGACGGTACCGTGCGAACCATGGAGAACCCGCTGACCCCCGAGGTCCTCGCCGATCCGGTGGCGTTGACCCGTGCCCTGGTGGACATCGAGTCCGTGTCCCTGAACGAGAAGGCGATCGCCGACTGTGTCGAGCAGGTGCTCCGGGCGGTCCCGCACCTGACCACCCACCGGTACGGCAACACCGTGATGGCCCGTACCGAGCTGGGCCGCGCGCAGCGGGTGGTGCTCGCCGGCCACCTGGACACCGTCCCGCTGAACGGCAACTTCCCGTCCAGCATGCGCGGCGACCTGATGTACGGCTGCGGCACCTCCGACATGAAGTCCGGCGTGGCGTACGCGCTGCACCTGGCGGTCACCCTGCCCGACCCCCGGTACGACGTCACGTACTTCTTCTACGAGGGCGAGGAGATCGAGCAGAAGTACAACGGCCTGCACCTGGTCGCCGCGGCACACCCGGAGTGGCTCCGGGCGGACTTCGCCGTGCTGCTCGAACCGACCTACGGCATCGTGGAGGCGGGCTGCCAGGGCACCATGCGGGCGGTCGTCACCACGGTCGGCGAGCGCGCCCACGCGGCCCGGTCCTGGAATGGGGTGAACGCGATCCACGGGGCCGGCGAGGTGCTGCGCCGGCTGGCCACGTACGAGGCCCGTCGGGTCACCATCGACGGCTGCGCGTACCGGGAGGGGATGAACGCGGTCCGGATCTCCGGCGGGGTGGCGGGCAACGTCGTTCCGGACCGGTGCGACATCGAGGTCAACTACCGGTTCGCGCCGGACCGGGACCCGGCGGCGGCCGAGGCGCACCTGCGTGCGGTCCTCGACGGCTTCGAGCTGACCGTGACCGACGTGGCCGCCGGGGCGGCCCCGGGGCTGGACGCGCCGGTGGCGCAGGAGTTCCTGGCGGCGGTCGGCGCGGCACCGATCGGCAAGCTGGGCTGGACGGACGTGGCCCGCTTCGCGGCGATGGGCATCCCCGCGCTGAACTTCGGCCCCGGCGACCCGAACCTGGCGCACCACAAGGACGAGCACGTCGAGATCTCCAAGATCCGCGACGGGGCGGCGACCCTGCACCGGTGGTTGGCCCCGGCCTGACCCACCGCCGGCCGGCCCGACCGGCGACCCGCCCGGGGTGACCAGGAGACGACCTGGCCACCCGGGCGGCCGAGGCTGTCGCGCGCGGTCACCCCCCCGGTGCGCGCGGACAGCCGTCGTGCGGTCGGTCAGCTGTTGCTCAGTGCGGGCACGTCGACGTCCGCCCGCGTTTCGGTCTCGCCGGCCAGCTCGATGGTCTGCATCTGGCGGGCGCGACGGCGCTCGGCCACCACGTCCCGGATCCGTCGCTGCATCTGCCGCCGGATCCGGATCCTCTCGTTGTTGCTGATCACGCTGCTCCTCCCCCGAAGGCGCGCCGGGGGCGTCCCCCGTGTGTGAATAGTAGGACGCACGTGCGACCGAATAAGTTGCGTTCCGATGGCGGGAGTTCGTCTCCCGGTCGACCGGACGTCCCGTCCGCCGGTGGCCGCGAGTTCTCGGACGACCCTCCCGACCTGCGGCGCGGCACTCCACTACGGTGGCTTGCATGAGCCAGAGCAACGGACGGGACACCGGACACGGTCTGTCCGAGGTACGACACCGGGGCGCGGTGACGCTGCGCCGCCGGGCCCTGCCGACCAGCACCGCCGACGAGCGGCTGCTGGACTCGCGGGGCCGGGCCGACTGGAAGACCCGCGACGCCTGGCGTGCGCTGCGGATCCTCTCCGAGTTCGTCGAGGGGTTCGACACGCTGGCCGACCTGCCGTCGGCGGTGAGCGTCTTCGGTTCGGCCCGGAGCAAGCCGGACAGTCCGGAGTGCCAGCTGGCCGAGCAGGTGGGGGCGGCGCTGGCCCGGGCCGGGTACGCGGTCATCACCGGCGGGGGGCCGGGGGTGATGGAGGCGGCGAACCGGGGGGCCAGTGAGGCCGGTGGGCTCTCCGTCGGCCTCGGCATCGAGCTTCCCTTCGAGCAGGGCCTCAACGAATGGGTCGACCTGGCCATCGACTTCCGCTACTTCTTCGCCCGCAAGACCATGTTCGTCAAGTACGCCCAGGCGTTCGTCGTCCTGCCCGGTGGATTCGGCACCATGGACGAACTCTTCGAGGCGCTGACCCTGGTGCAGACCGGCAAGGTGACCCGGTTCCCGGTGGTGCTGATGGGCACGGACTACTGGCGGGGGCTGCTGTACTGGTTGCGCGACACGATGGCCGCCGATGGCAAGATCGGTCCGGTGGACCTGGAACTGATCTGCCTCACCGACGACGTGGACGCGGCCGTCCGGCACATCGTCGAGGCCGAGGCGCAGCTCTCCGCCGAGCAGGAAGCGGTACGCGAGGAGGCGGTGGCCCGTACCGCCGCCGACCAGAGGGCCGCGGCCGACGAGCGTCGGGAGGGCTGAGCCGGTGGCCGCGATCGGCGTGTTCTGCGCCTCCTCCCGGACCCTCGACCGGCGCTGGCTCGACCTCGCCTTCGACACGGGGGCGGAGCTGGCCCGGCGGGGGCACACGCTGGTCAGCGGAGGCGGTTGCGTCGGCATGATGGGGGCGCTGGCCGACGGCGCGCGTTCCGGGGGCGCGCGGACCGTCGGGGTGATCCCGCAGGCGCTGGTCGACCTGGAGGTTGCCGACCTGGCCTCCGACGAACTGCTGGTCACCGACTCGATGGCCAGCCGCAAGACGGTGCTGATCGAGCGCTCGGACGCCTTCCTCACCCTGCCCGGCGGGCTCGGCACGCTGGACGAACTCTTCGAGGTGTGGACCACGGCGACCCTGGCGATGCACGACAAGCCGATGGTGCTGCTCGACACGGACGGCTTCTACCGCCCCCTGCTGGACTGGCTCACCACCCTGACCGACCAGCACTTCGTCAAGCCCGCCGGGCAGGATCTCCTCCTGGTGGCGCACACCCTCGCCGAGGCCCTGGACACCATCGACTCCCGCCTCCCCCTGACCCGCCGACCCGCCTGACCACCGGCGGTGGTGGGGACGGGGTGTCGGGGGCGCGTGGTGTGATGGTCGGATGCAGACGTACCGGTTGGTGCGCCGGCCCGAGGGACTGACCTGGGCAGACGGTCCCACCCCGGCAGCGCCGGGGTGGCGGGGGGATCCCCGGCAGGCGGAGGTCGTCGCCCACACCGACGGGCCGATGCTGGTGCTCGGCGGTCCCGGCACCGGAAAGACGGGCACCCTCGTCGAGGCGGTCGCGGCGCGGGTGGCCGAGGGCGTCGACCCGGAGCGGGTGCTGGTGCTCACCTTCGGGCGGCGGGCCGCCACCGCGCTGCGCCACCGGATCGAGGCCCGGGTCGCCGTCGGCAACCGCGTGGTCCGCGAGCCGCTGGTGCGGACCTTCCCGGCGTACGCCTTCGGCCTGCTGCGCCGGGCCGCCGCCGTGCGCGGCGAGCCGTCTCCCCGGCTGCTCACCGGCCCGGAGCAGGATCTGATCATCCGGGAACTGCTCGACGTCGTGGGGGAGAGCCCCGAGGACGACCCGGTGGACTGGCCCGAGGACCTGCGCCCCGCGCTGCGCACCCGGGCGTTCGCCGGCCAGCTGCGCGACCTGCTGATGCGCGCCGCCGAACGCGGGGTGGGGCCGGGGGAGCTGGCCCGGCTGGGCGAGCGGCTGGGCCGCTCCGACTGGCCGGCCGCCGCGCGCTTCCTCCGGGAGTACGTCTCCGTGCTCGCGCTCCGCGACGTCAGCAACCGGGGCTCGGTGGCGTACGACCCGGCCGAGCTGGTCCGGGCCGCCACCGGGCTGCTGCTCGACGACCCGGAGCTGCTGGAGGCCGAGCGCCGCCGGCTGGCCCACGTGTACGTCGACGAGCTGGCCGACACCGACCCCGCCCAGTACGACCTGCTCGCCGTGGTGGCCGGTGGCGGCAAGTCCCTGGTCGCCTTCGGTGACCCCGACTCCTCCACGTACGCCTTCCGGGGTGCCGACCCGTCCGGCGTGACGGCCTTCCCGCACCGGTTCCGGACCGCCTCCGGGGCACCGGCGGCGCAGGTGGTGCTCACCACCTCGCACCGGGCGGGGACGGAGCTGCTGGCCGCGGCGGGACGGCTGGCCCGGCGACTGCGCGGCCCGGTCACCCACCGGCGGCTGGAACCGGTCCCCGACGCGCCACCGGGCGTGGTCGAGGTCCGCACCTTCCGGTCGGCCACGAGCGAGTCCGCGTACCTGGCCCACGCGCTGCGCACCGCGCACCTGCTCGACGGGGTGCCCTGGTCCCGGATGGCGGTGCTGGTCCGGTCGACCACCCTCCAACTGCCCACCCTGCGCCGGGCGCTGCACACCGCCGGGGTGCCGACCGTGGTGCACGGCGAGGACCTGCCGCTGCACCTGCAACCGGCGGTGGCTCCGCTGCTGCTCCTGCTCCGCTGCGCCCTCGAACCGGAGCGGTTGGACGAGGAGGCTGCGGTCGCGTTGCTGCACTCCCCGCTCGGCGGGGCCGATCCGCTGGCCGAGCGGCGACTGCGCCAGGGCCTGCGGGCGCTGGCGCTGGCCACCGGCGACCGCCGCCCCTCCGGTGACCTGGTCGTCGAGGCGCTGCGCGACCCGGACGCCCTGGCCGGCGTCGAGCGGCGCTGGGCCGAGCCGGCCCAGACGGTGGCCGGGCTGCTCGCCACCGCCCGCGAGACGGCGGCCCGACCGGGCACCACCGTGGAGGACGTGCTCTGGGCGGTCTGGGCGGCCAGCGGCCTGGCCGAGCGCTGGTCGACGGCGATCGAGGGAGGGAACGCCACCGGGGAGGGCGAGACCGCCCGGCGCTGGCGGGCCGACGCGGCCGACCGCGACCTGGACGCCGTCCTGGTGCTCTTCGACGCGGCGGCCCGGTTCGTCGACCGGCTGCCCGGTGCCCGGACCGAGGTCTTCCTCGACCACGTGCTCGGGCAGGACCTCCCCGCCGACACCATCGCCCCGACCGCCGACCGGGGGGACGCCGTCCGGCTGCTCACCGCGCACGCCGCCAAGGGTCTGGAGTGGGACGTGGTGGCGGTCGCCGGGGTGCAGGAGGGGATCTGGCCGGACCTGCGCCTGCGGGGCAGCCTGCTCGGCTCGGAGCGGCTGGTGGACGTGCTCGCCGGCCGGGGCGACGGCGCGGGCACCGCCGCCGTCCTGGCCGGGCAGACCTCCGCGCTGCTCGACGAGGAGCGACGGCTGTTCTACGTGGCGGTCACCCGGGCCCAGCGTCGACTGCTGGTCAGCGCGGTCTCCTCCGCCTCGGTGGGGGGCGACGACCACGAGGAACAGCCGAGCCGCTTCCTGTACGAACTCGGCGCCGCCGAGCCGCCGAGGGGGGACGGCGGCACGCCGCGCGACCCGGTGCCGCCGCCGGTGGACGGTGCCGGGCGCGACGCCGTGGCCCCGTCCGACGAGGACGGCGGAGGCGCGGACGGCGTCGAGCCGGCCGGCGAAGGCGTGGACGGTGCGGCGGCGGACGCCGGGCGGGCCGGGGAGCTGCCAGTCGGCCGGCCGCCCCGGGCGCTGACCCTGCCCGCCCTGGTCGCGGAGTTGCGTACCGCGGCGGCCGACCCGGCGGCATCGGCGGCCCGGCGGCGTGCCGCGGCGGCCGAACTGGCTCGGCTCGCCGCCGCCGGGGTGCCCGGCGCGCACCCGGACGACTGGTGGGGGCTGCGCGGACTCACCGACGACCGGCCGCTGGTCGACGACGGCGAGCCGGTGCGGGTCACCCCGTCGGCGATGGAGAGCGCGTTGCGGTGCAGCCTGCGCTGGCTGCTGGAACGGCACGGCGGCGGGGCGCCACCGAGCACCGCCCAGAGCGTGGGCAACCTGGTGCACGCCGCCGCGATGCTCGCCGAGAACGCCAGCGTCGACCGTTCCACCCTGCTGGAGTACGTCACCGCGCGGTTCGACGCGATCGAGCTGGCCGCCCGGTGGATGGCCGGCCCCGAGCAGGCCCGTGCCCACGCCATGGTGGACAAGCTGCTCCGCTGGCTGGCCGTCAATCCGCGTCGGCTGCTCGCCATCGAGCACGAGTTCGCCGTCCGGCTGGACGACCCGCACCGCCCGGTCGACCTGGTCGGGCGGGTGGACCGCCTGGAGATCGACGCGGACGGCCGGCTGGTCGTGGTCGACCTGAAGACCGGCCGGTCCACCACGGTCGGCACGGAACTGGCCGAACACCCGCAGCTCGGGGCGTACCAGGCGGCGGTCGAGGCGGGAGCGTTCGCCGAGTACGGCGACTCCTCGGGCGGGGCGGCCCTGGTGCAGCTCGGCACCGGGTCGAAGGAGGCGCGGGAACAGGGCCAGGCGCCGGCGGGCCAGGGGCCGGAGGCCGGCTGGGCGACCGCGCTGGTCCGGCGCACCGCCGATACGATGGCCGCCGCCACCTTCGCCGCCGTCGCCAACTCGAAGTGCCGGGTCTGCCCGGTCCGCACGAGCTGCCCGGTCTCCGGCAAGGGGCGCCAGGTCGTCGAACCGCCGAGCACCCGTGACCCGGAGTTGTCTTGACCCAGCCCGCGCTCTTCGGCACCAGCCCCGCGCCGTCGCCGCGCGCGGCCGATTCCGGTCCCCGGTACACCCCGGTGGAGCTGGCCCGGCTGCTGCGGCTGCCGGCGCCCACCCGTGAGCAGGCGGCCATCATCGCCGCGCCGGTGGAGCCGCTGCTGGTGGTCGCGGGCGCGGGTTCGGGCAAGACCGAGACGATGGCCGCCCGGGTGGTCTGGCTGGTCGCCAACTCGTACGTCCGGCCCGAGCAGATCCTCGGGCTCACCTTCACCCGGAAGGCGGCCGGTGAGCTGGCGCACCGGGTGCGTACCCGGCTCGACCAGCTGATCCGCCGGCTCGGGCGGCCGGGGCACGACCCGCTCGACGACCCGCTGGCCGGCGAGCCGACGGTGGCGACCTACCACTCGTACGCGGCCCGGATCGTCACCGAGCACGGGTTGCGCTCCGGCTACGAACCCTCCACCCGGCTGCTCACCGAGGCGTCCCGCTGGCAGATGGTGGACCTGCTGGTGCGCAACCACGACGGGGACCTCTCCGAACTCCAGCGGACGCCGAGCACGGTCACCGACGCGGTACTGGCGCTCGCCGCCGAACTGGACGAGCACCTGGTCGACCCGGACGACCTGGCCGCCTGGACCGGCCGGTTCTTCGCCGAGGTCCAGTCCCGCCCCGGCAAGGTCTACGCCGACGTCCGCAAGGCGCTCGGCGTCCAGCAGAACCGGCTGCGGCTGCTGCCGCTGGTGCGGGCGTACGCCGGGCGCAAGGCGGACTTCGAGGCCATGGACTTCGCCGACCAGCTGGCCCGGGCCGCCCGGGTGGCCCGCGACCACCCGGAGGTCGGCCGGATCGAACGGGACCGGTTCCGGGTGGTGCTCCTCGACGAGTACCAGGACACCAGCCACGCGCAGGTGGTGCTGCTGCACTCGCTCTTCGGGGATGGACACCCGGTCACCGCGGTCGGTGACCCGTGCCAGTCCATCTACGGCTGGCGCGGGGCGAGCGCCGGCACCCTGGAGCGCTTCCCGAGCGGGTTCACCCGCGTCGACGGGGAGCCGGCCCGGGTGCTCGGGCTGACCACCAGCTGGCGGAACCGCCCCGAGATCCTCGGCGTGGCCAACGCGTTCGCCACCCCGTTGCGGGCCGCCGGGGCACGGGTGCCGGAGCTGCGGGCCGCCTCGACCGTCGCCGACCCGATCCCGCACCGTACGCCCCGGGGGGCGGCCGGCGGCACGGTGCACTGCGCGCTGCTGCCCACGTACGCCGAGGAGGCCGGGTGGATCGCCGACAGCGTCCTCGCCGCCTGGCGCGGTGCGGCCCGGATGCCCGGCGCGCTGCCCGAGCACATCCCGGTGCCCCGGCGTCCCACCACCGCCGTGCTGGTCCGGGTCCGCAGCCAGATCCCGGCGATCGAGTCGGCGCTGCGCGACCGGGGGCTGCCGGTCGAGGTGGTCGGGCTGGGCGGACTGCTGGACACCCCGGAGGTCCGGGACGTGGTCTGCACGCTGCGGGTGCTCGCCGACCCGACCGACGGGGCGGCGCTGCTGCGGCTGCTCACCGGGGCGCGCTGGCGGATCGGCCCCCGGGACCTGGTGGCCCTGCACCGGCGGGCCCGGCAGATCGCCGCCGCTCGGCGGGAGCTGGCCGGCGGGGCGTCCATCCCGGACGGGGTCGACGTGCTCGACGAGGCGACCCTGGTCGAGGCGCTGGCCGACCTCGGTCCGGCGCAGGCGTACTCGGCGGAGGGGTACGCGCGGCTGAAGGCGTACGCCCGGGAGCTGGCCCTGCTCCGCTACCGGCTGGACCAGTCCCTGCCGGAGCTGGTCGCGGACGTGGAGCGGACCACCGGTCTGGACGTGGAGGTGGCCGTCCGGGCCGGTCGGGACGGTGCCGGTGACGCCGGCCTGGCCCGGGGGCACCTGGACGCCCTCGGTGACGTGGCCGCCCGCTTCAGCGGGGAGACGCCGGGGGCGACCCTCGCCGGCTTCCTGGCCTTCCTCGCCGCCGCCGAGGACGAGGAGCGGGGGCTCACCCCGGGTGAGGTCGAGGTGGTGGAGGGCGCGGTGCAGGTGCTCACCGCGCACGCCGCGAAGGGACTCGAGTGGGACGTCGTGGCGGTCGCCGGGCTGACCCGGGGGGCGTGGCCGGGACAGGTCCGCAACTCCGACCACTACCTGGGCGGGTTGGGTGTGCTGCCGTTCCCGCTGCGCGGGGACGCCGACGGCCTGCCCGACCTGGCCCTGGACGAGGCGGTCGACCAGCGTGGGGTGGCGCGGGGGCTGGCCGACTTCGTCGACGACTGGCGGGCGCACGACGAGCGGGAGGAGCGGCGGCTGGCGTACGTGGCGGTGACCCGGCCGCGCCGGCTGCTGCTCTGCTCCGGCTACTGGTGGGGGGAGGGGACGAAGCGTCCCCGGGGTCCCTCGGTCTTCCTCCGGGAGGTGCACGACGCGTGCCTGGACGCCCGGGACGGGCACGTGGTCGACACGTGGGCGCCCGAGCCGGCCGGGGACGCGGTCAACCCGACCACCGAGGTGGTGCTCCGCGCCGAGTGGCCGGCCGACCCGCTGGGGGCCCGCCGTCCGGTGCTCGCCGAGGCGGCGGCCCTGGTCCGGGGGTTCCTGGCCGGCGACGATCCGGTGGACGGCCCGCCCCGGGCGGCGGTGGACCAGCCTGCCGGCGGGCCGGTGGCGCAGCCGACGGGTGGGTCGGCGGACACTCCGGTCGACGGGCCGTCCGCGGCCGACGACCCGGAGGCGGTCCGCTGGCGGCGGGAGGCCGACCTGCTGCTGGCCGAGCGGGCCGAGGCGCTGCGCGGGGCCGGGACGGTCGAGGTGACGCTGCCGGAGCACCTGTCGGTCTCCCAGCTGGTCGCGCTGCGGCGTGACCCGGAGGCGCTGGCCCGTGCGCTGCGCCGTCCGCTGCCGACCCCACCCAGCCCGTACGCCCGCCGGGGCACCGCCTTCCACACCTGGCTGGAGCAGCGCTTCGGCGCGGACCGGCTGCTCGACGTGGACGAGCTGCCCGGCGCGGCGGACGCCGACGCCGCCCCGGACGGCGAGCTGCTCGCCCTCCAGGAGCGCTTCCTGACCAGCGAGTGGGCCGACCGGGTGCCGCTGGAGGTGGAGGTGCCGTTCGCCACGGTGATCGCCGGTGTGGTGGTCCGGGGCCGGATGGACGCGGTCTTCACCCGCCCCGGCGGCCGGTACGACGTGGTCGACTGGAAGACCGGCCGGCAGCCGGCCGGGGCGGAGGCCGACGCGGCGGCGGTGCAGCTAGCGGTGTACCGGCTGGCCTGGGCGGAGCTGGCCGGGCTGCCGGTCGAGCAGGTGGGCGCGGCGTTCCACTACGTCCGGGACGGGGTGACCGTCCGCCCGGCGGACCTGCTGGACGTCGCGGGGCTGACCGCGCTGGTGGCCGGGGCGACGGAGGTGTCGGACGGCACCGGATCGGAGAAACCAGGTGCCACCGAGCCGGATCCGTGATAGCTTGGTTTCGTTGCAGTTTTGGTTACCAGAGACTCTGTGTGCGCCTGGTGAATTGTGGCCCCAGGCGCTCTTTGTTGTGTCCGGAGTTCTCCGGGCGGGGCGACCAGCAGCGACAGGCGAGCCGTGCACGCGGCGCGCTCCCTATCGAGTCCGCAACAGGTGCGGGCCCGACGTTCCGTCAAGGAGACGAAACACATGGCAATTGGTACCGTCAAGTGGTTCAACGCTGACAAGGGCTTCGGCTTCATCACCCCGGATGGCGGGGGCCCCGACGTCTTCGCCCACTTCTCGGCGATCCAGTCCTCCGGCTACCGGAGCCTGGACGAGAACCAGCGGGTCGAGTTCGAGGTGACCCAGGGCCAGAAGGGCCCGCAGGCCGAGAACATCCGTCCGCTCTGATCCTCCGGGATCCCAGCGACACCCACCGCGCCCTCCGGGTGTGGTGACGCGGCCGGTCCGCAGCGTATCCGCGCGGACCGGCCGCGTACCCCTTCGGTTCGTGCTTGTGACGACCGCTGCGCGCCCTTTCCACCGGCCGCGCCGGTGCAGCGCCGTTCGTCGGCGCCCTTCCTCGACACGTGCCGCGTCGAGGAAGGCTTTTCCATGACCACCGTCGTTCCCTCGTTCGCCGACATCGGCCTCCGGCCGGAACTGCTCGCCGAACTCTCCGTACAGGGCATCGACCTGCCGTTCCCGATCCAGGCGGCCACCCTGCCCGACTCGCTCGCCGGCCGGGACGTGCTCGGCCGGGGCCGAACCGGTTCCGGCAAGACCCTCGCCTTCGGGCTGCCGACGTTGCACCGCATCGCCGGCCACCGGGCCCGGTCGGGCCGGCCGAAGGCGCTCGTGCTGGTGCCCACCCGGGAACTCGCCCAGCAGGTCACCACCGCGCTCACCCCGTACGCGAACGCGCTCGGGCTGCGCTGCGCGACCGTGGTCGGCGGGCTCTCCCTGCAACGGCAGGCGGACGCCCTGCGGGCCGGGGCCGAGCTGGTCGTGGCCACCCCGGGCCGGCTGCACGACCTGATCGACCGGGGTGACGTCCGGCTCGGCGAGGTGCGGGTCACCGTCCTCGACGAGGCCGACCGGATGGCCGACATGGGCTTCCTGCCGCAGGTCACCAAGCTGCTGGAGCAGGTTGCTCCGGACGGCCAGCGGATGCTGTTCTCCGCCACCCTGGACGGGGGCGTGGACCGGTTGGTGCGCCGCTTCCTGACCAACCCGGTCTCCCACTCGGTCGACCCCGGCACCGCCACGGTGACCGCGATGACCCACCACGTGCTGCACGTCGACGCGGACGACAAGCCCGGCACGCTGGCCCAGATCGCGGCCCGCGAGGGCCGCACCATCCTCTTCATGGGCACGAAGCACCGCGCCGACCGGCTCGCCCGGCAACTGCTCGCCCGCGGGGTACGCGCGGCCGCGCTGCACGGTGGCAAGTCGCAGCCGCAGCGCACCCGGATCCTGGAGCAGTTCAAGACCGGGGCGGTCACCGCGCTGGTCGCCACCGACGTGGCCGCCCGGGGCATCCACGTGGACGGGCTCGACCTGGTGGTGAACGTGGACCCGCCGGCCGAGGCGAAGGACTACCTGCACCGGGGCGGGCGTACCGCGCGGGCCGGGGAGTCCGGCACGGTGGTCACCCTGGTCCTGCCGGAGCAGCGCCGGGACGTCGTCAAGCTGATGAGCGTGGCCGGCATCAAACCGCACGTGGTCGCGGTGCGTCCCGGTGACGAGGCGCTGGTCCGGGTGACCGGTGCCCGCGAGCCCTCCGGTGTTCCGGTCACCATCCCCGTACCGGCCGCCGCCGCCCGGGTCTCCGCCCCGGTGGCCAAGGCCGGCGCGGGTGCGGGGCCCGGTGCGCCGGCCGGTGGGCGTAGCCCGCACCGGTCCTCGGGGCGCTCCCGCCGCTCCCGCCGCCCCCGCGCCTCCTGACCCGAACCGACGCGCCCCGGTCTCCGCGACCGGGGCGCGTCGGCGTCCTGTCGGATCCGACCGGTAGTTTCCTCCCGTCGACCGTCGAATTCCGTCGCTGAGTCGGGGATCAGCAAGGGGAACGTCGGTTGGCCGACAGCACCGGTCGGTCGGGGGGCCGATGGTGGCGTCGGGGGAGCGGGTCGGTGGGGACCGACCCGCGTCGGATCCGGGCTGATGGGGATCGGCCCGTGTCAGAAGGGGTGACGATGGGGGTTCCTGTCGGGGCGGTGCGCGAACTGCTGGTGGTGCTCGTGGTGGCCGGAACCGGCGTGCTGCTCGCCCTGCTGGCGGCGTTCGGTCCCTGGCATCCCGGCGTGGGTGACCGGCACCCGGCCGTGGTGGTCGAGTTGCACAGCCCGACCCGGCCGATGGGCACGGGCGGTGTCGCCGAGCACGCCGGCTGACCGCAGGGTCCCGCCGGGCAACCGGACCGGCTGCCCGGCGGGACCTTCCGGGGGCTTTCGGTGTGCGTCGCCGGGCCGAGGTTACCGGCGGGCCGGGTCGGCGGGGTGGCGTTCGCCGGTGAGCAGATCGGCGAGCGTGGTCCGGTCGACGACCTGCTCGACCGCCCCGAGTACGGCGAGCCAGACGTCCCGGAGCCCGGTCGCCACCCCCTGGTAGCCGGCGCTCACGGCGGGCAGGCCCCGGACGGTGGTCAGGGTGCCGCCGACGGCACGCAGCACGTCCCCGACGGTGATCCGGTCGGCGGGACGGCTCAGGGTGTAGCCACCCTCCGTGCCGCGGTGGCTGACCAGCAGGTCGGCGCGGCGCAGGTCGAGCAGGATCCCGTGCAGCACGCTGAGCGGGATCTGCTGGGCCTCCGCCAGGAGGGCGGCCTTGACCAGCTCGCCACCGCCGAGGTCGGCGATGGCGAGCACGGCGCGGAGGGCGTAGTCGGCGCGGGCGGAGACGTGCACAGCGTCAGACGCTCCCCTGGTCCAGGACGCCCCACCGGCGGCGGATCGCCTTGTCGGCCGCGCCGAACGCGGCGTCCACGACCAGTCCGACGACCAGGATCACGATCATCGTGGCGAGCAGCCAGGGGGCGTCCGACAGCTCGCGTGAGTAGGTGAGCTGCGCGCCCAGCGACGTCTGGGAGATGCCCACCACGATCAGCTCACCGGCCATCAGGCTGCGCCAGGAGAACGCCCAGCCCTGCTTGAGCCCGGCGACGATGGCGGGCAGGGCGGCCGGCGCGATCACGTACCGGTAGAGGTTCAGGCCCCGCGCGCCGAGGTTGCGCCCGGCCCGCAGCAGCAGCGGCGGCACGTAGTCGACCCCGGCGATCACGCCGTTGGCGATCGACGGCGCGGCACCGAGCACCACCACGAAGAAGATCGCCTTCTCGCTCAGCTCGAACAGCAGGATCGCCAGCGGGAACCAGGCGATCGACGGCATGGTCTGCAACGCCGTGATCATCGAGCCGATGGCGGCGCGGAGCACCCGGGAACGGGCCACCGCCAGGCCGACCAGCAGGCCCACCGCGACGGAGAAGACGTACCCGACGGCGGCCCGCCGCAGGGTGGTCACCATGCCGTCCCAGAGTTGGGGACCGCCGACCTGGCGCAGCAGCTCCTGCCCGACGGTGACCGGCCCGGGCAGCGAGTACTCCGGCTTCCAGCCCGTCCAGACCACCACCTGCCACGCGCCGACGGCGATGGCGAGCGCGGCGAGCTTCGGCCAGGTGGCCGACCAGAACCGGCTGGCCCGGGACCGGGCCTTCTCCTGCCCGGCGATCTCCAGCGCGTCCAGCCCGGAGATCTCCGCGTCGGTACGCGTACCGCTGGCGAGCGTGTCACCGGCCATGACGTCCCACCTCCGCTCGCAGTCGGTCGGTGACCTCGGCGGCGATCTCGGCGACCTCGGGGGAGTCGATGCGCCGGGGCCGGGGCACGTCGACGCGGGTGGACCAGATGATCCGGCCGGGCCGGCTGGAGAGCAGGATGATCCGGTCGGCGAGCCGGGCCGCCTCGCGGACGTTGTGGGTCACGAAGAGCACGGTCAGCGTCCGCTCGGACCAGATCCGTTCCAGCTCGTCGTGCAGGATGTCCCGGGTCATCGCGTCGAGCGCGCCGAACGGCTCGTCCATCAGCAGCACCGGGGTCTGGAGGGCGAGGGTGCGGGCCAGCGCCACCCGCTGCCGCATACCGCCGGAGAGTTCGTGTGGGCGCTTGCCGGCGAAGTCGCCCAGGTGCACGGTGCGCAGCAGTTCGGCGACCCGCTCCCTCCGTCGCGCCCGGGGCAGCCCGCGCAGCTTCAGCGGCACCTCGACGTTGCCCTCCACGGTCAGCCAGGGGAACAGCGCCGACTCCTGGAACATCAGTCCCGGCTCGACACCCGGGCCGAGGTCGATCTCGCCGCCGCTGACCCGGTCCAGGCCGGCGACCAGGTTGAGCAGGGTGCTCTTGCCGCAGCCGGACGCGCCGACGAGGCAGACGAACTCACCCGGGGCGACGTCGAGGGTGACCCCGTCCAGGGCGAGGACCGCACCGTCCCCGCGTCCGTACACCTTGGTCACCCCGCGCAGCGCGACCGCACCGGTCGCGCTGCGCGGGGTCGTCGTGGCCGACGTCACGGCTGGCCCACCCCGGGCTCGCCCTGGGCCTTGAGCACCTCGTTGAGGTACGTCAGGTCGTAGAGCCCGTCCAGGCTGACCGGCTGGGTCAGCCCGACCGCGACGGCGTGGTCCAGCCCGGTCCTCAGCGACGAGGCGATCGGGTCGTTGGTGAACTCCAACGTCGGCCAGGCCTGTTTGATCAGCTTGAGGTCCAGCGGCTTGCCGGTGATCTTGCCGATGTGGTCGGAGATGGCCTGGTGCGCCTGGTCCGGGTTGGCGGTGACGAAGGCGTTCGCGGCCACCTGCGCCTCGACCAGCTTCTTGACCACGTCCGGGTGGGCCTTGAGGAACTTCGTGCTGACGATCAGGTTGGTGATCACGAACTTCCGGTCCGGCCAGAGGTCCCGCTCGTCGACGAGGACCTTGCCGCCGGCGTTGACCAGGCGGGAGACGAACGGTTCGGGCACCCAGGCACCGTCGATCGCGCCGCTGCCGAAGGTCTCGACGGTCTGTGCGTTCTCCTGCGGCACGATCTTGACGTCACCACCACCCTCCTTGGTGGTGGTGATGCCCTTCTCCTTGAGCCAGAACCGCAGCGCGACGTCCTGGGTGTTGCCGAGCTGCGGGGTGGCGATCTTCTTGCCCCTGAGCTGCTCGACCGAGGTGATCTCGGGCTTGACGACCAGCGCGACCCCGCCGGAGGCGGCACCGGAGATCACCCGGACGGCCTCGCCCTTGCTCTTGGAGTGCGCGTTCACCGTGGGGTTCGGTCCGATGTACGTCGCGTCCAGCGCGCCGGAGAAGATCGCCTCGATGGCGGCCGGGCCGGCGTTGAAGGTCTTGGTCTCCAGCTTGACGTCGCTGCCGAGCTTCTCGGCGAAGATGCCCTTTTCCACACCGACCACGGCCGGTGCGTGGGTGATGTTGGGGAAGTAGCCGAGGCGCAGCGTCGTCGGCCCGGAGGAGTCCCCGCCCGCGTCGTCCTCGCCCCCGCAGGCGGCCAGGCTCGCCAGGCCGACGATCGCCAGGGCCGCCAGGGCCGCCGTCCGACGGTAGGGGTGCCGTCTCATCCCACAGTCCAATCCTTGGTTTTCCTACTTGGTTGGTAGGAAGACTGGACTAGCGTCGGGGTGGCGTCAACGGCCGACCGGATGGCCGGAAAGCGCCGTCAGGGCTATCCCGCTTTTCCCATGTATTTGATAGGTGATCCGGTCGCCGGTGGTCCGGCCGGTGCGGGCCCGCACCGGCCGGACCACCCGGGTGCGCCGTCGCGCCGGGGCGCTGCCACTGGTCACACCCCCGAGGGGTGCCGCGCGTGGAGGCCACGACACGCTAGGGTCGACGCGTGGCGGCGCGGAGATCCAGAATCCCAGCGACGAAGTACCCGGTGGAGCGGTTCACCCTCGACAACGGACTGCGGGTGGTGCTCAGCCCCGACCGCAGCGCCCCGGTGGTCGGGGTCGCCGTCGTCTACGACGTCGGCATCCGCTCCGAGCCGGAGGGGCGCACCGGCTTCGCCCACCTCTTCGAGCACCTGATGTTCCAGGGTTCGGAGAACCTGGAGAAGCTGGCCCACTTCCGGCACGTGCAGGGCGCGGGGGGCACCTTCAACGGCTCCACCCACCTGGACTACACCGACTACTACGAGTACCTCCCGGCGAACGCGCTGGAACGCGCGCTCTTCCTGGAGGCCGACCGGATGCGCGGTCCCCGGCTGACCGAGGAGAACCTGCGCAACCAGGTCGACGTGGTCAAGGAGGAGATCCGGGTCAACGTGCTCAACCGCCCGTACGGCGGCTTCCCCTGGCTGACCCTGTCGCCGGTGATGTTCGACACCTTCCCCAACGCCCACGACGGGTACGGATCCTTCGACGACCTCGAGTCGGCGACCGTCGACGAGGCGGTCGACTTCTTCCACCGCTTCTACGCCAGCGGCAACGCCGTCCTCGCCGTCAGCGGCGACATCGACGTGGCCGAGGCCACCACGCTGGTCGAGCGGCACTTCGGCGACGTGCCGGCCCGCCCCGCGCCGGCCCGCCCCGACTTCGGCGAACCCGACCTGACCGTCGAACGGCGCACCTCGTACACCGACCGGCTGGCTCCGATGCCGGCGGTGGCCAGCGCCTGGCGGGTGCCGGATCCGCTCACCGACCTCACCGGCTACCTGGCGTACGTGGTGCTCGCCGAGGTGCTCACCGACGGCGACGCGTCCCGGCTGGTGGAGCGGCTGGTGCAGCGGGACCGGACGGTCACCAGCATCGGCGGGTACCTCAACTTCATGGGCGACCCGTTCGACGTCCGCGACCCGACCGTGCTGGTGCTCCAGCACCACCTGCCGCCCGGCGGCGACGTGGACCGGGTGCTCCGTACCGTCGACGAGGAACTGGACCGGCTCGCCGCCGACGGGCTCACCGAGGGCGAGCTGGCCCGGACCCAGGCCCGGATGGCCACCCACCTGCTGCGCGACACCGACGCGGTGCTCGGCCGGGCGCTGCGGATGGCGGTGCTGGAGCAGCAGCGCGACGAGCCCGGCCTGCTCAACGAACTGCCCCGGCTGGTCGGCGAGGTCACCGAGGAGCAGGTCCGCGCCGCCGCCGCCATGCTGCGGCCCGAACGCCGCGCGTCGATCGAGGTCATTCCCGGAGGTGCCCGGTGACGACGGAGACCCGGACCGCGACCCGGCCGCTGCCGCCGCTCGGCCCGGTCCGCCGACTCAAACTGCCCCGCCAGGCCGAGCGGACGCTCGACAACGGTCTCACCGTGATCGTGGTACGCCGGCCGGCGGTGCCCCTGGTCGAGCTGCGGCTCGGCGTGCCGTTCGGCCGCGCCCACCTGGCCCGGGGCACGCTGCTCGCGCAGACGCTGCTGGCCGGCACCGAGCGGATGTCCAGCAACCGGATCGCGGCCGAGTTGCAGGCGGTCGGCGGCGGGCTCTCCGCCGGGGTCGACCCGGACCGGCTGATGGTCTCCGGGTTCGGTCTGGTCACCGGGCTGGACCGGATGCTGGAGATCCTCGCCGACGTGCTGACCGGGGCGACGTACCCGGCCGACGAGGTGGCCACCGAACGGGCGCACACGGTCGACCGGATCGAGATGGCACAGAGCCAGCCGGCGCACCTGGCCCGGGTCGCGCTGCTGAAGCGGCTCTACGGCCGCCACCCGTACGCGGTGCAGACCCCCGGGCCGGGGCAGCTCCGCGCGGTCCGGCCGGCCGCGTTGCGCACGCTGCACGCCGAACGGGTGCACCCCACCGGCGCGGTACTGGTGCTGGTGGGTGACGTGCAGCCGGAGCGGGCGCTGGACGCCGCCGAGCGGGCGCTCGGCGGGTGGCGGGGGGACGGCCGGCCGGTGGAACTGCCGCCCACGCCACCGCTTCAGCCGGGACCGGTCCGCCTGGTCGACCGGCCCGGTTCCGTGCAGTCGTCGTTGCGGATCGCGCTGCCGGCGGTCACCCGCACCCATCCGGACCATGCCGCCCTGCAACTGGCGAACCTGGTCTTCGGCGGCTACTTCTCCTCCCGCTGGGTGGAGAACATCCGGGAGGACAAGGGCTACACCTACGGCCCGCACTCGGTGGTGGAGCACTCGGCCGCCGGCTCGGTGCTGGTCGCCGGGGCCGACGTGGCGACCGAGGTGACCGGCGCGGCGCTGCTGGAGACCACCTACGAGCTGGGCCGGCTGGCCTCGCTGCCGCCCGGCGGGGAGGAGTTGGAGCAGGCCCGGCGGTACGCGCTGGGCAGCCTCCAGCTCGGCATGGCCACCCAGGCCGGCCTCGCCTCGTTGACCAGCGCGTACGCCGGCAGCGGGCTGCGGCTGGACTTCCTCGCCGAGCACGCCGCCCGGCTGGCGAAGGCGACCGTCGACGACGTCGCCGAGGCGGCGGCCCGCTACCTCGCCCCCGCGGGGGCGGTCACCGTCGTGCTCGGGGACGCCGAGCGGATCGCCCCGGGGCTGGCGGTGCTCGGGCCGGTGGAGACGGAGCCGGCGTCGACATGACCCGTACCGGGGGTGCGGGTGCGGAGCCGGCCCGGGAGGCTCCGGCGCTGCCACCGCTGGCCCGGGCCGTCCTCGACCGGGCAGCGCACCGGCGTACCGACCCGGTGTGGCTGGCGGAGGCCTGGCGGCGGGGCCTGGTGCTGGTGGTGGACACGGCTGCCGGTGGCCGGACCCTGGTGACCGTGGACCGCACCCCGCCCGCGCTGCGGCTGCTCGATCCCGGGCAGGCCCCGGACGGGCCGCCGATGTTCCTGGGGGTCGGCGTGGACGGGGTGCCGCTCTTCGCGGTGGACGCGACCCTGCCCACGATCCCGGAGACCCGCGCCGGGTCGCTGCGGGAGGTCGGGCACCTGCTCGACGACCGGGACGCCGGGCTGTTCATCACGGCGGTCGCGCTCGCCAACTGGCACCGGCGGCACCGTTTCTCGGCGACCACCGGCGAGCCGACCACCCCGGACGAGGGCGGCTGGTCGCGGCTGGACGCGCACGGCGACCGGGTCTGGCCCCGGACCGACCCGGCGATGATCGTGCTGGTGCACGACGGGGTGTCCGGCCCGGACGGCCGCTGCCTGCTCGGCAACAACACGACCTGGCCGGCGACCCCCGGTGCGCGTCGCTTCTCCTGCCTCGCCGGCTACGTCGAGCCGGGTGAGTCGGCGGAGACGGCCGTCGCCCGGGAGGTGACCGAGGAGGTCGGGCTCACCGTCTCCGGGATCCGGTACGCCGGCAGCCAGCCCTGGCCGTTTCCCGGTTCGCTGATGCTGGGGTTCCTGGCCCGGGCCGATCCGGCGCAGCCGCTGCACCTCGACCCGGCCGAGATCGCGTACGCCCGCTGGTTCTCCCGGCGGGAGATCGCCGAGGCGGTCGCCGACGGTGCGGTGGACGTGGGGGACGGGGAACGCCTGTTGCTGCCGCCGCCGCTGTCGATCGCGCACTTCCTGATCGGCCGCTGGTTGGCGGACACGGAGCCCGGTCCTGGCCCGTGACCGTCGTTGCCGCGACGGTCACGGGCCAGGAAGCGGCCCGTCGAGGTCGGTGGAAGGTGTGGAGCGCGGCGGGGGAGCGCCGCCTGCGACTGCGACGGGCGTCAGGTGGTCCGGGTGGTGGTGCGGCCCCGGCGGGCGGGGCGGATGGTGCGGGGCGGGACGACCGGCAGCACCTTGACCCGCTGCCGGCCGGCGCGGACCCGACCCACCCCGGCGAGGGCCCGGGCCAGCCGCAGGGCGGCGTCCCGGTCGTCGGCGTGCAGGACCTGCCGGCGTGGCTCGGGCGCGGTGGTCTCGTCGCGGAGGCCACCGGCGGACCAGGCGGCGGCGAGGTCGGCGTCGTCTGCGGTACGGATGTCGGTGCGAACGATCAGGAACCGCATGGGTGTCTCCCGATGCGCTGACGGATGGCGAGGTGCGTCACGGGTGTGGGCCGCGCCCGGAGCGCGGCGGTGTTCGCCGGAGCCGGTGGCCGGTGGGCAGGCCAGGGCCGGTGGTCCGACCGTGAGGTGGAACTTTCACGTGAACTCTCGCCGTCATGTTACGCCGAGGTCTCGCTCCGGCAAGGGAAACGCGGCGGTCGATGTGGGTACCGACTGATCGGCCGATGTCCGCCTCGAACCCCCGGTTGGTCCCGGGCGCACGACGGGGCCGCCGGCCCATGACGGATACCGGCGGCCCCGTGACCTCTCGTCGGGGTCAGTGCCCGGCGAACTCCCCGTTGCGGGTGCCGGTGAGGAAGTCCCGCCACTGCTGGCGCCGGAACAGCAGCACCGGTCCGCCCCGGTCCTTGCTGTCCCGGAGGGCCACCGCGGCGGGACCGGCCGGCAGCGGGGCGACCTCGACGCAGTTGGAGGTCTGGCTGCGCGAGCTGGTACGCCACGCGGCGCCGGTCAGCGCGACGGTGCCGACGGACAGGGTGTCGGGGATCTGGTTCATGGTTCTGGCTCCTGCTCTGGTCTCTGGCGATGGGACGAGTGGCGGGCCGTCCCGGCACGGCGGACCCGCCTCACCGCTCCGTCAGTCGCCCGGAGACGCCGCGGCGTTGGGCTGGCGTCGTTGGCGACCCGTACGCCGCCGGGGGCGGTGCCGCCGTCTCGGTCGCCTCGATCAGCCAGGCGAGGGAGTCCGATGGGGAGCGCGCCGCCGCGCACAGCCACTCGAAGACCATTTTATAGCGATTCAAGGCATTTACGTCGTGTGACACGACGTCGGTGAAGCCGCCTTCGATCGCCAGCGTCTCCGGGTCCGCCGGATCCGGGAACCGGTAGAGCGAGAACGCGGTCGGTGGGAGGTACCAGTCGCCGATGGTGGCATCGCGGGGCAGCACCTGGATCGTCACCTTCGGCCACGCGGCCAGCTCGCAGAGCTGGGTGAGCTGCTCCCGGATCACCTCCGGGGGCCCGGCCCGTCGGCTCAGCGCCCCCTCCTCCAGCACCGCCGTGTAGCGGGGCGCGTCGGCCGGTTGCAGCAGCGCCTGCCGGGCCAGCCGCGCGTCCACCTCGGTCTCGACGGCGTGTGGGTCGGCGTCGGACTCGGCGAGGCGGGCCGAGACGATGCGCACCCGGGCGTACGCGGCGGTCTGCAACAGGCCCGGCACCAGGACCGGGTTGTACTCGCGGATCTCGGCGCAGCCCGCCTCCAGTTCGGCGTAGCTGCGCTGGTGCTCGGTCATCGCCCCGTACGACTTCAGCCAGGCCCGGATGTCCCCCGCCTCCCGGGTGATGGCGGTCAGTTCGGCGCGGGTCTCGTCGTCCGCGCCGTAGAGGTCGAGCAGGGCGCGGATGTCCCCCGGGTCGGGGCGGCTGCGTCCGTTCTCCAGGCGGGAGAGCTTGGACGCCGAGGCCCAGCCGACCCGCTCGATGACCTGTTCCCCGGTGAGGCCGGACGCCTCGCGCAGGCTGCGTAGTTCGGTGCCGAGCCGGCGACGTCGCAGGATCGGGCTGGGTACGGCAGGAGGCACGTCGACCTCTTCTCCGTCGGGCCGTCGCGGACGCGACGGTAACTGTATGAAACTGGCCCCCCACGGCCAGTATGGACGGCGCGGCCCGCGCCGGACGTCCCCCGGCGGGCGTGTCTCGAAAAGGAGGACGTCGGTACGACTCCGCCCGCTCCGTGCGACCCGGTCGGCGAATCCCCCGACCGGACCCCATCCCGCGGAAGGATCCCGATGTACACCGTCCTGCGCCGCCCCGACTTCCGACTGCTCTTCGGCGCGCTGTTGGCGAGCATGACCGCCGAGTCGATCCTGATGCTCGCCCTGGCGATCTGGGTGAAGGACCTGACCGGTTCCGACCGGATGGCCGCTGCGGTGATCTTCGCGGTGGTCGCGCCGAAGATCCTCGCGCCGCTGATGGGGTGGGTCGTCGACCGGTACCGCCGCCGGCCCTTCTTCCTGGCCGCGAACGTGGTCACCGCCGCGCTGCTCACCCCACTGCTGACCGTCCGCGACTCCGGCGACGTGTGGATCGTCTACCTGGTCGGCGCGTTGTACGGCCTGTCGTCGATCGCGCTCGGCGCGGCGCTCAGCGGGCTGCTGCGCACCCTGCTCCCGCTCGGGCTGCTGGCCGAGGCGAACGCCGCCCTGCAGGCCGTACGCCAGACCCTGCGGCTGGGTGGCCCGCTGGTCGGGGCGGCGCTCTACGCCGTGGCCGGCGGCTGGGCGCTCACCGTCGTCGGCGTCAGCGGGTTCGTCACCGCCGCCGCCGTGGTGGGCCTGCTCCGGGTGGCCGAGCCCGCGCGGCCGCACCGGCTGGCGTGTGGCCTGACCGAACTGGGCGCCGGGCTGCGTCACCTCGGCACCGAGCCGGTGCTGCGCCGGGCCCTGCTCGGGTACGGCGCGGCCGCACTGGTGATCGGGTTCAGCGAGGCGCTGCTCTTCGCCTACGTCGAGCGGGGGCTGGCACGGCCCCCCACCTTCGTGGGCGTCCTGTTCAGCGTGCAGGGGGTGGGGGGCCTGGTCGGTGCGCTGCTCTCCCCGGTCGTGGTACGTCGCTTCGGTGAGGTCGGCTCGCTCGCCGCCGGGGTGGCGCTCTTCGGGACGGCGGCGCTGACCCTGACGTACCCGCGTCTCTGGCTCGCCGTCGCGGCGCTGCTGTTGGCCGGGCTGTCCCTCCCGCTGAGCTGGGTCGGGCTGCACACGCTGGTGCAGCGGCGGACCGGACCCGGCCTGCTCGGCCGGGCGACCGCCGCGACGGACGCACTGGTCAGCGGGCCGCAGGCGATCTCCATCGGCACCGGGGCGCTGCTGGTCGCGGTGCTCGACTACCGGCTGCTGTTCGCCCTCGTGGGCGTGGTGATGCTGGCCGCCGGGGCGTACCTGTGGCGGGCCCGGAGGTTCGCCCCGGCCCCGGCGGATCCGGCCCCGGCCCGGCCGGTCGTGCCCGCCCGGCGTCGCCCTCTGGCCGGTCCGGGTCGCTCCCGCCCGGCCCTGGACGTCGACCACGGCGTGGTCGCCTCGACCCGGGACGGGTGACGGCGGGCCCGGTGCCGGCGGCGCGGGACGGCGGAGCCGTCCCGCGCCGGTGCGCTCAGGCGCCGGCCAGGCTCGCGAGGTGCTGCTTGACCTGGTTGATCGAGGGGTTGGTGAGGGCGGAGCCGTCGGCGAAGCGCAGCGTGGGCACCGTCTGGTTGCCGCCGTTGACCTTCATCACGAACTCGGCCGCCGCCGGATCCTGCTCGATGTCCACCACCTGGTAGGCGATGCCCTCCCGGTCGAGCTGCGACTTCAACCGGTGGCAGTAGCCGCACCACGGCGTGGAATACATCGTCAACATCAGTCAGAACCTCCATCGGTCCACGGTCGGGCGGCTTCGCCCGCACAGGGTATCGGCTGCAACGTCCGGCGCGGCTGGGATGATTCCTCGTTGTGGGGGTGCACTCAGCGGCGGAACAGGTGCTGGCCGGGCTCGACCCCGAGCAGCGGACGGCGGTGACCGCGCCCGCCGGGCCGGTCTGCGTCCTGGCCGGCGCGGGCACCGGGAAGACCCGGGCGGTCACCTCCCGGATCGCGCACCGGGCGCTGACCGGGGCGATCTCGCCCCGGCACGTGCTCGCGGTGACCTTCACCGCGCGGGCCGCCGCCGAGATGCGCGCCCGGTTGACCGCGTTGGGCGTCGCGGGGGTGCAGGCGCGCACCTTCCACGCCGCCGCGCTGCGCCAGATGCGCTACTTCGCCCCCCGGCTGCTGCACGGCCGGGCCCTGCCCGAACTGCTGGACAGCAAGGTCCGGCTGGTCACCCTGGCCGCCGCCCGCGCCGGGCTGCGCACCGACCGGGCCGCCGCCCGGGACCTGGCCGGCGAGATCGAGTGGGCCAAGTCGTCCCTGGTCGAGCCGGGGGAGTACGTCGTCGCCGCGGCCAAGGCGCAGCGCGACACCCCGCACGAGCCGGCGAAGGTCGCCGAGGTCTTCGCCGCCTACGAGACGGTCAAGCGGGCCAACGGGGTGATCGACTTCGAGGACCTGCTCCGGGCCGCCGTCTGGGGGATCGAGGAGCACCCGGACGTCGCCGAACAGATCCGGGCCCAGTACCGGCACTTCGTGGTCGACGAGTACCAGGACGTGAACCCGTTGCAGCAGCGGCTGCTGGACGCGTGGCTGGGCGGCCGGGACGACCTCACCGTGGTCGGCGACGCCAGCCAGACCATCTACTCGTTCACCGGGGCCACGTCGGCGTACCTGGTCGACTTCCCCCGCCGCCACCGGGGCGCGACGGTGGTCCGGCTGGTCCGCGACTACCGCTCCACCCCGCAGGTGGTCGGACTGGCCAACGCGGTGATCGCCCAGGCGCGCGGCAGCGAGGCCCGGCTCCGGCTGGAACTGGTCGGACAGCGCCCGACCGGTCCCGAGCCGGAGCTGCGGATCTTCACCGACGAGCCGACCGAGGCGACGGCGGTCGCCACCCGCTGCCGGCAGCTCGTCGCCGCCGGCACGCCGGCCCGGGAGATCGCGGTGCTGTTCCGCACCAACGCGCAGTCCGAGGCGTACGAGAAGTCGCTCACCGAGGCCGGCGTCCCGTACGTGGTGCAGGGGGCGGAACGGTTCTTCGAGCGGGTCGAGGTGCGGCAGGCGATGGTGGCGCTGCGGGCGGCCACCCGCTCGATCCCCGGGGAGACCCCGCTGCCGGCCGCCGTGGTCGAGGCGCTCGCCGCGGTGGGCTGGGCCCCGGACGCCCCCCCGGCCGGCGGCGCGGTGCGGGAACGCTGGGAGGCGCTGGCCGCCCTGGTCCAGCTCGCCGAGGAGTACGCGGCCACCCCCCCGGTGCTGCCGATCGGCGAGGGCGCGGCGGTCGAACGGCCGGTCACCCTCGCCGCCTTCACCGAGGAACTGCACCGGCGGGCCGCCCAGCAGCACGTGCCCACCGTCGACGGGGTCACGTTGGCCTCCCTGCACTCGGCCAAGGGACTGGAGTGGGACGCGGTCTTCCTGGTCGGGCTCGCCGAGGGCACGCTGCCGACCGGGTACGCGAAGACCCCCGAGCAGGTCGAGGAGGAGCGGCGGCTGCTGTACGTCGGGATCACCCGGGCCCGGCAGTGGCTCTGGCTGTCGTACGCCTCGGCCCGCTCGCCGGGCGGGCGGAACCGGCGTCCCTCACGTTTCCTGCCGCAGCTCGACCGCACCGGCGGATCCGAACGGGCCGGCGCCGGCCCGGTTCCGCGCGCCGAGCGTCGCCGGAACGTGGTGGTCTCCTGCCGGATCTGCGGGGCGACCCTGCTCGCCGGTGGCGACCGCAAGCTCGGTCGCTGTCCGACGTGTCCGTCCGACGTGGACGAGGACCTGCTGGAACGGCTCCGGGACTGGCGGCAGCGGGTGGCCGGCACGCAACGGGTACCGGCGTACGTGGTTTTCACCGATGCGACCCTGACCGCCCTGGCCGAACGGCGGCCGGGCCGCCCCGAAGAGTTGATCGCTATCGCCGGGATCGGCCCCCGCAAACTGGGCCTCTACGGTGAGTCCGTGCTGGCCCTGGTGGGTGGCGCGACGGTCGACGCGATCTGCCCGAAAGAAAGTTTGGAAAACCCGTCGTAATTCGTTTGCCCTCGCGCCCGGAGGCGGCATAGCCTCAGAACACACCTCGCGGGCGGCCCATCGTGGCTGCTCACGGGGCGAGACCGAGTCGACAACGAGTGTGAGTGAAGGAGGTGGCACCGATGGAGAGCTTCGTCTACGAGCGTCCGGCGGCGCTGCCTGCTGCCCTCGCTCCGCTGTCGGCTGTCCGGGCCGCCCTGACCGTCGGGCTCCCGGTTCCGCAGGCGCACCAGACCCAGGATCAGGCCGAGCTGATTCTGACCGTCGCGCCGATCGGAAACGAGGGGACCAGTGGGTTCACGGGCAAGGGCGTCAAGGTCGCCATGAAGCGGCGTCTGGACGTCCGCGGTGTTCCACCTCGAGGGAGACCGGTCTGATCATCAGACCACCGGCTCACCTCGAGGCCGCGGAACCCGCTACCGGGATCCGCGGCCTCAGTTTTTTGTCCCGCCGAAGTACGTCGGAAATGCGATCCCCGGGATCGAAGTGAGAGAGAGGTGACCGGGCGATGAGTCTGGTGTTGGCCCCCCTCGACGTGAGCGTCGAGATGGAGGCGAACCTGCCCTGCCGGAAGTTCGACCCCGACCTGTGGTTCTCCGACTCGCCCACCGAACTGGAGCTGGCCAAGTCGCTCTGCGGGGACTGCCCGCTGCGCGTCGAGTGCCTCGCCGGTGCGGCCGAGCGGGCCGAGCCCTGGGGCGTCTGGGGTGGCGAGATCTTCGAGCGTGGCGCGGTCGTCCCGCGCAAGCGGCCCCGTGGTCGCCCGCGCAAGGAGGACGTAGCCCGGGATGCCGCGCTCCGGGTCGAGGCCGAGGCGCGGCTGGCGGCCAGTGGGCTGGCCACGTCCCGCAACACGGTCCGGCTGGCGGCCTGACATGAACCCGACCCGCGCTCGTGCCGGTGGCGCACCGGCAGCCAGCGAACTGATGAACCCGCACGTCCTGAACGGAGTCGCCGAGATGCAACTACTTCACGAAGCGTTGTCCAGGGCTCGAATGCGTCGGCCTCAGGCCGGTCGTACCACCACGAGCACTGAGGCAGCCCGATCCGCCCGTACCGTCGCCATGGCCAGCCGTCAGCGGTCGGCCCGCGAGTTGGGCGTTCTGTAACCACACCGAACCGCAGGGGGCGGTGGGCCGGCACCGGCCCACCGCCCCCCTGCGTCGTCGCTAGGCCGCCGGGGCGAACCCGGGGAGCCACCGTTCGAGGATGCCCCGGTAGGGGGCCTTCGCCTCCAGCTGGCAGAGCACCCCGATGGAGCCGAGCGTCACCCGGTGGATGAGCAGGTACGACGGGGGCAGATTGAGCTGCCGGCCCAACTGGTAGGCCGGTGACCGGGGGTTGGCGATCCGGGCCGCCTCCGCACGCAGCCAGGCCCGGGTGAACTGGAACTCCTCGGTCGCCACCGGCTCCAGCATCGGCCGGACGAAGTCCAGCACCGCCTGCGCGTCGATCGGCACGTTCGCCGGGACGAAGCCCTCCGTCCGTAGCCCTTCCACCACCGCGTCGGCCTCGCCGCGCAGGGAGAGCCCGGCGAGCCGGCCGATCGGCTCCGGCGTCCCTTCCGGCATCCGGGCCACCGCACCGAAGTCGATCACACCGAGCCGGCCGTCGGACAGCATCCGGAAGTTGCCCGGGTGCGGGTCGGCGTGCAGCAACCCGGCCCGCGCCGGGGCGGAGAGGTGCAGGACGGCCATCAGCCGGCCGGCCCGGTCGCGCTCCTGGGGGGTGCCCTCGCGGATGATCTGCGCCAGCGGGGTGCCCTCCACCCACTCGGTGACCAGCACCCGGGGCGCGGCGGCGACGACCGCCGGGATGAAGATCTCCGGGTCGTCCGCGTACGCCGCGGCGAAGGCCCGCTGCGACTCGGCCTCCAGCTCGTAGTCGAGTTCCTCGGTGATCCGTTCACGCAGCTCGGTGAGGAGGGGCTTGACATCCAGGCCGGGCTGGATGGCCCGGAACATGGCACCCAGCCGGGAGAGCTGCTTCAGATCGGCCAGGAGGGCGTCCCCGGCGCCCGGGTACTGGATCTTCACCGCGACGGACCGCCCGGTCGGGGTGGCCGACCTGCGTCGTCCGGTGGTCGGCTCCCGCCAGACCGCCCGGTGCACCTGGCCGATGCTGGCCGCCGCGGCGGGGGTGTCGTCGAACTCCAGGAACCGGTCCCGCCAGTCCGGCCCGAGCTGCTCGGCGAGCACCTTGTGCACGGTGGCCGCGGGCAGCGGCGGAGCCGCCTCCTGCAACTTGGTCAACGCCTGCCGGTACGGCGCGGCAACCTCCTCCGGCAGGGCGGCCTCGAACACCGACAGCGCCTGGCCGAACTTCATCGCCCCGCCCTTGAGCTGCCCGAGAACGCTGAACAGCTGTTCGGCGGTGCGTTGCTGGATCTCGGCGGAAATCACCTCGGAGGCGAGCCCTGTGACGCGCTTTCCCATGCCGAGGACGGTCCGCCCGGCGAAACCGAGCGGCAGTGCGGCGAGCTTGGCGGTCCGGGACACGGCCCGGCGCGGGATATCGGTCACCCGGCCATTGTTACCGACCGGACCGCCCCGCTGCTGCTCTGCGGCCGGGCCGGGGCCCGTGGGGTGGGTCTCCCCGGTCGCCGAGGCACCCACAGTCCGGATGTGGCGGCCAAACCCGCCGTCGGAAGCGACCGGCCCCGCCGACCTCGACGGCCGCGCCGACCGTCTCGGGAGTCCCGCCGTCGACATGGCTGAGCGCCTCCGCCGTGGCCAGGGCGACGGCGGCGAGGAGGGTGGCGACCCCACAGGCGGGGGTCGGGTCGTCGCCGGCGAGCTGGGCGGCGAGCCCGGGCCAGGCCGGATCCCGGTCCAGTCGGTGCCGGTCGAGGCAGTTGAGGCACGGCCCGGCCGGTGGCCGGACCAGGGGGCCGATCACCGGTACGCCGTCGCGCAGCGAGAGCATCAGGTGCGGCTGCCGGCGGCGGGCGAACCCGGCGGCGAGCAGCGCGGCCGGCCGGTCGACGCCCACCTGGACCACCAGGTCGGCGCGACGGCGTCGGACCGGACTGGTGACGGTGCCGGCTGCGGTACGGGCGATGGCGTCGGCCACCGCCTCGGCGGTGTGCCGCCCGACGTCACCGGGGAGGAGGCCGGTGCCGACCAGGTCGGCCGGGCGCACCCGACCGCCCAGATCGGGGTCGACGTGCCCGACGCCGGCCTGGGCCAGGGCCACGGCGACCGGACCACCGAGCCGCCCGGAGCCGGTGACCACCACCCGGGCGGCCCGCCGGCGCCGGAGCACCTGGGCGGGAGTGCCGGGCAGGTCGCCGGCGCCGAGGGCGAGCGCGCCCGCCTCGTCGCTCAGCCGCGCGCGGTCCGGGTCGGCGAGGCCGGTGGGGAGCAGGGTGTGCGCGGCGACCACCAGCCCGGCGGCGCGGAGCGTCTCCAGCAGGCTACGCGCGTCGTCGCGGTCGACCCGGATCCGGGTGGCGTGGTCGAGGATGTGTCGTTCGCTGTGCGCGCCGTCGAGCAGGTCGAGCAACCGGACGGCACGCGGGTTGGCCACCTCGAGCAGGACGGCTCGGGCGGGATCCAGGCCCAGTTGCAGCGTGTGCCGGTCGCGCCAGAGCCGGGTGAGGCCGGGCAGCAGCGTCGGGCGGAGAAGGGTGGCACGGGTCATGGTGACCAATGGTGACCGTATCCGGACGATCCGTCGATCGTTGTCCACAGCCCTGCGGCGCTTCCTCCAGGGTTATCCACAGGATGTGGTTGGTTGTCCACAGCCTGTTGGTGGCGCCGGCCCGTAACCGACGGCTGCGGTGCGGGGCCGGGTCACGGCGGGGAGGGGGCGACCCGCAGGGCCGCCCCCTCCCCGGTCGGTCTGATGGTCAGACCTTCGCCTTGCCGAGAATCCGGTTCACTGTTGTGCCGCAGACCGGGCACTTGCCCTTGGCCATGTTCATGCCGGTCTTGGAAACCTCGACCTTGCCCTCGAAGTCGCGCTTCTCCTTGCACTTGACGCAGTAACCGTTGTAGGTCTGGGCCTGGTCGGCCACGGTGCCCTCCTCGTTTCGTCCGCCGGTCGATGCCGGCGGCTACCCGGCGGCGGGCCTCGGCGGCTCCGGCGCTGGGGTCTTCTGCGCGGTCACGCTCGTAACCGCTGGTCCGGCGGACCCTACCCAGGTGCGGGTGGTTCCATGTCAGAGATCCATCGACACTGTGAGCTAGTCGACGTCGAGAGTGTGCATGGCGAATAAGGTCGGATAAGTGAGTTTGGCGGGGACACGCCGGGCGAACCGCCCCGAAGTGGCCGATGGGCACCCCTGGTGCAGCCGTCGCACCGAAGATCTCCTAACGTGGAGAGCCGCTCCGCGTCCGTCCAAGTCGCCACCCAGGGTGCTCGGATCGCCGTCCAGACCAGGAGCGGAGGGCCATCGGGACGGGTCCGCAAACATTTTTTTCGGACTGGACGCCATCAACCCGGAGTTTCCGGGCGCGTGTCGGTGGGTTGACCCTTGCGGACCCCTGGTCAGAACGCATTAGCTTTCCCATGTGGCAGGAACACGAGGCTGCGCAGGCCAGTGATGGCAGGCGCGCGGAAGCCCGTCGTCGAAGTGCGGCGCAGTCAGCGTCGGCGACGCACGGTGTCCGCGTACCGGGACGGGGAACGGGTGGTCGTCCTGATCCCCGACCAGTTCTCCCGGGCCGAGGAGACCGAGTGGGTCGACCGGATGCTCGCCCGACTCGCCGCGCGTGAGGGCAGACCGGTCCGCACCGACGCCGAGCTGCTCCAGCGAGCCGCCCGCCTGATCGACCTCTACCTGGCGGAACACGGCCCGGCAGCGGTTCCCGCGAGCGTCCGGTGGGTGACCAACCAGAACGGCCGCTGGGGGTCCTGCACCCCCGCCGACCGGACCATCCGCATCTCGCACCGGCTTCAGGACATGCCGGACTGGGTGATCGACTACGTACTTCTGCACGAGTTGGCCCACCTCATCGTGCCGAGCCACAACGCGTCCTTCTGGTCGTTGGTCTGCCGCTATCCCAAGGCCGAACGGGCCCGTGGCTACCTGGAGGGGGTCGCCTCGATGGCCGGGGTACCCCTGACCGACTGACCGTCTGCGCACCGCCGGTCGCGCCCTGCGCGCGGAGCACCGGACCCGGGCCGGCGGTGTCGGACCCGGCCCGGCACTGTCGGACACCCGGCCCGGCGGGTCGACGTCCTCGCGTGGATCACCGCCGGACCGGGGAACGTTAGGGTCGGACCGTGACCCGACGAGTGGTGGTGGCGTTGCTCGCCCCGGTGGCCTGGTCGCCGCCGGGTATCGACCCGGCCGACTGGCGACGTGCCCTGGCCGAGGACGTGGTGGACCTCCTCGCCACGCTCCAGGAAGTGGAGACCGCGGTCGCGGTGACGCCCGCGGACCGGCGGTTGGCCGACGCGGTGGTCTGGCCGGGTACCCCGGTGGTCGAGGTGCCGACACCGAGCGTCGGTGCGGTGCTCGCCGCGCTGGACGGGTACGACCAGGCCGCCGTGATCGCCGCCGACGCGCCGGACCTGCCGGGGCTCACCGTCGGCAAGCTGCTGCGCCCGTTGACCACCCGACCCGTCGCGGTGGCCCCGGTCGAGGGGGCCGGACCGGGACTGCTCGGTCTCGCCGCCCGGCTGCCGGCACCGGAGTGGCTGCCCGAGGTCGACCTGGACAGCGCCGTGCCCGCCGCGATCCGGGCCGTCGCCCCGCGCCCCGCCGACCTCGCCGTCACCGCCCCCTGGCGTCGGGTACGCGGCCCGGCCGACCTCGCCACCCTCGACCCGGCGGTGGAGGGGTGGGAGGCGACCCGGGCGCTGCTCACCACGGGAAACCACGCGGTCTGACCGCTCCAGGTGGTTGCAGGGGTCCCCTGCTCGACAAAAAGCGACTGCAAGGGGCCCCTGCTACCACCCAGCGGGGCGGCCCCGGACAGCACTCCGCCGGCCGGGCCGGGAGCGGGTGCCCCGGCGGCCGGCCGGCGGAAGAGGTGACCGGCCCGGTCAGGGGCGGTCGGTGTCCTGCGGCGGCGTCGCGTCGCCGCCCGGGGGCTGCTCCTCCGGGCCACCGGGCGCGGTGAAGTCGAACTCGTCCAGCTCGGCGAAGTCGAGCTGCGAGCGGGCGAAGGCCACTGGGTCGGCGAAGTCCTCGCCCGAGGGGAGCAGGTCGGGGTGCCCCCAGAGGGCGTCCCGGCCGGCGATGCCCCGGTGCTCGGTCAGCGCCGCCCAGAGTGCCGCCGCCTCGCGTAGCCGGCGCGGACGCAACTCCAGCCCGACCAGGGCGGCGAAGGTCTGTTCCGCCGGCCCACCGGCCGCTCGCCGCCGACGGAACGCCTCGCCGAGGGCGACCACGTCCGGCAGCCGGCCGCCGGCCGCGTCGTCGACCACGTGGCAGACCCATCCCTCGACCAGGGCCAGGGCGGTCTCCAGGCGGGCCAGGGACGCCTTCTGCGCCGGGGTGTCCTCCGGCGTGAAGATGCCCTCCAGGGCGATCGCCCGCATCGACTCCGGGTCGGTCGGGTCGACCCGGCCCATCGCCTCCTCGATCGCCTCCCGGTTGACCCGGATGCCGGCGGCGTACGTCTCGACGGAGCTGAGCACGTGCCCGCGCAGCCACGGGACGTGCTGGAAGAGGCGCTGGTGGGCGGCCTCGCGCAGGGCGACGTAGAGGCGTACCTCGTCCTCGGGCAGCTCCAGGCCCTCGCCGTACTGCTTGATGTTGGCCGGGATGAGGGCGGCCGTGCCGGCCGGACCGAGCGGGAGACCGATGTCGCCGGCGGAGAGCACCTCGGCGGCCAGCGAGCCGAGTGCCTGACCGAGCTGCCCACCGAAGAGCGCCCCGCCCAGCGTGGCGACCATCGACTGCATCGGGCCGAGCTGGGCGCGCGCCTCCGGTGGCACGAGGTCGCCCATCGCACCCACCATCCGGCTGGCCACCGGGTCGCAGAGCTTGCGCCAGACGTCGAGGGTCTTGTAGATCCACTCGTTGCGGTTCCAGGCGACCGGGGTCTGGATGCCCGACGGCCACGACGAGGCCGGCTCCAGCCAGAGGTCCGCCAGGCGCAGCGCCTCCTCGACGGCGTTGCGTTCGTACGGCGTGACGGCCGGGTCGCCGGCGGCGGCGAGCTGGCTGGCCGCCACCTGACGGGCCAGGTCCCAGTTGACCGGCCCACTGCCCGGCGCCGAGAGCAGGTGCTGCAGCTGGCTCATGAACTGCTGCATCTGCGCGGGGTCGTTGGGGTCTGGTGGTTGCCCACCCGGGAGCGCGAAGCCGAACGGAATATCAGGCACGGGTCTACGGTACGCGCGGGGTGCCCCTGGTCGCCGGCACCGGCGTTGCGCTGAGGGCGAAGTCGGCAGGCGGAATCCGCCCGCTCGTCCGCCCCGGCCGGTCGCCGACCGGTCGGTACGCTCTGCCGCATGAGACGTCGCGGTGTCACGGTTCTGCTCGGTGCTCTGCTCACCACCCTGCTCAGCATCGGAGTACTCGCGGCGCCGATCCCGTACGTGGTGCTCGGCCCGGGGCCGACCGTCGACACCCTCGGTACGCAGGACGGCGAGGAGATCATCAAGGTCGACGGCCGGGAGACCTCCACCTCGGCGGGACAGCTCCGGCTGACCACCGTGGGTGTGCAGCCGTCGGTGAAGCTGCGGTCGGCGATCGCCGGCTGGTTCTCGCCGGAACGGGCGGTGGTGCCCCGGGAACTGGTCTACCCGCCGGGGCAGAGCCGTGAGCAGGTCGAGGAACGTAACGCCGAGGAGTTCACCGCGTCGCAGACCAGCGCCGAGACCGCCGCGCTGCGGGAACTGGGCTACCCGGTCCAGGTGGTCGTCCGGACGGTGACCGCGGACGGTCCCTCCGCGGGGCGGCTCCAGGCCGGCGATCTGATCAGTTCGGTGGACGGCAAGCCGGTGACCAGCGCGAACGGGCTGACCGAGCTGATCCGCGCCCGTCCGGCCGGCTCGACGCTCGCCATCGGCTACAGCCGGGGCGGGGCCACCGGCACGGCCACCGTGACCAGCCGGGAGCAGGACGGCCGTCCGCGCATCGGGATCGAGATCGAGCAGCGGCAGCCGCACCCGTTCACCCTGGAGATCGACCTCGGGGACATCGGCGGGCCGAGCGCCGGACTGATGTTCGCGCTGGGGATCGTGGACAAGCTGGACCCCGACGACCTGACCGGCGGTCGGGTCATCGCCGGCACCGGCACCATCGACGACGAGGGCCGGGTGGGCGCGATCGGCGGCATCGCCCAGAAACTGGTGGGCGCCAAACAGGCCGGGGCGGCGGTCTTCCTGGTGCCGGAGGAGAACTGCGCCGAGGCGCTGAGCAACCCCCAGCCCGGGTTGCCGCTGGTCAAGGTGGGCAGTCTGGACGAGGCGCTGACCGCCCTGGAGACGCTGCGCGCCGGAGGTGAGCCGACCCGCTGCTGACCGTCGGTCGTCGGTGGGGCCGAGGGACGTCGACCGGACCGGGGACGTCCGGCCGAACCGTGACCGTCAGCGCCGCGACCTTGACCGGAAGTGTCCAGGAACACCACGTACTCTTGTGGCCTGGTCGGATCCGGTCACAACGAGCGTGCGGAGCCAAACAGTGGTCAAGCGTAGTGCCCCCCTGCCCAGGATGAGCCGACGCGGGCGCGTCACGATCGGGGTCCTGATCGGGGTGTTCGTACTCTTCACCCTGCTCGGCTGGGGTGTCCAGGCGTGGACGGACTGGCTCTGGTTCGACGAGGTCGACTACACCCAGGTCTTCACCGGCGTGCTGGTCACCCGGCTGCTGCTCTTCCTCGCCGTCGGCCTGGGCATGGCGGCGGTGGTCGGCGGCAACCTGTGGCTGGCCCACCGGCTGCGCCCCGGGCTGCGACCGCACTCCGCCGAGCAGGCCACCCTGGAGCGGTACCGGATGGTCCTCGGGCCGCGCATCGGCACCTGGATCCTGGCGGTCAGCGCCGTGGTGGCGCTCTTCGCCGGGCTCTCGGCGCAGAGCCGGTGGAGCCAGTGGCTGCTCTTCCGTAACGGCGGGGACTTCGGCGTCAAGGACCCGGAGTTCGGGGTCGACGTCGGCTTCTACGTCTTCCAGCTGCCGTTCCTGCGGTACCTGCTCGGGGTGGGCTTCACCGCCGTGGTGCTGGCGGTGATCGGCGCGCTGGCCGTGCACTACGTCTTCGGCGGCGTGCGGCTCCAGGGCGTCGGCGACCGGATGGCCAACGGCGCCCGAGCCCACCTGACCACCCTGGTCGCGGTCTTCGTCCTGCTCAAAGCAGCCGCGTACGTGCTGGACCGGCGGGCGATGCTGCTGGAGTACAACGACAGCGCCAAGCTCTACGGCGCCGGGTACGCCGACGTCAACGCGCTGCTGCCGGCCAAGGAGATCCTCGCCTACATCTCGATCGTGGTGGCCATCGCGATCATCGTCTTCTCCAACGCGGTGATGCGGAACCTGGTCTGGCCGGGCGTCTCGCTCGCCCTGCTGGGCCTGTCGGCGGTGGCGATCGGCGGCATCTACCCCTGGGCGGTGCAGACCTTCGAGGTCAAGCCGAGCGCCCGGGACAAGGAGGCCCCGTACATCCAGCGCAGCATCGACGCGACCCGGACGGCGTTCAGCCTGAACGACACGAAGACCACGCCGTACGGGGCGAACAACCTCACCCCGCCGGCCACGCTCGCCACCGACAAGGCCGTGGTGCCGAACGCCCGGCTGCTCGACCCGCAGCTGGTCTCCGAGACGTACACCCAGTTGCAGCAGGTGCGAGGCTTCTACGACTTCGGCCCGAAGCTCGACATCGACCGGTACACGGTGGGCGGCCAGACCCGGGACTACGTGGTCGGCATCCGTGAGATCAACTACGGCGAGCTGACCGACCAGCAGAGCAACTGGATCAACCGGCACACCGTTTACACCCACGGTTTCGGGCTGGTCGGGGCCCCGGCCAACCAGGTCGTCTGTGGTGGGCAGCCGTTCTTCGTCTCCGGCTTCCTCGGGGAGAAGGAGCAGGAGCGCTGCTCCGCGCAGACCGACCAGATCCCGACCGAGCAGCCCCGGATCTACTACGGCGAGCGGATGACCGCCGACGACTACGCGATCGTCGGGCAGACCGACGAGGGCCGTAACGCCGAGTTCGACCGGCCGACCCCGACCACCGGTGGCGAGCAGTACTACACGTACACCGGCTCCGGCGGGGTGGAGATCGGTTCGTTCACCCGCCGGCTGCTCTACGCGATCAAGGAGCAGGAGTCGAACTTCCTCCTCTCCGAGGCAGTCAACGAGAACTCGAAGCTGCTCTACGTCCGCAACCCCCGGGACCGGGTGGAGAAGGTCGCCCCGTTCCTCACCATCGACGGCGACCCGTACCCGGCGGTGGTCGGCGGGCGGGTCCAGTGGATCATCGACGCCTACACCACGTCGGCCACCTATCCGTACGCCGAGCGGGTGAACCTGCAACGGGAGACCACCGACGAGCTGACCGGCCGGGGCACGTTCCAGCTCGCCCGGGAGAACGTCAACTACATCCGCAACTCGGTCAAGGCGACCGTCGACGCGTACGACGGCACGGTCCGGCTCTACGAGTTCGACGAGTCCGACCCGGTGCTGAAGGCGTGGAACAAGGCGTTCGGCGGTGACCTGGTGACGCCGAAGTCGGAGATCCCGGCCGAGCTGGCGGCACACTTCCGCTACCCGGCGGACCTGTTCAAGGTGCAGCGCAACCTGCTGACCCGCTTCCACGTCACCGACCCGGGCGACTTCTACTCCGGCCAGGACTTCTGGCAGGTGCCGAACGTGCCGGACAACCCGGACAGTGAGCAGAAGCAGCCCCCGTACTACCTCTACACCCAGCTTCCCGAGCAGGACGCGCCGCGCTTCCAGCTCACCTCGGCGGTCACCCCGAACGGCCGGCAGAACCTCGCCGCGCTGATCTCCGGTTCCTACGTCGACGGGCAGCCCCGGCTGGAGGTCCTGGAGCTGCCGGACCAGACCCGGGTCTCCGGTCCGGTCCAGGTGCACCAGCAGATGACCAACAACGCGACCATCCGTACCGAGCTGAACCTGCTCACCTCGAACCAGGCGCAGGTGCAGTACGGCAACCTGCTCTCACTGCCCTTCGGCAACGGGATGCTCTACGTCGAGCCGGTCTACGTGAAGAGCAACCAGGAGGACGCGTACCCGCTGTTGCAGAAGGTGCTCCTCTCCTACGGTGACGGCGGCTCGTACGTGGTGCTCGCCAACACCCTGGAGGACGGCATCAAACAGCTCGTCGAGCAGGGCAAGAAGGCGACTCCGGGCACCCCGCCGCCGGCCGGGGACGGCGGGAGTCCGCCTCCGCCGTCCGGTGGCGAAACCCCGCCTGCGCCGAGCGGCGAACTGGCCGAGGCCGCGCAGCGGGTGCAGACCGCCATCGCGGAGGTGCGGGCCGCGCAGACCTCCGGCGACTTCGAGCGGTACGGCCGGGCGCTGAAGGCCCTGGACGAGGCGATCACCGCCTTCCAGCGGGCACAGCAGGCGGCGGCCCCGGCCTCGCCCGCGCCGGGCGCCAGTCCGTCCGCCCCGGCACCGAGCGGCAGCCCGTCCCCCTCGACGCCACCGAGCCCGACCGGCTGATCCGTCGGCCGCCGGCGACCCGATGGTGGCAGGGGCACCTTCCGACCGTTTCGTGCGGAGGAGGGTGCCCCTGCAACCATGAGGGGGCCGTTTTGCGGGTTCGCGCCGGCTTGCGCTAGGGTTAGTGAGTCGACGCGGGGTGGAGCAGCTCGGTAGCTCGCTGGGCTCATAACCCAGAGGTCGCAGGTTCAAATCCTGTCCCCGCTACCACGACGAACGGCCCTCCGGTACTCACCGGAGGGCCGTTCGGGTTTTCGGCCGCGCTCGCCCGGCTTTCTGGCCACGCTGTCCGGTCTCCTGCCTCTGCGCTCCGGTGCCGTCCGAGGCCGGCTCGGCCAGGCTCCGGATCTGCCCGGGCCCCGCTGCCGCAGCGTGGGTCATCCGGTGCCTGACCTGGCGGAAGCGGCCGGTGCGGACCCCGCCGGATGCGAGGGTCGGGCATGCGATAGAGTGGTCGTACCGACGCGGGGTGGAGCAGCTCGGTAGCTCGCTGGGCTCATAACCCAGAGGTCGCAGGTTCAAATCCTGTCCCCGCTACCACGAAAGAAGGACCCTCGGACAGCTTCCGAGGGTCCTTCTTCATGTCGGCCCCTGCCCTGCCCCTGCACCGGCGAGGCGATCGACGTGCCGTTCTTGCCCTCCTCGGCGAGGATGGGGGCATGTCTTCCTGGAACAGATGGTGGGGCCGGCTCAGTGCCGTCCTCGGTGCGGTGGTGCTCTCCGTGTTCGTGCCGGTCGCCGCCTGGGCGTCCACCGGCCCCGGTGAGCTGGTCGTGGAGGCCGCGCGGCGGCGGTCCCGCGGCGGTGGTGGGTTCGGTCTGATCGGCCTGCTCTGCTGCCTCGTGGTGGCGGCAGTGGTCGTGCTGCTGCTGATCAGGATGATGCGCGGCCGGCGCGGCCCCGGCCCTCGCTGAGCCGGCTCGGGCGGGCCGCGCGGCGGCCCGCCCGCCGGTGATGTGCCGCCACGGCGGCAGGTCAGGCCGCCAACGCGGCGGCGGCCTGCGCCACGAACAGCCAGGCGGCGGCGCGGATGGTCGACCGCCCGGACTGTACGGACTCGGCGGCGGTGACCAGCAGGCCGCGGATCCGGGCGTGCCCGGTCGGCGGGGGCGGTGGTGCGGTGCCGAACGTGTCGGCCACGCTGAGCTCGAAGGTCGCCGAGGTCCGGACCGAGGTGTCCCGGATGGTCGGCTCCACGAACTTGCGGATGTTGAGGTGCGGGCTGAGACCCCGGTCGTAGCCGAGCACCCGGCCGGCGTCCACGTTCGTGGTGAGGAAGTTGATCACGTCGGCCACCACGTCCGGGTGACGGGTGCCCCGGAAGCCCGCCCAGTACATCGAGGCCCGCGCCCACTGCGCGGCCGCCGGGCCGGGGCAGCTGACGATGCCCAGCTCGTCCCGGCTGTGGCGCTGGAGTTCGACCAGCTGGTTCGACCAGGCGAACGAGGCGGCGGTGTGCCCGGTGACCACGAGCTGGCGGGCCGGTTCGCCGCCGTTCGCCTGCTGCACCAGCGCCGCGCTCGGGGTGGCCCGGGCGGCCCGTGCCCGCTGCCACAACTCGAACCAGTCGATCAGCTCGGGGGAGTCGAACCCGAGCTTGCGCCCCTGGTAGAACTCGTTGCCCCGGGACCTCAACCAGAGCCAGAGTGCCCGGTGGTCACCGGAGGGGTCCATGGTGCCGGCGACCCTGCCGTCACTGGCCCGGGTCACCCGGGCCGCCCAGGTGAGGTATTCCGGGTAGCTCATCCCGCTGCGCGGCGCGGGCTCGCCCAGCCCGCGCAGCAGGGTCCGGTTGAAGACCAGCCCGGCCGAGTTCTGCGCGGCGGCCACCGCCATGGTGCGTCCCGCGACCTGGCCGTACCGGACGAGCCCCTCGGGCAGGCCGCTCAGGTCGAGCCGACGGTCGGCGGCGTACCCGGTCAGGTCCAGCAGGATGTCGCGCCGCGCGTACTCGGTGAGGAAGGTGTCGTCGATCTGGAACAGGTCCGGGACGTTGCCCCCCACCGCCTGGGTGGCGAGCCGCTCGTAGTAGCCGTCGAGGCCCTGCCAGGTCACCCGGAAGGTCACCCGGGGGTTCCGGTCGGAGTAGAGCCGTAGCGCCTGCTCGGTCAACTGGGCGCGGCGTGCGCTGCCCCACCAGAACACCGACAGCTCGACCGGGCCGCTCTCGACCAGGGCCGCCGGTTCGCTCCGGCAGCCGGTCAGCCCGCCGGTCGCGACGACCGGGAGGCCGAGCAGGCCGGCGAGCACCCGCCGTCGCCCCGGGTCGACGCCGGGGCGACGGGCGGTCGGGTACGGGGCTGCGGGCACGGTCGACTCCTGGACGCCGGGTTGGATTCGGATCATTCACCCAGGTGACGCGGGGAGGTGTCAACGTCCGGCGGGACCGGACCTCCGGCCCGGAAAGCCGGGGTGCCGAGCGGTGACCGGTACGGCCCACGGTGTGTGGTGCGGCGGACGGGGGCACGGGGCGCCTGACGCCGCGTGGTCTACTAGGCCGCGTGGAACTACTGCACTCCGGCAAGGTACGGGACGTCTACGCCGACGGGGACGCCCTCGTCCTCGTCGCCTCGGACCGGATCTCCGTCTACGACGTGGTGCTGCCGACCCCCATCCCCGACAAGGGACGGCTGCTCACCGCGCTCTCGGTCTGGTGGTTCGAGCAACTCGCGGACATCGTCCCGAACCACGTCGTCTCCACCACGGACGTGCCGGCCGAGTTCGCCGGGCGGGCGATCCGCTGCCGCCGGCTGGACATGGTCCCGGTCGAGTGCGTCGCCCGGGGTTACCTGACCGGGGGCGGCCTGGCCGAGTACGAGCGCACCGGCGCCGTCTCCGGGGTCGCGCTGCCCCGCGGGCTGGTGGAGGCGTCGATCCTGCCCGAGCCGATCTTCACGCCGTCGACCAAGGCGCCGATGGGGGAGCACGACGAGCCGATCACCTACGAGCAGGTGGCGGCGAAGGTCGGGCCGGAGACCGCCGAGCGGCTGCGGCAGATCACCATCGACGTCTACCGCCGGGGCGCGGAGATCGCCGCCGACCGGGGGATCCTGGTCGCCGACACCAAGATCGAGCTGGGCTGGGCGCCGGACGGCACCCTCGTCCTCGCCGACGAGGTGCTCACCTCGGACTCGTCGCGGTTCTGGCCGGCCGAGTCGTACCAGCCGGGCCGGCCCCAGTTCTCCTACGACAAGCAGTACGTCCGGGACTGGGCGGCCGGCAGCGGCTGGAACAAGCAGGCTCCGGCCCCCGAGGTGCCGGCCGAGGTGGTAGAGGCGACCCGGGCCCGCTATGTGGACGTCTACGAGAAGCTGACCGGCAACCGCTGGCAGTGACGTCGACGCGCGCGGGGTGCGCCCCACGCGGATCGACCGGCCGGTGCGCGGCGGACGCGGACCGGCCAGCGGGAAAGCGCTCGGCCGGCGGGTGCTCAGTCGACCCAGTCGAGGGTGCGCTGCACGGCCTTGTGCCAGTTGCGCAGCTCCCGCTCGCGGTGGTCGGCGTCCATGCCGGGCGTCCACTGCGCGTCGGAGCGCCACTGCCCGCGCAGGGTGGCCAGGTCCGGCCAGAAGCCGACCGCCAGGCCGGCCGCGTACGCGGCGCCGAGGCAGGTGGTCTCGGTGATCCGGGAGCGCACCACCGGTACGTCCAGCACGTCGGCGAGGAACTGCATGAGCAGCGCGTTGCCGGTCATCCCGCCGTCCACCCGCAGCCGGCGCAACGCCACGTCGGAGTCGGCGTTCATCGCGTCCACCACGTCCCGGGTCTGCCAGGCGGACGCCTCCAGCACCGCCCGGGCCAGGTGCCCCTTGGTGATGTAGCCGGTCAGCCCGGCGACGACCCCCCGGGCGTCGCTGCGCCAGTACGGCGCGAACAGCCCGGAGAAGGCCGGGACGACGTAGCAGCCGCCGTTGTCGTCGACGGTGCGGGCCAGTTCCTCCACCTGGGGAGCGGTGGAGATCAGCCCGAGGTTGTCCCGGAGCCACTGCACCAGTGACCCGGTGACCGCGATCGCCCCCTCCAGCGCGTACGCCGCCGGCTGCTCGCCGATGCGGTAGGCGACCGTGGTGAGGAGACCGTGGCCCGACGGCACCGGGCTGGCTCCGGTGTTGAGCAGCAGGAAGCTGCCGGTGCCGTAGGTGCACTTGGCCTCGCCGGGCTGGAAGCAGGTCTGCCCGAACAGGGCGGCCTGTTGGTCGCCGAGGGCACTGGCCACCGGCACCCCGGCGAGGACGCCGGTGGCGGTGCCGTACACCTCGGCGGAGGAGCGGATCTCGGGCAGCACGCCGCCCGGTACGCCCAGCGCGTCGAGCAGTTCCGGATCCCAGTCGAGGGTGGTGAGGTCCATCAGCATGGTCCGGCTGGCATTGGTCACGTCGGTGACGTGCCGGCCGGTGAGCTTCCAGATCAGCCAGCTGTCCATGGTGCCGAAGAGCACCTCACCGGCCACGGCGCGGTCCCGCAGCCCGTCGATGTGGTCGAGCAGCCAGCGCAGCTTCGGCCCGGCGAAGTAGGTGGCCAGCGGCAGGCCGGTGCGGGAGCGGAACAGCTCCTCGTCCAGCTTCCGCAGGATCGGCTCGGTGCGGGTGTCCTGCCAGACGATCGCGTTGGCGACCGGACGACCGGTGGCGCGGTCCCAGACGAGGGTGGTCTCCCGCTGGTTGGTGATGCCGACCGCGGCGAGCCCGTCCGGGCCGATGCCGGCCGCCGCGAGCGCCTCGCCGACCACCCGCTCGACGTTGGCCCAGATCTCCTCGGCGTCGTGCTCCACCCAGCCGGGCCGGGGGAAGACCTGCCGGTGCTCGCGCTGGGCGACGGCGACGATCCCGCCGGCCCGGTCGAAGACGATGCACCGGGAGGAGGTGGTGCCCTGATCGATGGCGGCGACGTGTTGCGGGGTCACCCGGAGCACCGTACCCGGGCCGGGCCGGCCGCGTCAGTCCCCGTGGCCGGTGGGCTGCGGGGACTGGAGGGCGGTGCTGATCCGTACGGTGGTGCCGGCCGTGCCGGTCTCCACCTGCATGGTGTCGCTCAGTTCCCGGGCCAGCCAGAGTCCCCAGCCCCCGGCGGTCTCCGGCGCGGGTCGACGCCGGTCGTGCAGGCGCTGGGCGCTGATCCCCTGACCGTGGTCGGAGACCTCGCAGAGCATGCTCTCCGCCTGCCGCCACAGCCGCAGCCAGCCCTGGCCGCCACCGTGCCGGACGGCATTGGTGATCAGTTCGTTGACCGCGAGCACGAAGTCGTCCAGGCGTTGGCCGGACAGTCCGGCGGCATGCGCGCAGGAGGTGACGGAGTGTCGCAACTCCGTCACCTGGGCCTGGGCGAAGGCTTCGGCGATCAGCAGGGAACGTTCGATGGGCACCACCGTACGCGGTGCGGAGCGTTCGGCGTTCGTCATGGCCCGTACCGCCGCTGAGTTCTCGAGGTTTTTCGTGGTATTTCTACCCTACGTGATGGTATGACGTGGGGCTCGTCACCAGTCCGATGGCGGTGCTCCGCCGGTGTGGCATCCTGCTGCCCATGCCGACCCCGCCCGGCGGGCTGGAGGTGCCGCTCTGGCGGGCCATCGCCGTCTACCGCGTCGCCGCCCTGGGGTACGCCTGCGTGGTCGTCCTGCGCGACCTCCACCGGTACGACCACCCGCTGGCCGCATGGCCGGTGTTGGCGGCGATGGCCGGCTGGACGGCGACCACCGCGTACGCGTACGCCCGGCCGACCTGGCGGGGGTGGCCGCTGCTCCTGGCCGACCTCGGCGTCGTCCTCGGAATCCTGCTGCTCAGCCCCTGGGTGGTCGGGCGCGAGGCGCTGACCGCCGGGGTGCCCGCCCTCGCCGTCGCCTGGCTCGGCGGCCCGGTGCTGGCGTGGGCGGTCTCCGGCGGCCGGCGGCGGGGTGTGGTGGCCGCGCTGGCGCTCGGCGCCGGTGACCTCCTGGTCCGTGGCTGGATCACCCCGTCGGCGCTGAACGGCGCGGTTCTGCTGCTGCTCGCCGGGGTGGTGGTGGGGCACGTGGCCCGGCTGGCCGTGACCGCCGGGGAACGGTTGCAACGGGCGGTCGAGATCGAGGCGGCGAGCCGGGAGCGGGAACGGCTCGCCCGGAACATCCACGACTCGGTGCTCCAGGTGCTCGCCCTGGTGCAGCGGCGCGGTGCGCACCTCGACGGCGAGGCCGGCGAACTCGCCCGGCTCGCCGGTGAGCAGGAGGCGGCCCTGCGCACCCTGATCGCCACCGGCCCGCCGGCTGCCCGGCCGTCCTCCGCCCCACCGGCCGCCCGGTCGTCCTCCGAGCCGTTGGTGCGCGACCTGCGGGACCTGCTCCGCCGATTCGCCGGGCCGACGGTGTCGTTGGCCGCCCCGGCCACGCCGGTGCCGCTGCCGGCGCACGCCGCGAAGGAGGTGGCCGCCGCCGTAACGGCGGCCCTGGACAACGTCGCCCGGCATGCCGGCGGCCGGGCCTGGGTGCTGCTGGAGGACGAAGGGGCGCTGGTGCGGGTCTCGATCCGCGACGCCGGACCGGGTATTCCCGCCGGCCGGCTGGACGAGGCCGCCGCCCAGGGTCGCCTCGGCGTGGCCCAGTCCATCCGGGGACGCCTCGCCGACCTCGGTGGGACCACCACGATCACCTCCGTCCCCGGTGAGGGCACCGAGATCGAGTTGGTGCTGCCGCGCCCGTGAGACACACCCGTCCGGTCGGCCCGGTGCGGCGGGCCGACCGGACGGGGCGCTGTCCCGGACGGCGGCCTAGGGTGGCGGGATGAGCGAGGTCGAGGCGGTCCGGGTGATGGTTGTCGACGACCATCCGATGTGGCGGGACGGGGTGGCGCGGGACCTCACCGAGGCCGGTCACCTCGTGGTGGCCACCACCGGCGAGGGACACCAGGCCGTCCGGATCGCACCCGCCGCCCGACCCGACGTCGTCGTCCTCGACCTGCACCTGCCCGACGCGGGTGGGGTGGAGGTGATCCGGGGCCTGCGGGCCGCGCTGCCCGAGGTGCGGGTGCTGATGCTCTCCGCCAGCGGTGAGGAGCAGGACGTGCTGGAGGCGGTGAAGGCCGGCGCCACGGGGTACCTGCTCAAGTCGGCCGCGGCGGGGGAGTTCCTGGACGCGGTCCGGCGCACCGCCCTCGGCGAGGCCGTCTTCACGCCGGGTCTCGCCGGCCTGGTGCTCGGCGAGTACCGCCGGCTGGCCGCCGGGCCCGGGGCACCGGCCGACGACGACGGCGCACCCCGGCTCACCGAACGGGAGACCGAGGTGCTGCGCCTGGTGGCCAAGGGCCTGTCGTACAAGCAGATCGCCGCGCGGCTGGGCCTGTCGCACCGTACGGTGCAGAACCACGTGCAGAACACGCTGGGCAAGCTGCACCTGCACAACCGGGTCGAGCTGACCCGGTACGCCATCGCCCGGGGCCTCGACGACTGAGCCCGGGCGACGGCGGCGGGCCTGTGGTCAGTGCGCCTCCGGCGGGCGGGTCTCGTGGATGGCCAGTTCCTCGGCGCTCGCCCCGCCCCCGGCCGCCCCGGCGTCGTACGCCACGGAATCGCTCTCGCTGTCGCTGCGTACCCCCTCGTCCGGCTCGACCAGCCGGCCGACCTGGGCGTCGGCGACACTGCCGAGCTGCCCGTGGTCGTAGAGGGAGACCGGGGAGTGCGGGTCGGAGGTGGGGCCGGGTTCCATCACGTCGGCATCGAGCTGGGCCTGCGCGGCGGCCTCCTCGCTGTCCGCCTCGGCCGCGATGTCCGGGTCGACCGGGCCGGCCAGCGGGTCGTCCGCCGGACGCTCGTACTGTTCCCGGTCGAGCTTGTAGTCCAGCGACTCGCCGTCCCGCTGCTCCTCGGCGGTGGACCCGAACCGGTCCACGGCCACCGGCGTACGGTCACCGGGCAGCTGGGCCGGCTCCGGACCGTCCGCCTCGCGACCGGTCTCGACGTCGTCGTTGGCGGTGGAGTCGTCGTCGGCGGTGTCGGGCAGGCCCTCCGCCTCGGGGTCGGACACGGGGGTCGGGTACTCGTCGTCGCGCATGGTTGATCCCTACCCGCTGCCCACCCGGCGTAACCGCGCCCGGCCCGCCGACACGGACCCGGAAGGGGACTTAGCCGGCCAGAGCGGCCTCGTCCTCCCCGTCCAGGACGGCCCAGACCAGTTTTCCCTCCGGTAGCGGCGTGCAACCCCAGCGGCGCGACACGGTGTCGATCAGCAGCAGTCCCCGGCCGCCGGCCGACGTCAGCGGGGCGACCCCGGAGAACCGGGGCGTGTGCGGGGAGTGGTCCCGGACGGCCAGCCGCAGCACGTGGTGGCCGGGAGCGAGCCGTACCGTCATCGGGGTCCGGGCGTGGGCCACCACGTTGTTGACCATCTCGGTGACCGCGATGGCCCCCGGTTCGATCAGGTCGGGCAGACCCCACCGGGCGCAGCCGTCGGCGACCAGCTCGCGGGCCTGTCGGGCCGCGCCGACCGAGGGCGGCAGGTCGGCGGTGACCGCGCCGTCGGAGGGCAGCCCGGCGAGTGCCACCTCCGGACTCGGCCAGACCGGCGCCCCGTCGACCGTCCAGCCGCCGGCCGGATCGCAGACCAGCAGGTCCGCCGCGGGCCAGTCGGCGACCGCCCGGCGGACCTCGCTGAAGACCGCGCGGGCGGTGGGGTCGGTGATCCGGAGTTCGGAGAGGTCCACCACCACCGGGCCGGCGTGGTCGCCGAGCCGGGTGAGGAGGGCGGACCGGACCGTTTCCGCGTTGGTGTGGTCGAGCCACCCGGTCAGCCGGACCAGTGCGGATCCGTCCGTCTCCACCTGGCACTGCGCGTCCCTCGGCATAGTCGCCCTATTGTGCACGCCCCCAATGGGACGCGCATGTGGTCGGTCCGGCGGTGAACTCACGGCTCTGACCGGGCACGGCGGGTCAGGACGGCCACGGTGCCGGCGGCCAGGCCGAGCGCGGTACCCACCCGGACCAGGTGCCGGCGGCGACCGTGCCAGCCGCCCTCCAGCTCGGCCGAGGCGTCGGCCCGGAACACGTTGCCGCTGTCGTCGGGGTGCGTCGCCGGCCCGAGCTGGGCGCGGGCGGCATACCAGCCGAGGGCCCGTTCCGCCAGCGCCGGGGCCAGCCGCCACTGGAGGCCGAGCAGGCGGGCGGCCCCGCCCGCGTACGCCTCCCGCCGGGGTCGGCGGATCAGCCGGACGATCGTCTCCGCCACCAGGTCGGGCGGATAGACCGGCGGGGGCGGGGTCAGCTTTCGGCCGGTGTGGTTGGCCGCGTGCGCGAAGAACGGGGTGTCGATGCTGGCCGGCAGCACCGTGCAGATCGAGACGACGTGCCGCCCGGTGACCCGCAGCTCCTGCCGTACCGTGTCGGCGAACCCCCGGATGCCGTGTTTCGTGGCGTTGTACGCCGACTGGTACGGCATCGCCACCTCGGCCAGCACGGACGCGTTGTTGACCACCACCCCGCCGCCGCCCGCGAGCAGGTGCGGCAGCGCGGCCCGGGTGCCGTGCACCACGCCGAGCAGGTTGACCTCGACCACCCGGCGGAACTCGTCGACCGGGATCTCGTCGAACAGCCCCACCGCGCTGACCGCCGCGTTGTTCACCCAGGCGTCGATCCCGCCGAACTCCGCCGCCGCGCGGGCGGCGAGGTGCCCGACCCGCACCGGGTCGGTGACGTCGGTGGGGACGGCCAACGCTCGCGCCCCCAGCCGCCGGCAGCGTTCGGCCACCTGTTCCAGGGCGTCCGCGCTGCGCGCGGCGAGCACCACGCCCGCGCCCCGGCGGGCCAGGGCGCAGGCGGTCGCCGCGCCGATGCCGCTGGAGGCACCGGTGACCACCACTGTCGAATCATCGAGGCTGCGGGTGAGAGGCATCTTCAGCCGGTACCCCCGCCGACCGGTTGCATACCTGTCCGCAGCGATTCTTCCGCTTTGCGGGTTTGGTCTGACCCATCCGGGCGGGGGTAGCGGGGTGCCGGCGGGTGACGCGGCCTCCGGCGGCGACGGTGCCGGTCCGACCGATCCTGATCTGCCAGGTTTCGGCTCCTTGGCCCCAGGTTAATGGGACCCTCTGACCGGAGGACCGTAGCTCGTGTGATCGCATGGAGGTGACCATGCGCGTCGGCCTAGTCTGCGCGCACGCCGGGCCGGCCCGGTGTGCCGACGGTCCTGTCGTCGGCACCCACCAGCACATCGCCCGGATCGCCGCCGAACTGGCAGCCCGGGGCCACCACGTCCGGGTCTACGAACGACGCGACGACCCCGACGCACCCCCGTCCGTGGACCGGGACGGCTACCGGCTGGAGCTGGTTCCGGTCGGGCCGCCCGCGCCCACCCCCACCGCCCGGCTGGTGCCGTACGTGGCCGAGTTCGGGCGGTGGCTGGCCGACCGGTGGACCGGCGACTGGCGCCCGGACGTGATCCACGGCCACTACTGGGTCGGCGGGCTGGCCGCCGCCCACGCGGCCCGGGGCACCGACGTGCCGGTGGTGCAGACCTTCCACTCCCTCGGCATCGAGCAGCTGCGTCACCTCGGCCGCGAGTACGCCGGCCCGGGAGAGCGGATCCCGCTGGAGCGGGCCCTGACCCGCGCGGTGGACATGGCCGTCGCACAGTGCAACGACGAGGTCGACGAGCTGACCCGGATGGGACTGCAACGGGCCTCGGTGGCGCTGGTGCCGACCGGGGTGGACACCGCGCAGTTCCACCCCGACGGGGAGGCCGCGCCCCGGGAGCAACGGGCCCGGATCCTCACCGTCGGCGGCCTGACCCCGTCCAGCGGCCACGACGACCTGATCCGGGCGATGCGCCTGGTCGGCGACGCGGAACTGGTGATCGCCGGGGGGCCACCGGCCGAGCAGCTCGGTGGGCACACGGAGGCCCGCCGGCTGCGCGAACTGGCCGAACGGGCCGGCGTCGCCGAGCAGGTACGCCTGGTCGGCGCGGTGCCGCACGACCAGATGGCCACCTGGTACCGGTCGGCTGACGTCGTCGCCTGCACCCCGCACTACGCCTCCGCCGGGCGCGTCCCGCTGGAGGCGATGGCGTGCGGCGTGCCGGTGGTCGGGTACGCCATGGGTGGCATCGCCGACGCGGTGGTGGACGAGGTCACCGGCAAGTTGGTGCCGCCCGGGGACGTCCGCACCCTGGGAGTGGCCCTGCGTCGTCTCCTCGCCGACCACGCCGGGCGGTTCGCCTACGGGCACGCGGCGGTGGACCGGGTGCGGTGCAGCTACACCTGGGAACGGACCGCCGGTGCGCTGGAACGGCTCTACGAGCGGGTGGTCGGCCGCCGCAAGCCGGTGGAGGCGTGAGCGGCGTTGACGTGAGAGGCGTCGACGTGGTTGGCGTGGTTGTGGTGTACGGGGTTGGCGTGCGCGGTGTGCCGGGGTGGTTGCAGGGGACCCCGGCTACCGCCTGGTGATGAGGAAGGGCCCCCTGCAACCACCACCCCGGCACCCGAGCCGCCCCCGGCACCCGAGCCGCCCCCGGCACCCACACCGGCGGCACCCGAGCCGCCCCCGGGCACCCGGGCCGCCGGGAGCACCCGACGGCTGTGACGGTCGACGGCGGGCCGGTGGTGCTGTGGCTCGGCGTACCGGGTCAGGCCGATCACCGCGACCAGGGTGCCCAGGAAGCCGACGGCGGCCAGCCACTCCCGACCGGGCCAGATCTTGTCGTTGAGCAGCAACAGCCCGACGATCGCGGCGGGCACCGCCCCGGCGGCGTCCATCGCGGCCACCGCCGCCGTCGTCGACCCGCGCTGCATGGCCAGACCGAGCAGGAGCTGCCCGACCACCGAGTGCGCGATCAGCAGGTAGAGCAGCGGGTCGCGGAGGAACGCCTCCCCCGAGTGCACCGACGCCAACGGCCGGGCGGCCACCGCGGCGGCGGAGAAGGCCAGCCCCGCCAGGGAACCCAGCGCCACCGAACCTGGTGCGCCGTGCAGGCGTACCGCGAAGAAGCCGAGCAGCGCGACGGCGGCCAGGGCGACCGTCAGGCCGATCAGCCCGGCCGTGCCGAGCTGCTTGGACGGCGCGGGGCGGGCGGCCAGCACCAGCGCGGTGATCCCGCCGAAGAGCAGACCGAGCAGCGCCACCTCCGCCCTCGGCAGCCGCCACTTCAACACCAGCACGCCGAGCACCGCGGTGACCCCCAGCCCGGCCGCCACGCTGGCCTGGACCAGGAACAGCGGCAGGTCCCGCCGGGCCAGGAAGGCCAGCACGAACCCGGCCACCTGACAGGTGAGTCCGACCAGGTAGGTGGGGTGGCAGGCCAGCCGCAGCAGCAGGCCCGGGTGGAAGGTGTGGTGCACGGTGGTGCGCGCCGCGGCGACGGACTGGAGGAGGTTGGCGATGCCGTACGCGACGATCATCGCCGCGAGAAAACACCAACCGGAGGTAGACACCCGGCGAGGATAGATGGTGCCCCGGCTCAGCGCTCGGCAGGCCGACCCAGCCGACCGAGGATCTCGGGGTGCAGGTGGCCGTTGGTCGCCACCGAGCTACCGGCGCCGGGAGCGGGGGCGCCGGCCAGGTCGGTGAGGGTGCCGCCCGCCTCGGTGACGATGGGCACCAGCGCGGCGATGTCCCACAGCGACAGCTCCGGCTCGACCATCACGTCCAGGGCGCCCTCGGCGAGCAGCATGTAGCCGTAGAAGTCGCCGTACGCCCGGCTGCGCCAGCTGTCCCGCATGATCTGGAGCATCGCCGCCAGTCGTCCGGTGACCTCCCAGCCGTCCAGCGAGGCGTAGCAGAAGCTCGCGTCGGCAAGGCTGCCCACACCGGAGACCCGGATCGGCTCGCCGTGTGCCGCGTCCGGACCGGCGTACGCGCCCGTGCCGGTCGCCGCCCACCATCGTCGGCCCAACGCCGGGGCGGAGACCAGCCCGAGCACCGGCCGGTCACCCTCCAGTAGCGCGATCAGGGTGGCCCAGATCGGCACCCCCCGGACGAAGTTCTTGGTGCCGTCGATCGGGTCCACCACCCAGCGCCGTCCCCCCGGGCCGGTGGCGGGCTGCTCGCCGTACTCCTCGCCGAGCAGGCCGTCGGCGGGCCGGTGCGTGGCGAGCAGCGCGCGCATCTCCCGCTCCACGGCGGTGTCCGCGTCGGAGACCGGGGTCAGGTCGGGCTTCGACTCCACCCGCAGGTCGAGCGCGCGGAAGCGGGCGGTCGACACGGCGTCGGCGGCGTCGGCGAGCCGGTGGGCGAGGGCGAGGTCGTCGGCGTACCCGGTCATGGGGGAGACGGTACCGACGCCCGCGTCACGCCGCGCCGTGCGGGTCGGCCTCCGTCCGCAGGTCGGTCTCCCCGGCCCGCGAGGCGAGCAACCGGCGGTACGACGCCAGCCGGCGCGGATCCGCCTTCCCGGCGGCCACCCAGGCGTCCAGCGCGCAGCCCTCCTGGTCGGCGGTGTGCTCGCAGTTGGCCGGGCAGTCGGCGGTCGCCTCCACCAGGTCGGGGAAGCCGTGCAGCAGGCTCTCCGCCGACACGTGCGCCAGCCCGAAGCTGCGCACCCCGGGAGTGTCCACGATCCAGCCCGGGTCGGTGTCGGTGTCGGGCACCGGGGGCAGGCGCAGCGCCACCGCGCTGGTCGAGGTGTGTCGGCCCCGGCCGATCGCGCTGACCGTGCCCACCGCCCGGTCGGCCGCCGGCACCAGCCGGTTGACCAGGGTCGACTTGCCCACGCCGGAGTGCCCGACCAGGACCGATATCCGCCCGGCGAGCAACGCGCGCAGCTCGGTCAGGTCGGAGTCCGGCCGGACCAGCACGTGCCGCAGGTCCAGCTCGGCGTAGTAGTCTTCGACGGCCTCCGGCCCGGCGAGGTCGGCCTTGGTCAGGCAGAGCAGCGGTTCGACGCCCGCGTCGTACGCCGCCACCAGGCAGCGGTCGATGAAGCCGGTGCGCGGCGGCGGGTCCGACAGCGAGCCGACGATCACCAGCTGGTCGGCGTTGGCCACCACGACCCGCTCCAACCGCCCCTCGGGGGTGGTCTCGTCGTCGTCGGCGGTGCGTCGCAGCACCGACCGGCGCTCGTCGATCCGGACGATCCGGGCCAGCGCGCCGTCCGCGCCGGAGGTGTCACCGACCAGCCCGACCCGGTCGCCGACCACCACCGACCGGCGGCCCAGCTCGCGGGCGCGCATCGCGGTGACGGTGGGCGTCTCCGGCTCGTCGTCGGGGAGGACGCAGGTGTACCGGCCCCGGTCGACGGCGACCACGAAGCCCTCGACGGCGTCGGCGTGCTGAGGGCGGGTGCGGGTACGCGGGCGCGAGGACCGGCCGGGCCGGACCCGGACGTCCTCCTCGTCGTACTCGCGTCGTCTGGTCGCCAGGACCGCCCCCTGTCCGTCAGTTCCCGCCGGTCACCATCCCCGACCATAGTGCCGGGAACTCCGGCATGGTCTTGGAGGTGCACGACACGTCGTCGAGTTCGACGCCCGGCACGGCCAGACCGGTCACCGCGGCGGCGTGCGCCATCCGGTGGTCGTGGTACGTGCGGAACACCCCGCCGCGCAGCGGCCGGGGACGGATCTCCAGCCCGTCGGGGGACTCGGTGACGTCCGCGCCGAGCCCGGTGAACTCCCGGGCCAGGGCGGCGATCCGGTCGGTCTCGTGGCCCCGGATGTGCCCGACGCCGGTGAACACCGACGGGGAGTCGGCGAGCATGGCGAGCGCGGTCAGCACCGGGGTCAGCTCGCTGACGTCGGCGAGGTCGGCGGTGATGCCGTGCACCGTGCCGGTGCCCCGGACGGTCAGCCCGGCCGTGGAGAGGCTCACCTGCCCGCCCATCTCGTGCAGCAGCGAGCGGAGCCGCTCGACCGGCTGGGCGCTGCTGCGCGGCCAGCCACGCAGGGTGACCTCACCCCCGGTGACCAGCGCGGCGGCGAAGAACGGAACCGCACCGGAGAGGTCCGGTTCGATCTCCCAGACCCGGCCGCTGAGCGGACCGGGCTCGACCGTCCAGACGTCCGGCGTGCCGTCGTCCACGGCCGCGCCCGCGGCCCGGAGCATCTGCACGGTCATCCGCAGGTGCGGCGCGGACGGGACCGGCGGACCCACGTGCCGGACCACCACGCCCCGGTCGAAGCGCGGGGCGGCGAGCAGTAGCCCGGAGACGAGCTGACTGGAGGCGGAGGCGTCGATCACCACCTCGCCGCCGGTCACCCGGCCGGTGCCGAGCACGGTCAGCGGCAGGCTCCCCGGGCCGGTGACGTCGATCCGGACGCCGAGCGAGCGCAGCGCCCCGACCAGCGGGCCGAGCGGGCGGGTCCGGGCCGCCGGGTCGCCGTCGAAGGTGACCCGGCCGTCGGTGAGTCCGGCCACCGGCGGGACGAAGCGCATCACCGTGCCGGCCAGGCCGACGTCCACGTGTGCCGGCCCGACCAGGCGGTGCGGCCGGACCAGCCACCGGTCGTCGTCGGCGATCGACATGTGCGCGCCCATCGCCCGCAGCGCGCCGGCCATCAGCTCGGTGTCCCGGGCGCGGAGCGCCCCCAGCAGGGTGGACGGCCCGCTGGCCAGGGCACCGAGCACCAGGGCCCGCGCGGTCAGCGACTTGGAGCCGGGCAGTCGGAGCGTCGCCGAGACCGGGTCGCTGGCGGTCGGCGCGGTCCACGGCTGCAACGGACGGGTCGCGGTCAGATTCCCCACGGTCACATTCTGCCGGGTTTCCGGTCCTGGTGGACCAGGCGGTCACGTCGCCTCCCGGTGGGCGGGACGACCGTCCGTCGTCCGCGGGACGGTGGGGGTCGGACCGGCGGGTTAGCGTGTCGGCATGTGCGGCAGGTACGCGACCACTCGCAGTTCCGGGACGCTGAGCCAGCTCTTCGAGGCGTACGACGACACCGACGGCCGACTGCGGCCGGACTGGAACGTCGCGCCGACGAAACCGGTACCGATGGTCCGGGTCGACGGCGAGGGGGCGCGGGCGGTGTCCCTGGCCCGATGGGGGCTGCTGCCGCCGTGGGCGACGTCCCCGTCGGCCGGGGCGCGCATGATCAACGCCCGCGTCGAGACGGTGGCGACCAGCCGGGCGTACGCCGCCCCGTTCGCCCGCCGGCGCTGTCTGGTGCCCGCCGACGGGTGGTACGAGTGGACCCGCACCGACGGTGGCAAGCAGCCGTACTACCTGACCCGGGCCGACGGCGGCGTCCTCGCCCTCGCCGGGATCTGGTCGGTGTGGCGGGGGCCGGACGGTCCCTGGCTCACCTGTAGCGTGCTCACCACCGCCGCCGTGGGCGTGCTGACCGGCGTGCACGACCGGATGCCCGTGCTCCTTCCGCCGCAGCGGTGGGGCCGCTGGCTCGCCCCCACCGCCGACCCGACCGCCCTGCTCGGCGCGGACGAGGAGTGGCTGGCCGGGCTGGAGATCCGTCCGGTCGGACCGGAGGTGGGCAACGTCCGCAACGGCGGGCCGGAGCTGACCGACCGGGTGCCCGGTGTGCCGGCGCCGCGTCCCCGTCCGCCCGTGGCGGAGGCGGCCGACGAAATGACGTTGTTCTGAACCGGGTCAGTGCATTGTCGGGTGCTGATTTGCCAGAGTTGCGGGCGAATCGTCGTGCGAATATTCGCCCAATTTTCGGCAGACCCTTGTCCCGGTGTGTCCAAGTGCGATAGAACACAGCGCCGGTAGTGGGTGTCGATCGTACGGTGCGATCGACCATCGCCGATTTAGCCGGTCCCACGGGGGAGGTGGGTTGATGACACGGGCGCGAATGCCCCGCCCGCACGAAGTGGCCGCCGCGCGCCGCGATCCGCGACTGTTGCGGGCCCTGCGCGAGCGACGCCAGGACGACGCGTGGCGCACCAAGGGAACCTGCCGCAGCGTGGACCCGGAGACGTTCTTTCCGGCGCCGAACGAACCGGCCGACGCGGCCGTCGCGCTCTGCCGCACATGTGAGGTGCAGGGGTCCTGCCTGGCCTGGGCCCTGGAGGCCGGGGACTACCACGGTGTGTGGGGTGGCACCACACCCCGTGAGCGGCGGGCGATGCTGGTCGCCTGGCGCAGTGAGGTCCAACCGGATCCGGACGCGGCCGACGAGGCCGGCCCGCCGGTCCGCGACCGCCTGCTCGCGCTGGTGCCGCTCTCCTGACGTCCGCCGGGCGGACGCTGGCCGTCGCGACTGCGGCGCAGAATGGGCCGGTGCGGCACCGCGTGGAGGTCGAGACGCCCCGGGGTCCGGCGTGGCTGGACGTCGATCCGCCGACCGGTCCGGCGGCGAGCCTGCTCGTGCTCGGGCACGGTGCCGGCGGCGGGGTGGACGCACCGGACCTGGTCGCGCTCCGGGACGCGGCGGTGGCGGCCGGGGTGCTCGTCGTCCGGGTCACCCAGCCCTACCGCGTCGCCGGCCGGCGCGCCCCGGCCCCCGCCGGTCACCTCGACGAGTCCTGGACGGCCGTGCTGGCCGACCTGCGCCACCGCCATCCCACCGTGCCGGCGCTGCTGGTCGGAGGACGGTCCAGCGGCGCGCGGGTGGCCTGTCGGACGGCCCGCGCGGCCGGCGCGGTGGGCGTGGTCGCCCTGGCGTTCCCGCTGCACCCGCCGGGCCGGCCAGAGCGTTCGCGGGCGGCGGAACTCGACACCGGGCTGCCGACGTTGGTCGTCAACGGCGAACTGGACCCGTTCGGGGTGCCGGAGGCCGGAGCGGCGGTACGGGTGGTGGTCCGACCGGGGGAGCGCCACGACCTGCGCCGCGATCCGGCGGGAACCGCCGATGCGGTCATCGACTGGTTGCGCGCCCGGGGCTGGGCCCGTCGTCCCGGGGGCGACCGCGCCGTCCGGCCGTGACCTCGCCGGCCGCGCCGCCGCGTCGTGCCGTGCGACGACGGCCACGCGTCCGGCCGTGACCCCCGGCGACGACGGTTCGTTGCATCGATTGGTGCCGGCCCCCGCGGCGGGCACCGCCCTCCCAGGCCCTTCCTGGTCCCAGCGTCCACCCCCCGGTGCCGCTGGGGCCGGGAACGGGGGCGGAATGCGTCGCCGGTGGGGCGGTGTTGCACCCGCTGGACGGGTTGCGAACGACCGAGGGGGGTGACCGGTGCCGACCGGGACACAGAGCCGGGAACGGGACGAGCGGGACGCGCGTCGGCTGCGCCGGCTGCTGGACGGGCCACCGTGGCCCGCAGTGGCGGCGCCGGTCGGGCACGGGGTGAGCACGAGCACACCGGCGGAAAGTGAATCTACGAACAGGTCCGTGCGCGTATTCTCGGCGGGAAGGCATCCGACGCGAGGGGATGTGCGGTTGACCACCGAAAAGACGGACGAGCGCCGGGCGCGCTTCGAGCGCGACGCGCTGCCCTTCGTCGACCAGCTCTACGCGGCCGCGCTGCGGATGACCCGCAACCCGGCCGACGCGGAGGACCTGCTCCAGGAGACCTTCCTGAAGGCGTACGCCGCCTTCCACCAGTTCGAGCAGGGGACGAACCTCAAGGCCTGGCTCTACCGGATCCTGACCAACACCTACATCAACTCCTACCGGAAGCGGCAGCGGCAGCCGATCCAGGCGCCGACCGAGGAGATCACCGACTGGCAGCTCGCCGAGGCCGAGTCGCACACCTCCAGCGGTCTGCGCTCCGCCGAGACCGAGGCGCTGGACCGGCTCCCGGACAGCGACGTCAAGGAGGCGCTGCAACAGCTTCCCGAGGAGTTCCGGCTGGCCGTCTACCTCACCGACGTCGAGGGCTTCCCCTACAAGGAGGTCGCCGACATCATGGGTACGCCCATCGGTACGGTGATGTCCCGACTGCACCGGGGTCGACGTAATCTGCGGAAGCTGCTGGAGCGCTACGCGGCCGAGCGCGGATTCTCCGCGGCCCGCTCCTCCGGTGGGTCGACCACCGCCGCCGGCCGGGAGGTGTGACGTGAGCTGTGGGGAGCCCCACGAGACGGACTGCCGCGAGGTGCTCGCGGAGGTCTACCTCTACCTGGATCTGGAGTGCGCGGAGGCCCGTCGCCAGTTGATCCGCGACCACCTGGACGAGTGCAGTCCCTGCCTGCGCGAGTACGGCATCGAGCAGGAGGTCAAGGCGCTGGTGGCCCGCTGCTGCGGCAACGAGACCGCGCCGGCGGACCTGCGCGAGCGGCTCCGGGTCAAGCTCAGCGAACTGGTCGTCTTCGAGACGTCCGAGTCCCGCGAACTGGCCGACTGACCGCACCCCTGGGCGCGACCGGTCGCGGGTCGGCGCTCCGCTGGCGGCGCGTGCCGTGGGAACGAACGGACGTACACGACGGTGGCCCGGGTCGGAAATCCGACCCGGGCCACCGTCGTCCTGACGCGGCCGGCGCCCGGCCAGCCTCGCTGATCAGGAGTTGGGGCGCTTGCCGTGGTTGGCGGCGCTCTTCTTACGGGCCCTCTTCCTACGAGCCTTCTTCGCCATGGTGACCTCCTCGTGACGAGTCCTGGTCGGCCGCTGCGCGACCGGGGAGCCGGTCGCACCGGTCTCTCGACGCCTGCGGTCCGACCCGCTGATGCTAGTGCCGCCGGCCCTCGTCGCACCGGCTGGGGCGGTATCCGGCGGAACATGTCGCCGCGCGGGGGACCGGTACGTGATTGGATACCGTTCGCAAGCAACCCGTGGAGAGGGAGGGCCGTCCGATGGCCGAGGAGATCCGTGCCGAGATGGTGGCCAACGTCTGGAAGGTCGTCGCGTCGGCCGGCGACACCGTGTCCGAGGGCGACACGTTGGTGATCCTGGAGTCGATGAAGATGGAGATCCCGGTCGTTGCCGAGTGCGACGGTGTGGTCAAGCAACTCGCGGTGAACGAGGGTGACGTCGTCCAGGACGGCGACCTGATCGCGGTGATCGACTGACGTTGACTCCCGTCGATGGGAATGTCAGGCTCGACGCGTCCACCGAACAGAGAACGGAGCTGTCATGCGCATGTTCCGCAAGGCTCTCGCGGTCACCGCCGTCGCCGGGGCGTTCACGGTGTCGCTGCTGGCCGGTGCCGCCCCGGCGTCCGCCGAGGGCACGAACGCATCGGGCTGGTACACCGGTTACGGGTCGAGCTCCATCGACTGGGTGGCCCTGCAGTGGGCCGAGAACGACGCCAGGTGGAGGGCGGATCTGGCGGGTTTCAACACGTACACGGACTGCCACGTCTCCTCCCGCCACGTCACGAAACTCGGGGAGTTCTCCTACAGCGCGACCGTCGAGCTCTACTGCTACAACTTCAGCTGACGGCTCCCGTTCTCCGGGCCAGCCACGCGCGGCGCGCTCCTCGGGGTACCGGGGGCGCGCCGTCGTACGTGTGGTTGTGCCCGGTGTCACCCGGTCCACCGGGGCAATCCTCGGCGGCCCCTGGCCTCCGGCGCGTAGGCTGACCGACCGGTCGGTACGACGGTCGGTCACGCACCCGGGGGAGCCCATGAGCCAGACCAGCAAGCCTGTCGCCGGGCCGCCGAACCTCCGGTTCGTCCTCGTGGCCCTGATGATCGCCATGATGCTGGCGATGCTCGACAACATGATCGTCAGTACCGCGCTGCCGCGCATCGTCGGCGAGTTCGGCGGACTCGACCACTTCACCTGGGTGGTGACCGCGTACGTCCTCGGCACCACGGTGTCCACGCCGATCTGGGGAAAGCTGGGCGACCTGTACGGCCGCAAGGCCGTCTTCCTCAGCTCGGTCGGCATCTTCCTGTTCGGCTCGGCCCTCTGCGGCATGGCCGGCTCGACGCTGCTGGGCGGAACGGACGGCGGGATGACCCAGCTCATCGCCTTCCGCGCGGTGCAGGGCCTGGGGGCCGGTGGCCTGATGGTCGGCGTCATGGCGATCATCGGTGACCTCGTCCCGCCCCGGGATCGGGGCCGCTACCAGGGCCTCTTCGCCGGCATCATGGCGATCGCCATGGTCGCCGGTCCGCTCGTCGGCGGCTTCATCACCGACCACCTCTCCTGGCGGTGGGCCTTCTACGTCAACCTTCCGCTCGGCGGCGTGGCCTTGGTGCTGCTGATGGTCACCCTGCGACTGCCCCGGTACCGCACCGAGCACCGGATCGACTGGCTGGGCGCGGCGCTGCTGTCGGCCGGCATCACCGCGCTGGTGCTGATCACCACGTGGGGCGGCAACGAGTACGACTGGCTCTCCCCGCAGATCCTCGGGCTGGCCGCTGTCGCGCTGCTCACTCTCGGCGCCTTCACCGTGGTCGAGCGGCGGGTCTCCGAGCCGATCCTGCCGCTGGGCCTGTTCGTGAACCGGAACTTCGCGCTGGTCTCGGTGGTGGGATTCCTCCTGGGCTTCGCGATGTTCGGGGCGATGAACTTCCTGCCGCTGTACCAGCAGACCGTGCAGGGTGCCTCGGCCACCGAGAGCGGACTGCTCCTGCTGCCCCTGATGTTCGGCATGCTGGTGGTGTCGCTGGTCGTCGGCCGCGCCATCACCCGCACCGGCCGGTACCGGATCTTCCCGGTCGTCGGCGGTGTGGTGATGACCGTGGGCTTGGCCCTCTTCACCCTGCTGGACGCCGACACCAGCCGGGCCGAGGCCGGTGCCTACATGGTCGTGTTCGGGGCCGGCATGGGTTTCCTCATGCAGACCACCATGCTGATCGCGCAGAACAGCGTCGAGCAGCGGGACCTCGGCGCGGCCAGTGGCGCGGCCACCTTCTTCCGTTCCATCGGCGGATCCTTCGGCATCTCCCTCTTCGGCGCGGTCTTCGCCAACCGTCTCGCCGACTCCCCGGCCGGGCCGGCGGTCAGCGGTGCCGCCGACGGGCAGGGGGTGGACCCGGCCGCCCTGAACGCGCTCCCCGAGCAGCTACGGGCGGCCGTGCTCGGTGGCCTGGCCGACTCCATCGCGCACGTCTTCGTCTGGGCGGTGGTCTTCGCCGTGGCGATTCCCGTGGTCGCCTGGTTCATCCGGGAGATCCCGCTCCGCTCCGGCCCCGAGATCGCACTCGGCGACGGTGCCGGAACCGTGTCCCCCGACGGCGACGGCGACGGTGCCGGAACCGTGTCCCCCGACGGCGACGGCGACGGCGACGGTGCCGGGACCGTGTCCCCCGACGGTGCCGGGACCGGGCAGTCGGCGGGATCCGGGACCGGGCAGTCAGCGCCGGCGGAAGCGGCCCGCTAACCGGCGCCAGAGCCGGCGCAGCGGGTTCCCGGCCGGCGGCTCGCCGACCACCCGGGCGGCCAGCAGGGTGCTCGCCTCGTCCAGGTCGGGTGTGACGAGTGCCAGATGGGCCAGGGAGCCGAGGATCGGCACCGGACGCTCCCGGCCCACCGCGATCGCGTCGGCGAGTCGCGTGGCCATCATCTGGGCCACGTCGGGGCGGACCGTCGGATCCACCCAGGCGGCGGTGACCAGCGCGAAGAGGGCGGCCTCGGTGGTCCAGTCCTCCACGCCCCAGACCAGGTCGAGCAGTATCCGGCGACGGGTCGAGCCGGCCCACGGCTCGTCGGTGCGGTGGTGCAGCAGCCCCAGGCAGGCCCAGACCTGCACGCACCGTACCCAGAGCGACGGGTCCTGACCGAGCACCATGCCGAGCGCGGTGGCCGGGGCGGCCGGTGGATGCGCCAGCAGGGCGATCAGATCAGCACCGTCCAACGTGGCCAGTCCGACCGCCGCGTCGTACGCCGCCGGTGGGTGCGGCCAGGCCGGGTGGGCGAGCTGCCGGATCCGCTCCACCGCCTCGGCTGACGGGGTCGGCACCAGCGGTACGACGCCGTCGCCGGTGTACCGCCACAGTGGCCGGACGCCGGCCCGCCGGGGCGTGCGGGGATCCGGTCCGGTCACCTCGGCGGCGGCCACCCGCAGGCCGGGACGGCTCGTGGCCAGGATCCGCAACGCGCTCGGCGGTGGCGGGGCGGGCAACCGCAGGGGCGGCCCGCCGCTGACCCGTTCGGTGGCGGTGAGCTGGCGCAACGCCTCCACCGCCGGCCCGCCGGCCGGGGTGAGCTGGCCGAGCCACGGTCGCCCCCGGCAGCACTCGGCGAGGTCGCCGTGCTCGTGGGAGTCGTCGGGGTGGTCCCGGATGAAGTCGGCGAGTGCCACCAGGTGGCCGACCCGCCCGTCCCGCTGGTGCCGTAGCCGGTGGGCGGTGTGCACCGCGCAGTCGAAGGTCGGATCGCGGGCCAACGCCCGGTCGACCCAGGTCAGGGCCTCGTCCAGGCGACCGTTGTCGGCCAGGGTGCCGGCGATGTCGGCGTAGACCGCGAGGTCGTCGGGGTCGTGTTCGACGGCGCGGCCGAGCGCGGCGAGCGCCTCCCGGGTACGGCCGGCGCTGCGGTACGCGTACCCGAGCCACACCTCGCCGAGTTTGGACGGCTGCGCGCGGACGCCCCGGGCGGCCCAGCGGATCGCCAGCTCGGCCTCGCCGACCCGCCGGGCCAGCGCGGACGCCGCCCCCAGCAGCAGGCCGTGCTCGGCGTGCGCGGTGACCGCGTGCCGGGCAAGGGTGAGGTACGGCCGCAGCGGCGCGCGGGCGGCCCTCGGCACCGGGTCGGGTACAGCCGCGCAGACCTGCATGAGGATCCGGGCGCCCCGTTCCGGGTCGAGCCGTTCGGCCAGCTCGGGCGCGGTGACCCAGGGCACCCCGGCCCAGTCTGCCTGCGGGGCGTGCCCGGTCGCGGCGGCGAGCAGTTCCAGCCCCTCACCGGGGCGGCCGGCGGCGGCGAGCAGGTGCGCGCGGGCGACCACCGCTCCGACGAAGACGTGCTGCTCGATGGGGAAGAGGTCGATGCCGCCGCCGCTGACCGCGGCGATCCGGGCCAGCGTCTCGTGCACTTCGGGCATGGTCGGGGCGTACGCGATCGCGCCCGCGACGTGGCCGGCGGCATGCCGCAGATCGCCCTGGTCGAGTGCGAGACGGGCCAGGGCGAGCTCGCCCTCGGCGGAAAGGCGGGGGTCGTCCTCTCCCTCGGACACGGTGCCCTTTCACTCGGCGTGGTTCTCGGGTGCGGTCAGCGTAGGGGATGACGGGCTTTCGGTGACCCCCTTGCGCGTTCATGCTCGTTGCGTTGCCTGGACGTGGCAAAAGATGCAAGACTGAGCACGAAGCGCGCGGTAACGCGCAGGAGGGGGAGGTTACCGGTGACGGGTCCAGGGGCTGGCATGACCACCGACATCGGAGAGCAGCCGGCGGGGTTCGCCCGGCTGCTCTCCGCCGAACACGCCGGACCGATCGCCCGGGTGGCCGAGGTGATCGCCCGGCGGCGGCCACGGCACGTGGTCTTCACCGCCCGCGGCACCTCCGACCACGCCGCCCTCTACGGTGCGTACCTCACCGAGATCCGCCTCGGCATCCCCGCCGGGCTCGCCTCGCCGAGCACGATCACCGTTTTCGGCGCCCGGCCGGACCTCTCCGACGCCCTCGTGGTCGGGGTCAGCCAGAGCGGCGGCTCGCCGGACCTGGTGGAGGTGATCCGGGTGGCCCGTGCCAGCGGTGCGCTCACCCTCGCCGTCACCAACGCTCCGCAGTCGCCGCTGGCCCGGGCCGCCGAGTTGAGTGTCGACATCGCCGCCGGGCACGAGCGGGCCGTCGCCGCCACCAAGACGTACACCGCCGAACTGCTGGCCCTGCTGCTGCTGGTCGAGGGCATCCGCAACGGCGACGGCAGCCTGCCGGCCGTCGAGCGCGCCGCGCTCGACGCCCTTCCGGACCTCGCCGCGCGCACTCTCGCCGACCCCACGCCGACCCAGCTCGCCGCCCGTTACCGGTTCGCCGCGCGCCTGGTCACCACCGGTCGCGGGTACGCCTACCCGACGGCGCGGGAGGCGGCGCTGAAGCTGATGGAGACGTCCTACCTGCCGGCGCTCGCCTTCTCCGGGGCGGACCTGCTGCACGGCCCGCTCGCGATGACCGACCCGGACGTGCCGGTGCTGGCCGTGGTCGGCTCCGGTCTCGGCGGGCGCTCGATGCGCGAGGTGCTGCCCCGGCTCGGCGAACGCCGTGCCGACGTGGTCGTGGTCGGCTCCGCGGACGTCGAGGGAGCCACCCGGATGGCCGTCCCCGACGTCGACGAGCGGTACGCGCCACTGCTCGACATCCTGCCGTTGCAGCGGCTGGCGCTCAGCCTGGCGCTCGCCCGGGGCGAGGACCCGGACGCCCCGCGCGGATTGAAGAAGGTCACCTCGACCATGTGACCGTGCCGCCCGTGCGGTGGCCGACCGGGCGGGGTGAGATCCGGCGTGGCAGGCTGTCCAGGTGTCCACGCTGCGCGAACTCGCCGAGGAGCACACCCAGCTCCGTCCGGCCGACGTCGACCACCTGCACCGGATCGCCGGCGACTGGCAGCTCCTGTCCGACCTGTCCTTCGCCGACCTGCTGCTCTGGGTGCCCGTGGACGGCGACGAGAGCTTCCTCTGCGTCGCCCAGGTCCGCCCGACGACCGCCCCGACCGCATACCTGGACGACCAGGTGGGACGGATCGTCGGCGGGCCGGAGGTGGCCCACCTGGCCATCGCGTACAGCCAGGGCCGGATTTGGCGGGAGGGCGACCCGGTCTGGTACGGCGACGTCCCGGCCCGGCACGAGGCCATCCCGGTGCGGCTCCGCACCGCCGACGGCGAGGCCGGTGAGGTGATCGCCGTGGTGGGGCGGGACACCAACCTCTCCACCGCCCGCACGCCCAGCCAGCTGGAACTGAACTACCTGACCACCGCCGACGACCTGGCCCAGATGCTCGCCGACGGCACCTTCCCGCCGCCCCGCCATCCGGGCGAGACCACCTCCGCGCCCCGGGTCGGCGACGGGCTGGTCCGGCTCGACGCCAGCGGGAAGGTCACCTACGCCAGCCCGAACGCCCAGTCGGCGTACCGGCGGCTCGGGTTCGCCTCCCACCTGGTCGGTGAGGACCTGGCGGTGCTGCACCGCCGGCTCGCCACCGACCCGCTGGAGGGCACCGACGCGGCCAACGGCATCCTCGCCGCGCTCCGGGGCGAGGCCCCGCCCCGCCGCGAGATCGACGCCCGGGGGGCGACCATGCTCACCCGGGCGCTGCCGCTGATGCCGGCCGGCGTGCCGATCGGCGCGCTGGTGCTGGTCCGGGACATCACCGAGGTCCGTCGCCGCGACCGGGCGCTGATCACCAAGGACGCCACCATCCGGGAGATCCACCACCGGGTGAAGAACAACCTCCAGACCGTGGCGGCGCTGCTGCGGCTCCAGGCCCGCCGGGTCGGTATCCCCGCCGCCCGGGCCGCGCTGGAGGAATCGGTACGCCGGGTCGCCTCGATCGCGCTGGTCCACGAGACCCTCTCCATGTCCAGCGACGAGGCGGTCGAGTTCGACGGGATCGTCGACCGGGTGGCCCGCGCGGCGGCCGAGGTCGCCGCCACCGACACCCCGGTGCGGATGCGCCGGGAGGGCAGTTTCGGCGTCCTGCCCGCCGAGATCGCCACCTCGCTGGTGATGGTCCTCAACGAACTGTTGCTCAACGCCGTGGAGCACGGCTTTCCGCCCAGCGACTCCGCCCCCGAGCCGGGCACCGTGTCCGCCGGGGCGGAGGTGGTGGTCTCCGCGCACCGCTTCCGCAAGCAACTGCACGTCACCGTCGACGACAACGGTCGGGGGCTGCCCGTCGACTTCGACGCCGAACGCGGCGGCAACCTGGGCCTCCAGATCGTCCGGGCCCTGGCCACCGGGGAGTTGCGCGGCAGCATCGAGCTGCGTAACCGCGTCGGTGGCGGCACCGAGGCGGTGCTGGTCGTTCCGCTCGCCGCGCCCCGCCCCCGCTGAGCTGGTTGCGGGCTGAGGTGGATGCAGGGGACCCTTCCTACCGCTTTTTGAGTAGCAGGGGTCCCCTGCATCCACCTCAGCCCGGCCGGGTGAGCAGAGCGACGGTGATGCCCGGCGCCGTCGCGCGGCTGGTGGTGGCGAAGCCGTCGAGCGCCTCCCGCTTCGCCGCCGGCAGCGCGGCCACCGGATCGGCCCGGTGGCCGGCCACCACCAGCCACACCCGGTCCACCCCGGCCAGGCAGCGGGCCGGTCGCGCGCACTCGGCGGCACGCAGGTCACCGGCCCGGCGCGGGTCGCGTACCGCCAGCACGTCGCGGGGACGCTCGTCGCCCAGGTGGTACGCCAGGCCGAGGTCGAGGAAGAGGAAGCCGTCGCGGGAGCCGTAGACGACCCCGTCGCCGGGGCGCTGCCCGGCGGCGACGATCCGGGCCGCCGCCCGGTAGTCGACCTGGGCGGAGCGGGGCCAGTCGTGGGTACGCCGCAGGTCGAGCTGGGCGGGTGCGCCGAGGACGGCGGTCAGGCCGACCACCGCCAGGGCGGGCCCCAGGCGCACCGAGGCGAGCAGCGCTCCGGCGGGCAGGCAGAGGAACGGCGTGGTGAAGACGAGGTAGCGCGGCACCCAGACGGCGGTCACCAGCCCGGCGGCGAAGAGCAGTGCGGCCGGGACGGCCACCGCCGCCAGCATGAGCCAGCCCCACCGCCGGTCGGCCATCGCCCGTCCCACCGTCCCATCGTCGGCCGCCGGCCGGGGGGCGTCGGTGTCGGCCGGGGCGCCCCCGAGCGCTCGGAGGGCGTCGGCCCCGGACGGAGCGTCGCCGGCCGGCCGGGCGGCGCCGACCACGGCCAGTCCGACCAGCATGCCACCCACCACGGCGCTGGCGGTGAGCGAGCCGGGCAGTCCGGCCAGGTCGCCGAGGCGGGCCGGATCCACCCAGCTCAACTGGCGGGACTGCTGCCGCCGGGCGAGCAGCACCAGCGGGATCGCCACGGCGGTCGCCGGCACCACGGCGAGCAGCCAGCGGCGGACCGTGCCCCGCACCGCCAGGGCGTGCGCCGCGAGCAGGGTCAGCGCGACCAGGTGCGCCAGGCCGAGGGCGGCCACCACCCCGGCGTACGCGACCCACCGGCCCCGGCCCGGCCGCTGCGTCGCCGCCACCAGCAGCACCGTCGCGGCCACCGCGAGCAGGGTGGCCAGCGCGTACGGCCGGGCCTCCTGCCCGTACCGGGAGGTGCTTGGCAGCACCGCGAAGAGCAGCCCGCCCCACCGGCCGGCCCGGACGCCGAACAGGCGCTCCCCGAGGACGGCGGTGAGGGCGGCCGCCCCGCCCATGGCCAGCACGGACGGGACCCGCAGCGCTGTCACCGAGTCGCCGAGAAGCGCCACCTGGCCATGCGCGAGCAGGTAGTACGGGGCGAGGGTGGCGTCGACGCTGGCCGCCATCCGGGCCAGGTCGGGCAGCGGACGGGTGGCGGCGCTCCAGGTGGCCAGCTCGTCCCGCCAGGGTTGGGCCCGGCCGAGTCCGGCGGAGGCGATGGCGAGGGTCAGCAGAGTCGGCCAGAGCCAGACCGGGCGGCCGGCGCGTCGGACCCGGTCCCGCCAGCCGCCTGGTACGTCGGATCCGCCGACCACCCCCGAAGCGTCGCACGCGTCGGTAGCCGCCGACGGGGTGATCGGGACAGGTCGATCGGTTCGGCCCGGTTCGCAGGCGCGTGTTCCGAGGTCGCCCGTGATGTGGGATGGCGCACCGGGACCTTGGCCGGGTTCTCGCGGGTGTGGCAGCATGGGCGACATGACCGCCGCTGTCGAGCGCCGCTTCGTGGCCCGCCGCCACGTCGACTACGGTCGCGTCCGCAGTGCCATCTGTCCGGCCCACTGACGACGCCCGACTCATTCGTCTCGGGCGCGCATCCGCGCCGGCTCCCCGACACCGTTGTCTCTTCGCCCGGTATTCCGGGCTGGCCGGCGCGTCCCGCGCTCGCACCGACGCGATCACCAGACAACGGAGGACGCCGCGATGGCCGTCAACAGCACCCCGGACCGGCCCGAGCGCCCGGTGGCGACCGCCGCCCGGGCCCCCCGCCGACCCCGGGGTGAGGGGCAGTGGGCGCTCGGGCACCGGGAGCCGCTCAACCCGAACGAGCGGATGAAGAAGGACGACGACCCGCTCAACGTCCGCGCCCGGATCGAGAACATCTACGCGCACGGGGGCTTCGCCTCGATCGACCCGCAGGACCTGCGTGGCCGGTTCCGCTGGTGGGGCCTCTACACCCAGCGCAAGGCCGGGATCGACGGTGGGCGGACCGCCGTGCTGGAGCCGCACGAGCTGGAGGACGAGTTCTTCATGCTCCGGGTGCGGGTCGACGGTGGGCAGCTCAGCCTGGCGCAGCTGCGGGTGGTCGCCGACATCTCCCGGGAGTTCGCCCGGGACACCGCCGACATCACCGACCGGCAGAACATCCAGTACCACTGGATCCGGGTCGAGGACATGCCGGAGATCTGGCGGCGGCTGGAGTCGGTCGGCCTCCAGACCACCGAGGCGTGCGGGGACTGCCCCCGGATCGTGCTCGGCAGTCCGGTCGCCGGCGTGGCGAGGGACGAACTGGTCGACCCGACCCCGGCGATCGACGAGATCGTCCGGCGGTACGTCGGCGACAAGCAGTACTCCAACCTGCCCCGCAAGTTCAAGTCCTCGATCTCCTGGCTGGTTGACACCCCGTACGAGGCGAACGACATCGCCTTCCTCGGGGTGGACCACCCCGACCACGGCCCCGGGTTCGACGTCTGGGTCGGTGGCGGGCTCGCCACCAATCCCATGCTCGCCAAGCGGCTCGGGGCGTGGGTGCCGTTGGCCGAGGTCCCCGACGTGTGGGCCGGGGTGGTGGGCATCTTCCGTGACTACGGCTACCGCCGGTTGCGCAACCGGGCCCGGTTGAAGTTCCTGGTCGCCGACTGGGGCGTGGAGAAGTTCCGCGAGGTGCTGGAGAAGGAGTACCTGGGCCGGGCGCTGCTGGACGGTCCGGCCCCGGAGCTGCCGTCCCGCCCGATCGACCACGTCGGGGTGCACGAGCAGGCCGACGGGCGGTACTACGTCGGGGCGGCCCCGGTCGTCGGGCGGGTCTCCGGCACCCAGCTCGCCCGGCTCGCCGACGTGGTCGCCGCGCACGGCAGCGACCGGGTGCGCCTCACCCCGTACCAGAAGCTGCTGGTGCTGGACGTCGCGCCGGAGCGGACCGACTCGCTGGTGGCGGCGTTGCGCGGCATCGGTCTGGAGGCCCGGCCGTCGGCGTGGCGGCGCGGCACGATGGCCTGTACCGGCATCGAGTACTGCAAGCTCGCGATCGTCGAGACCAAGGCCCGGGGCGAGGAGCTGGTGGCCCGGCTGGAGGAGCGGTTGCGTGAGTTCGACGCGGACATCTCCATCCACATCAACGGCTGCCCGAACGCCTGCGCCCGGACGCAGGTCGCCGACATCGGCCTGAAGGGCCAGCTCGTGGTCGGCCCGGACGGCCGCCAGGTCGAGGGCTTCCAGGTGCACCTGGGCGGCGGGCTCGGCATGGCCCACGGCCAGACCGCCGGCTTCGGCCGCAAGCTGCGCGGCCTGAAGACCACGGCCGAGGAACTGCCCGGGTACGTGGAACGGGTGGCCCGGCGCTACCTCGCCAGCCGCACCGAGGGGGAGAGGTTCGCCAACTGGGTGATCCGGGTCGACGAGGAGGAACTCCGGTGAACGAGCGATTCGACGTGGGATCCCGTCGCGGTGGGGGGACACGATGAGCGATACCCGTTCGGTGCCGCTGTACTGCCCGTACTGCGGCGAGGAGGATCTACGCCCGAGCGAGGCCGGCCACGGCGTGTGGGAGTGCCACGCCTGCGTCCGGGTCTTCACGGTGAAGTTCAACGGGCTGCTCTCCCGAGCGGCTTCCCGGCCGACGGTGGGTACGGCTTCCCGGCCGGCACCCGACGCGGCCGCCCGGCCGGCGGTCGACGGGACGGTGCCGCGATGAGCGGCCTGGTGTCGGCGGCTGGGTTCGGGCTGGTCGGTCCCGGCCGCCCCGACCCGGCCGAGCCGGACCGGCGTAGCCCGGACGAGCTGCGGGAGCTGGCCACCCGGGCCGGACGGGACCTCGAGGGCGCTGGGGCCCTGGAGATCGCCCGCTGGGCGGCGGAGACCTTCGGCGACCGGTTCTGCGTCACCAGTTCGATGGCGGACGCCGTCCTGGCCCACCTGGTCTCCCGGGTCGCGCCCGGCGTCGACGTGGTCTTCCTGGACACCGGCCTGCACTTCCCGGAGACCCTGCGGATCCGCGACGAGGTGGCCCGCACGCTGCCGGTGAACGTCCGCTCGATCCGTCCCCGGCTGACCGTGGGCCAGCAGGACGGCGAGTACGGGCCCCGGCTGTTCAACAAGTCGCCGGACGACTGCTGCCAGCTGCGCAAGGTCGAACCGTTGGAGCGGGCGCTGTCCGGGTACGACGCCTGGGCGGCCGGGCTGCGCCGGGACGAGTCGCCGACCCGGGCGAACACCCCGGTGGTCGGATTCGACGAGCGGCGCGGCAAGGTGAAGGTCAACCCCATCGCGGCCTGGACCCAGGCGGACGTGGACGCCTACGTCGCCCGGCACCGGGTGCCGGTGAACGACCTGTTCCGGCAGGGCTACGGCTCGATCGGGTGCTGGCCCTGCACCCGGCGGACGAAGGCGGGGGAGGACCCCCGCGCCGGCCGTTGGGCGATGTTCGAGAAGACCGAGTGCGGACTGCACGTCTGACCCCCGGAACACCGGCGCGGCCTCCCGCGGCCGGTCCGGCGGCGGTGGCCGGGGTCGATCCGGTCGTCCTGGTCGCCCATGGCAGCCGGGATCCCCGCGCCGCCGCCGCGACCCGGGCGTTGGCCGGGGCGGTCGCCGCCGCCCGTCCCGGTTCGGTGGTCCTGCCGAGCTGGTTGGACCACACCGAGCCCACGCTGGTCGAGGTGCTGCGGGGACTGGCCGCCGCCGGTCATCCCCGGGCGGTCCTGGTGCCGTTGCTGTTGACCGCCGCCTACCACCGGCGGGTGGACGTGCCGGCGGCGGTGGCGGAGGCGGGCGCCGCCGGACCCCCGATGGCGGTACGGGTGACCGACGTGCTCGGTCCGGTCGGGGCGGTGGTGGACGACACACTGTTGGCCGGGCTGCGGCAGCGACTGGCCGAGGCGGAACCGGACCGGTTCGACGCGCTGGTGCTGGCGGCGGCGGGCACCCGGGACGTGCGGGCCCGTGCCTCGGTGGGACGGGTGGCCGTCGCGCTCGGGGAGAGCTACGGGGTGCCCTGCCGGGTCGCGTACGCCTCGGCCGCCGCGCCGTCCACCGGTGCGGCGGTGGCCCGGTTCCGGGCGGCGGGGGCCGGACGGGTGGCGGTGTCGGCGTACTTCCTGGCACCGGGGCTGTTCCACGACGCCGTGACGGCGGCGGCCCGGGAGGCCGGCGCCGTCGCGGTCTCCGCCCCGCTCGGCGACACTCCCGACCTGGTCCGCCTGCTCCTGAGCCGCGTCACCCCGGGGGAGAAAGGCGAACGCCCCGCCAGCGGGCTGGCGGGGCGTTCGGTGGTGTGTGGTCAGGCGGAGTGAGCGCGCAGCACCCGGAGACCGCCGCGACGCTTCACGGCGCGACGCTCCTCCTCGCTCATTCCGCCCCAGACGCCGGCGTCCTGACCGGACTCCAGTGCCCACTTCAGGCACTCGTCGGTCACGGAGCACCGCCGGCAGACGGCCTTGGCCTGCTCGACCTGCAGCAGAGCCGGCCCGGACGTCCCGATCGGGAAGAACAGCTCCGGGTCCTCGTCGCGGCAGGCAGCATGGTGGCGCCAGTCCATGGCGGCAACACTCCTCATTCTGAGATGGGTGGCAGTTCTTGCTTTTCCGTTTTCCTATTCGCATCCGCAGTGCCGATGGTGACGGTTCGCGTTCGTCGAATCAGCATTGCGTGAGCAGGCCGTTAGCCCTGGGGCAGCGAGGAACAGCTCATCATGCCGAGCTTATCCGCGCAATGTCCCGGTAACTCAAGTCCGCTTGTGAATACTTTCACGAACAACTGGAATGTCAAGGGTGACGCTCCGAAAAACTTCTCGGCGGTGAGCAAGCTCACGACCTATTTGCCCGGTTTCCAGGGCTGGCCCCACCGCGCCGCCCCGTAGCCGAGGATCAATATAGTACAGCCCGCACGACATTGCAGGCATATCTGGCGCGTCGCCCTCCGGCGCGTCACCCGCCGCGCCAACCGAGGGTGGTACCCCAGACTCAGCAGATTACTCTCAGTGCGGCCGGTACGGATGTGAATCTAACTTTCTCCCGCTCTCCAAGGTAGTCCCCGTCGAGTTGGAACGCCTGCGGTCGGCTAGCGACCAAGGTGAACTCGGCCACGTCGTGAAGGCGGAGTACCTGTCGTCCACGGGGGTCCGGGTGCCGGGAGAACATCTGGGTGACCGTACGTGACGTGCTCGCCACCCTTAGCTGACGAAGCGCCATCACGTCAAGGCCGAGGTCGAATGATGCGTCCGGGTTGGGGTTGATTTCCCGATCACCGAGGTACGTCCAAGGGGCCGTGTTCTGGATGATGGCCGTCGCCAACTCGCCTTCCGACTCCTCTCCCGGACGCTCCAACCGGATCATCGGATGCCGTCGGTCGGAGCCGAGGAAGTACTGATTCACCGCAGCGCGAAGATATAGCGACGGAGTGGAAACACGGCCCCGCTTCCGTGCCATTTCCACGCGATGCACGACCGCCGCGTCGAGCCCGAAGCCGGCGCAGAAGGTGAAGTAGCGGTCGTCGGCGCGGCCCAACCCGATCGTCCGGGAGCGACCCAGTCGGAGCCCTTCCAGGATCATGCTGGTGCCGTCGGGCCATTCCCGGGGCAGACCCAGTGCCCGCGCGAAGACGTTCGTCGAGCCGCCGGGCACCGTGGCGAGCGCGGGCAGCCGGTCCGCCGACGTGCCGCCGGTGACCGTCGGCGGCTCGGCGGTCATCAAGCCGTTCACCACCTCGTTGACCGTGCCGTCACCACCGAGGGTGACGACCAGGTCGACGCCCTCCTCGGCCGCCTCCCGCGCGAGGTCGGTGGCGTGCCCACGGCGACGGGTGTACCGCACCGCGAGGTCCACCTCACTGCGCAGCGCCCGGACCAGCACGTCCCGGCTGCGCTCGCTCGTGGTGGTGGCCTTCGGGTTGACTACCAGGACGGCCCGCATGCGCGGACTGTACCGCGATCCCGCGCGGGTATCGTGTCGCCGTGACGATCGACTCCGCCCCGGTGCCCACCACACTGAGTACGGCGGTCCGCCTGCTGAGGGGAGAGGCGGTCGCCCTCGGGCTGGTCGCGGTCTGGCTGGTCTACGAGAACCTGACCTCGGACGCGGTCGACCTTGCCTCGGCGGTGCTCATCACCGTCTTCGCGGCCGGCGGCGCGCTCACGCTCTGGGCGGTCGGCGCCGCCCTCGCGCGCCGCCGGGCCGGTGCCCGCGCCCCGGCGATCGTGCTTCAGCTCATGCTCCTGCCGATCGGTTGGTACATGATCCAGGGCGGGCTGGGTTGGCTCGGGGTGCCGCTGATGGCGCTCGGCGCGGGCGTGTGCGCGCTCCTGGTCGCCCCGGCCACCACCCGGGCACTCGGCCTGCTGGACTGACGCCGTCCGGGGGCCGGGCACGGCCCGACGGGGACGGCGGTCGGACGAAGCGGGCGACGGCCCACGGTGCGGTCGAGAAACGGGTGACGCCCCCGGCGGCGTCAGTGCGCGGCGCGGCGGGTGAGCAGCGAGATGGTGGCCCGGCCGTCGGCGGCGGTCGCGGCGGCCGACGTGGTCAGCGCGGTGAGCACCTTCCAGGCGAAGGAGGACTCGGCCGGCAGCTTCGCGCCCCGGACCGTCGGCACGGTCACCTCGACGGTCAGCGCGTCCTCGGTGACCGTGAAGGAACACTCCAGCTCGGCGTCGCGGGTGGTGATCGCGAGCAGCATGGCGCAGGCCTCGTCGACCGCGATCCGCAGGTCCTCGATCTCGTCGAGGGCGAACTGGAGACGCGCGGCGAGGCCCGCGGTCGCGGTCCGCAGCACGCTGAGGTAGCCGCCGTCCGCGGGCACGGTCAGGTGTACGACGTCCTCGTCAGCCGTCGTCCGCCCGGTCAGTTGAGTCACGCTCATCCCCCCGGTCGCGGACTCTACCCGGTCGGACCGGATGCCGCTTCGTCAACGGTGGCCTGTGCCGCCAGCCGCCGCAGCGCCGCCCCGTCCAGCCGGTACGGCACCCAGTCGTCGATGGTGCGGGCGTCGATCGCCCGGTAGAAGCCGGCGGCGGGATTCCAGTCGAGCATCATCCACTCCAGCCGCCGGTAGCCCCGTTCGAGGCAGAGCGCGGCGAGGGCCGCCAGCAGCAGCCGTCCCGCCCCGGTGCCGCGGGCGGCTGGCCGGACGTAGAGGTCCTCCAGGTGGATGCCGTGGGTTCCCTCCCAGGTGGAGAAGGTGAGGAACCAGAGGGCGAACCCGACCGGCTGGTCGGTGGCGTCGACCGCCACGTGACCGAAGAGGGCCGGTGCCGGGCCGAACAGCGCCGCCTCGAGCTGCCCGGCGGTGAGGTGACAGCGGTCGGCGGCCCGCTCGTAGTCGGCCAGCTCGTGCACCATGGCGACGACGGCCGGTACGTCCCCGGGACGTACCGGCCGGATCGTCGGTGCGGTGACGCCGAGGGTCACGCCTGCTTGGTCTCCCAGAAGATCTTGGAGATCTCGTCGATCTTCTGGAGCAGCTCGTCGGCCTTGGCGGGGTCGATGGTGCCCTTGGCGCCGTTGGCACCGGCCAGCTTGGTGGCCTCGTTGAACAGCGTGTGCAGGTTCGGGTACTTCTCGAAGTGCGCGGGCTTGAAGTAGTCCGTCCACAGCACCCACAGGTGGTGCTTGACCAGCTCGGAGCGCTGCTCCTTGATGATCAGGGCGCGGGTGCGGAACTCCGGGTCGGTGTTCGCCTGGTACTTCTCGCAGATCGCCTTGACCGACTCGGCCTCGATCCGGGCCTGCGCCGGGTCGTAGACGCCGCACGGCAGGTCGCAGTGGGCGCTGACGGTCACGCGCGGCGTGAAGATGCGGGGAAGACGCATCGGGATCCTCCATGGGACGTTTGCGATGATCCGACATGACATTACTCCTGGAGTTGCTCCCCGACGGTGCGGAGGTGAAACCCGGTGACCGCTGGTGGCGGCGGTACGCCCCGGCCGCGCGGGCCGCTGGCCGCCGTGCTGGTGGCCGGGCCCTCCATGGTCCCGACGTTGCGGCACGGGGACGCGCTGCTGGTCCGGACCGGTGGTCGCGCCGTGCGTGCGGGTGACATCGTCGTCGCGGTCTTCCGCAGCCGGCCGGACCTGCTCGTGGTCAAGCGCGCGGTCCGCCCGGCGGACGGCGGCTGGTGGGTACGCGGTGACAACGAGTTCGTCACCGACGACTCCCGCGTCCACGGCGTGGCCGACGTGTGGGGACGGGTGGTGGCGCGCTACTGGCCGCGACCTCGGCGATTCAGTGAGCGGCTGTTATGACCCTACTCACATTCGAGTTTCATGCCGGACACTATGCTCGGGCAGTGCCCGGGTGACCCCCGCACCGCGCGCCGCCCGCTGCCGCTGACCACGTGGCCCGGCTGGCCGGTCCATCTGCTCGACAGATCTTGGAGTCACCATGTCATCGCCTTCTGCGGATCCCGCTGATCCCGTCTTCCGGCTGCACGTCGGCGGCAAGATGGCCGTCACCTCGACGGTGCCGCTGACCAGCCGCGAGGATCTCTCCCTCGCCTACACCCCGGGCGTCGCCCGAGTCTGTGAGGCCATCGCCGCCGACCCCGCCCTGGTGGACGAGTACACCTGGGTGTCGCACACCGTCGCGGTGGTCACCGACGGCTCCGCCGTGCTCGGCCTGGGCAACATCGGCCCCCGCGCCGCGATGCCGGTCATGGAGGGCAAGGCGGTGCTGTTCAAGCAGTTCGGCGGCGTGGACGCTGTGCCGATCTGCCTGGACACCCAGGACGTGGACGAGATCGTCACGGCGGTGACGGCGCTCGCCCCGTCGTTCGGTGGGATCAACCTGGAGGACATCAGCGCGCCGCGCTGCTTCGAGATCGAGCGCCGCCTCGACGAGGCCCTCGGCATCCCGGTCTTCCACGACGACCAGCACGGCACCGCCATCGTCGTGCTCGCCGCCCTGCGCAACGCGTCCCGGCTGCTCAACCGCAAGCTCGGTGACCTGCGGGTCGCGGTCAGCGGTGCCGGCGCGGCCGGGATCGCGGTGACCAAGATGCTGATCGCCGGGGGCGTCGACCCGGACGAGGTGGTGGTCTGCGACTCGCGGGGCATCATCGGCCGGGACCGCACCGACCTCACCGCGACCAAGGCCGAACTGGCCGCCATCACCAACGCCGCCGGGCGGCGCGGGGACATGACCGAGGCGCTGCGTGACGCCGACGTCCTGATCGGGGTTTCCGGCGGTCAGATCCCGGAGGCGGCGGTGGCCGGGATGGCCTCGGGTGGCATCGTCTTCGCCCTGGCCAACCCCAGCCCGGAGGTGCACCCCGAGGTGGCCGCCCGGCACGTCGCGGTGGTCGCCACCGGGCGCAGCGACTACCCCAACCAGATCAACAACGTGCTCGCCTTCCCCGGCGTGTTCCGGGGCGCGCTGGACGCCCGGGCCACCCGGATCACCGAGAACATGAAGGTGGCGGCGGCCGACGCGATCGCCGGGGTGGTCAGCGAGACGTTGACCGCGGACGCGATCGTGCCCTCGCCGCTCGACCCCCGGGTCGCCCCGGCCGTTGCCGAGGCGGTCGCGGAGGCGGCCCGCGCGGACGGCGTCGCCCGCGCCTGAACCGTCGGAACTCCGAAAAGGGGCCCACCCGCCGCCCGCCGGCCCGGGGCCCCTTTTCTGGCAGAGCCGGACGGGACGGACGAAGCATCGCCCCGGCGTGGACACGGCGCAGCGGCGTGGTGGCCGAGGGTCACCTCCTTCGGGGGCTGCGCCGCTGCCGTCATCCTTGTTACCGTGCCGACCATGCGTGCCGCCTTCGCCTCCCGTTTCGACGACGCCGACCCGCTCGCCGCGCTGACCGTGGGAGAGCGGCCCGAGCCGACCCCCTGGGACGACGACTGGGTGACCGTCCAGGTCCTGGCCAGCTCGCTCAACCACCACGACCTCTGGTCGCTGCGCGGCGTCGGCCTGGGCGCGGACCGCCTGCCGATGATCCTCGGCTGCGACGCGGTGGGCGTCGACCCGGACGGCAACGAGGTCGTCGTCTACCCGGTGATCGCCGACAAGGGCGACCCGCGCGGCATCTCCCTCCTCTCCGAGCACGCCCAGGGCACCCTCGCCGAGCGGGTGGCCGTGCCCCGGTCGAACCTGCTGCCGCTGCCCGCTGGGCTCTCCGCCACCGACGCCGCCTGCCTGCCCACCGCCTGGCTCACCGCCTGGCGGATGCTCACCACCGTCGGGCGGGTCGACGAGGGCGACGCGGTGCTCGTGCAGGGCGCCGGTGGTGGGGTCGCCACGGCGGCCGTGGCGCTCGCCCTGGCGATGGGAAAGCGGGTCTACGCGGCCAGCCGGGACGCGGCCAAGCGGGAGCGGATCGCCGCGCTGGGCGCGACCGCCGTGGAGCCGGGAGCCCGGCTGCCGGAGCGGGTCGACGTGGTCATCGAGACGGTCGGCGCGGCCACCTTCGACCACTCCCTGAAGTCGGCCGCGCCGATGGCCCGGATCGTCGTCTCCGGTGCGACCGCCGGGCACGAGCCGAAGGTCAACCTGCGCCGGATCTTCGCCATGCAGTTGCAGATCCTCGGCACCTCGATGGGCACCCCGGAGGACATGGCGCAGCTGCTCGCCTTCTGCGCCGGACACGGGGTGCGCCCGGTCGTCGACAGCGTGCACCCGTTCAGCCAGGTCGAGGAGGCGTTCGCCCGGCTGCACTCCGGTGACGTCTTCGGCAAGGTCGTCGTCGACCACACCCGCTGATCCGGCGGCGTCCCGCACCACGACGGTCGCGGGGCGTCCGCGCGCAGCGGCGGGTACGCGCGCCCCGGCGACGGCTCAGAGCCGGTTGTCGAGGGTGGCGAGACCGCCCCGTGCCGCGTCGGCCGGCAGCCGGCGCTTGGCCGTGTCGTCGCCGTAGAGGCTCCAGCGCAGGAACTCGACGGTGGTGTCCGCGACGACCCGCAGGGACGCGCCGTCGGCGAGCAGGGCCCGCCCGTGGTCTCCCCGGGGCAGGCTCAGCATCGCCTTGGGCCAGGGAACCCGGTCGTAGGCCGCCCTGCCGGCGGAGTAGTCGACCACTTCGTCGAGTTCACCGTGCACGAAGAGCTGCGGGGCGGCGGTTCCGGCGAAGGCGCTGCCCACGCCGAGTGCGGTGCCGGCGAGGACCACCCCGGAGCCGAGCCGCTCGTCCCGGCCCAGGGTGAACAGGCCGATGGTGGTCACCCCGCCGGCGGAGTGCCCGGCGGCGGCCACCCGGTCGGTGGCCAGTCGCCCGCGCAGCGGGTCGCCGGCCCGCCCGTCCAGGGCCAGGACCTCGGTGAGCACGTACGACACGTCGGCCGGCTGGTTGAGCACGTCGAGCGGGTTGACCTGGGCGGCGCCACGGCTGGTGTTCGGGAACGTCGGAGCGGCCACCACGAAGCCCGCCGCCGCCCACCGGGTGAGCAGGGCGGCGTAGTCGGCTGGCCGGGCGCTGAGGCCGTGGCTGAACACCACCACCGGGAAGCGGCCCCCGGCGGCGGGTGCCGACCGTTTCGCCGTGCCGCCGGACTCGCCCCGGGCCGGGTACCAGAGCGTCACCGGCAGGGGCCGGTCGCCGTCCCGGTTGAGCGTGAGCTGGCGTACGCCGATCGCGAACGCCTTCTCCGGCGCCCGCCCCCGGGGGGCCTCCGCGGCGGGCGTGGCGGTCGTCGACGGTTCGGCCGCCGGGGACCAGGTGGCCGGGGCGGCGTCGGTCGAGCACGCGGCGAGTCCCAGGGTGAGCAGCGTGGTGGCGACGAGCGCGGGGGTACGGCGGCGGGACATGTCCTCGATTGTGCCTCGCCTCCCGGCTCGGCCGGACGGCTCAGTGGGGGATGCCGAGGCGGTCCTCGAAGCTGGTCACCCCGGCCAGCCGCGCGCCCGCCGCGATCCGTCGTCCGGCCGCCGGGTCGTCGTAGAGCCGCCAGCGCAGCAGGTCGGTGGTGGCGGCGAGGACCTGTGCGAATCCGGGCCGGTCAGGGGTCAGGTACTCGCCGTGCCCCTGGCCGGGCAGGGTGAGGAACGCCCGGGGCCAGTCCGTGCGGTCGTATCCGGCCCGGCCGACGTGCCACGGCACGATCTGGTCGGCTCCGCCGTGCACGAAGAGCAGGGCGGCCGGCGGTCCGGCGAAGCTGCCCGCCATGCCCCCGGCGGCGATGATGACGCCTGCCCGCAGTCGTGCCGGGTGACCCGAGGTGAACATGCCGGCGGTGGTGAACCCGCCGGCCGAGTGTCCGGCAGCGGCGACCCGGCCGGTCTCCAGGTGACCGGCGAGCAGGTCGCCGGGGGTGCCGTCCAACCGGATGACGTGTCGGACCACACGCCAGGCGTCCGCCGGCTGGTTGCGGACGTCGGCGCGGTTGAACCGGGCCGAGCGGAGGTTGGTGTTCGGGTAGGTGGGCGCGGCCACCACGAAGCCCGCCGCCGCCCACCGGGTGGTCAACGCGGCGTGCAGTGCGGGCACGCTGCGCAGCCCGTGGCTGTACAGCACCACCGGGAACCGACCCGGCGCGGCCGACCGGCCGGCTGCCGGGTACCAGACGGTCACCGGCAGCGGGCGGGCCGACCCGGGCTCGACGGTCAGCGTCCGCACGCCGACGGCGTACGCCTCCCGGGGTGCCGGGCGGGGCGGTGGGGCGGTACCAGGCGCGGCGGTGGCCGTGCCGCAGCCGGCCAGCAGCACCGTCAGCAGCAGCGCGGCGAGCAGGCGAGGGGGTTTCATGTCCTGACGGTAGGTGCCCCCGAGGCGGTGCGCTCCCGCCTTCCGGATCGGGTGCGCCCGCCACCCGGCCGATCCGTTTCCGCCACCCGGCCGGGAGGCGTTCCGGGGAGACCGTCGACGGACGCGGGCGTGCGGGTGCGCCGGCTCACCACGGGTTGCGCGGCTTCGCTACCCTCGTCGGCATGGCTGACGACTCCGTCGACCCGGGTGGGACCATCGAGTCGTATCGTGCCTTCGTGCCCGCTCCGGAGCTGGCCAGCCCGACCGGCCCGCCGGTGCCCGAGTCGTCGAAGCCGTCGCTGATCGGTGCGGTGGTGGTGGCCGCGCTGCTGCTCGCCCTGGCCTTCTGGATCGCCCTGAGCTGACCCGCGCGGGTCAGCCGGCGGCGACCACCGCGCGGGCCGCCCGGGCGATCTCCCGTTCCTCGTCCGTGCCGACCACGCAGACCGTGACCTCGGAGCCGTCCGGGGAGATCACCCGGTCCTCCCCGCCGCCGGTGGCGTTGCGCGCCGGGTCGACGCTGATCCCCAGCCGTTCCAGCCCGGCCAGCGCGGCGGCGCGGACCGGCGCGGCGTGCTCGCCCACCCCGGCGGTGAAGGTGATCGCGTCGACCCGCCCGAGCAGGGCGTAGTACGCCCCCACGTAGCCGGTGATCCGTCGGCAGTACACGTCGAAGGCGAGCGTCGCCGCCGGGTCGCCGTCGGCGCGGCGGGCCAGCACCTCCCGCATGTCGTTCGCCCCGGCCAGTCCACGCAGGCCACTGCGGTGGTTGAGCAGGTCGTCGAGCGCGTCCACCCCGAAGCCGGCCTCGCGGTGCAGGTGGAAGAGGATCGCCGGGTCGAGGTCACCGCTGCGGGTGCCCATCACCAGGCCCTCCAGCGGCGACATCCCCATCGAGGTGGCGACGCTGCGTCCACCGGCCACCGCGCAGGCGCTCGCCCCGTTCCCGAGGTGCAGGGTGATGGTGTTGGTCTCCCCGTACGCCCGGCCGAGCAGCTCGGCGGTACGCCGGGAGACGTACGCGTGCGAGGTGCCGTGGAAGCCGTACCGCCGGACGCCGTACCGCCGGGCGGTCTCCCGGTCCACGGCGTAGGTGGCGGCGGCCTCGGGCAGGGTGTGGTGGAACGCGGTGTCGAAGACCGCGACCTGCGGGGTGTCCGGCAGCAGCTTCCGGGTCACCTCGATGCCGGCCAGGTTCGCCGGGTTGTGCAGCGGCGCGAGCGGGAACAGGTCGCGGATGGCGGTGAGCACCCCGTCGTCGACCCGCACCGGCTCGGTGAAGCGCTGGCCGCCGTGCACCACCCGGTGCCCGACCGCGACCAGGTCGGTCAGGTCCAGCCCGGCGAGGATCTCCCGGACCGCGCCGGAGTGGTCCGCCGGGCCCCCGCCCGGCTCGCCGATCCGCTCGACGGTGCCCCTGGCGTCCACCGTGTCGCCAGCGTAGAGGCGGTACTTGACCGAGGACGAACCGCAGTTGAGCACCAGCACCCGGTCGGTCACGACGGCTCCCCGGCGGCCTGGATGGCGGTGATCGCCACGGTGTTGACGATGTCGGCGACGCCTGCGCCCCGGGACAGGTCGTTGACCGGCCGGCGGAGACCCTGCATCACCGGGCCGACCGCGACCGCGCCGGCCGAGCGCTGCACCGCCTTGTACGTGTTGTTGCCGGTGTTCAGGTCCGGGAAGATGAAGACCGTGGCCCGCCCGGCGACCGGGCTCTCCGGCAGCTTGGTGGCGGCCACCTGGGGGTCGATCGCCGCGTCGTACTGGATCGGCCCCTCGACCAGGAGGTCCGGCCGGCGCTCCCGGACCAGTTTCGTGGCCGCCGCGACCTTCTCCACGTCCGCGCCCGCCCCGGAGCTGCCGGTGGAGTAGGACAGCATGGCGACGCGGGGTTCGATGCCGAACCGGGCGGCGGTGTCGGCCGAGGAGATCGCGATGTCGGCGAGCTGGGCGGCGTCCGGGTCGGGGTTGACCGCGCAGTCGCCGTAGACCAGCACCCGGTCGGCGAGCAGCATGAAGAAGACACTGGAGGCCACCGAGACCCCCGGCACGTTCCGGATGATCTCGAAGGCCGGGCGGATGGTGGCGGCGGTGGTGTGCGTCGCCCCGGAGACCATGCCGTCGGCGTGCCCGGTCTGCACCATCATCGTGCCGAAGTAGTTCGGCTGCGCCATGATGTCGTGCGCCAGTTCGACCGTCATGCCCCGGTGCCGGCGCAGGTCGGCGTAGCGCTCGGCGAACTCGTCCCGCCACTCGCTGGTGACCGGGTCGACCACCTGCGCGTCGCCGATGTCGATGCCCAGCTCGCGGGTGCGCCGGGCGATGTCGTCGGGGCGGCCCAGGAGGGTCAGCGCGGCCACGCCCCGGCGCAGCAGCACCTCCGCCGCCCGGAGGATCCGCTCCTCGGTGCCCTCGGGCAGCACCAGCCGCCGCTGCCGCGAGCGGGCCCGGTCGATCAGGTCGTACTCGAACATCAGCGGGGTGACCCGCTCGGAGCGGCTGACCTCCAGCCGGCGGGCCAGGTCGACGGTGTCCACGCAGCTCTCGAACGCGCCGAGCGCGGCCTCCACCTTGCGCGGGTGGGCCGGGCTGGGCCGTCCCTCGATCCGGTTCGACGCGGAGATCGTGTCGTAGCTGTCGCTCGGCACCGACAGCACCGCGAGGCCGGTGTTCATCCGCTCGACCAGCCGCATCGCCCGGGGGTCGGGCCGCTCGCCGAGGGTCAGCACCAGCCCGGCCAGCGAGACCTGCCCGGCCACGTGCGCGGCGCTCGCCGCCACCAGCAGGTCGTCCCGGTCCCCGGGGGTGATCACCAGGCAGCCGTCGGTCAGGTGCTCCAGCAGGGTCGGCACGTGCGCCGCGCCGACCACGTAGTCGAGCACGTCCCGGCCGAGCGTGGCGTCGTCCCCGGTGAGCAGGGTGGCGCCGAGCGCCGCCGCCACCTCGGCCACCGTCGGCGCCGACACGGTCGGCACCTCCGGGATGGCGTACGCCGGCACGGGCAGGTCCGGCAGCGTCATCGGCCCGGACACCCGGTTGGCGATCACCGCCAGCACCGTCGCGCCCAGGTCCGCCAGATCGTGGTACGCCCCACGCGCCGCCGCCGCCACCGCCTCCGGCTCCTGCCCGAAGCCGTCCACGACGGGCACCACCACGCTGCCGAACTCGGTGGCCAGCCGGGCGTTGAAGGCCAGCGCGCGGGGGTTGCCCGGGTCACCGGTGTCGTCGAGGTCGCTGCCCACCACCACCATCGCCGGGCAGCGCCGCTCCACCGCGCGGTACCGCTCGACGATCCGGCTGACCAGTTCCTCCCGCCTGCCGTCCCCGACCAGCCGGGCCGCCTCCGCGTACGTGGTGCCGTGCAGATCCGCCACCGGCGGTTCGATGCGGTACCGGTCGCCGAGCAGGGCGAGGATCGGGTCGGGCGTGGAGCCGGCGACCAGCGGCCGGAACGCGCCGATCCGCTCGACCTGACGGGAGAGGAGTTCGGCGAGACCGAGCGCGATGGTCGACTTGCCACCGCCCGAGCCCACGCTGGTGAGGTAGACACTGCGCGCCACGCCCTCACGCTACAAGATCGCACTCGGGCCCGCCCGGGTCCTTGGTCCCGGGCCGGGGCTCAGGACACGGCCGGCTCGGCCGGGCGGGGCGTCTCCTCCCGGGGCGGGTGGGCGGCCCGGAAGATCGCGTCGCTGCGGGCCAGCCACGCCGCGCCGAAGGCGAACACCGCGACCGCCTCGCACCACAGCACCGGCCGGAGCGTGTCGCGGACGTCGTCGGGCAGGACGTTGCTGGCCACGGCGAGCACGATCGCCGCGATGATCACGTACCCGCAGGTGCGGTAGAACCCGTTGCCGGGCACCGGGTCGGGGCGGACCGTCGGGTCGGTCCGGGTGAACAGGACCAGGCAGAAGACGGCGAGCAGCAGGAACAGCACGGCCGCGCAGACCTGGTGCACCACGCCGACGACGCGCTCGGTGCCGCTCGGGTCGCCAGGCGCGGTCGGGAAGAGCGCCACCCCGATCGCCAGCACCCCGGCGATCGTGCTGATCAGGTCGTCGGGCCGCCGGTGCCGGTAGCTGATCAGGAACACACCGATCGCGCACATGCTGCCGACGAAGACGTCCCGCATCGGGCTGTGGTAATACCCGCTGAGCGAGTCGAGCAGCGCGGGGCGGCCGGTGACGAGGGCGTATCCGGCGGTCAGCACGATCGGTAGGGCGATGCCGACGGCACCGACGCTGACCCGGAGCCGGCGTACGGTCACCGCGTCCTGGGGTGGCTTGGGGGTTTCGGGGCTCATGTCCGCCTCCCTGGGCCGGGCGGCGTACGGTCCGGCCGGACGAACCGGACCGTGGACGCTGCCTCCCAGTGCACCCGACGGTGACGCTGGGTGTCAATGACCCCGTCCGGTGGACGTCAGTCGTCGTCCTCGTCGTCGAGCCGGGCCAGCCACGTGGCGAACCGCTCGATCGGCGTCTCGAACTCCGGGTTCAGGTCGACGAAGTCGCGCAGCCGCTCGCCCAGCCACTCGACCGACACGGTCTCCTCTCCGCGCCGCTCAACCAGCTCCTCGATACCTCGGTCGGTGAAGTACATGTGCTCTCCTCGAACATGCCGCTGGGGCAGGCCCGGCCGGTGTCGGCGGACACTGCCCCAGCGTGGGACGGGATCAGGGACGGGGCAGGGCCGCTTCGATGAGCGCGGTCTGCTCGACGTCGTGCATCTTCGCCGAGCCGACGGCCGGAGCCGCCGCGGCGGGCCGGGAGATCCGACGCAGCCGGACGTCGTCCAGGTGCTCCAGGAGGTTGAGCGCGACGAAGCTCCAGGCACCCTGGTTGGCCGGCTCCTCCTGCACCCAGGCGAAGTCCTCGGCGTTCGGGTACGCGGCCAGGGCCGCCCGGATCTCCTCCAC